>CAVCPR010000085.1:0-9882 GCA_963604235.1 Anaerovoracaceae bacterium | reverse complement strand
CCCGGAAGGTTAGGGGGTGCATCTTGATCTTTCGCTCTTCGGACGGGATGACGATGTTTTCGACGTTTTCCTTGATGGTGATGAGCGAGCCCGTCTCGAGGATGTCGTAGCGGCCGTCGGCAACGAGGTACTTGACCGCCTCGCGGGCCTTGGGGAAGCGCTGGATCTCGTCGAATATGACAAGCGACTCGCGGGGGTAGAGGGGCGTGTTGGCCTCGAGGGATAGGCGCTGGTAGAGGCTGTCGAGGTCGTTGAGGCTGTTCTCGAAGCTGGCCTTGAGGCCGGGCGATGCCTTGGCGAAGTCGATGAGGGCGTATGTCCGGTACTCGTTCCTGCCAAACGCTTCGGCAATGGTCGATTTGCCTACGCGTCGTGCGCCCTCGATGAGCAGGGCCGAGGCGCCGTTTGAGGTTTGCTTCCATTCCGTCAGGCGACTGTAGATGTCTCGACGCAGCTCCATGGGGACCACCTCATTCCCTAGATGTTGTTTTGGCAATACGCAAAGTAATTATTGTCGAAAATATTAACAATGCGCAAAGTAACTTTGCTTGAAAACAGTAACAATACGCAAAGTTCCGAAGTGCTCTTATGTTACCTGATTATTGCGCGTTTCGCGTAGCACCTGTTTCGCGCTTTCCGTATCGCTCGGCCGCATAGCCGTTTCGCCGTCTCCGTATCACCCGTTTCACGCAATCCGTATCGCCCTCGGTGCCCGTTCCTACAATCGACTTGCCATGTAAGACGATTGAACGAAAGGGGTTCAGCCATGGCAAGAAAGATAAAGGCGAAGCTGATAATGGAGCTCCGCGACCAAGGGGTGTCGCGACGCGCGATAGCGTCGACGAGGCACATGTCCATGGAGTCGGCGTGCGAGGCCTTCAGCATCGCCGCCGAGCGCCAGATAACCTGGGAGCAGGTGAGGGACATGCCGGACGGCGAGGTGTGCCGCGGCCGCCCAATCGAGGTGCAGGAATTCGCCCTTCGCCCGCTTCCTCCTGGCTCTCAAAGACGGGTGAAGTCGTCCATGTCGCGGTACTTGCGCACGGTCGGCTCCGACACCCCCTCGTCCCTTGCGACCTGGGCGACGCTGTCGCCGGCGTCAAGCCGCCTTCTGATTGATAGAATGGTTGACATGCCGATCATTTCCCTTTCCGGCCTCCTTAGTCGAATTACCGAAGCAATGACTAGGATAGCCTGGCTTGGGAGATGGTCGGCGCTTTCGTCCTGCGCGAAACTTTTGGGGTGAAACCCGAAACTTTTATCCCGTGATTTGGGACTGCGGTGGAAATCCTGGACCAAAAGAGGACCAGGAGGACCACGAGGATGTACAGCGCAGAGCAGAGAAAGAAGGCCATCGAGACGTTCGCCAGGTTCGGCTGCAGCGCGGCCGACACCATAGCGGAGCTCGGCTACCCCAGCCGCAACACGCTCCGCAACTGGTGGAAGGAGTACCAGCTCGGCGGCGACGAGTTCCTGGAAAGGAGGCATCGCAGGCCGAAGTACTCCGACGAGGAGAAGCGGGGCGCGGTCGATTACTACCTGGAGCACGGGAAAAGCCTCGCGCGGACTATAAGGGCCATGGGATACCCGAGCCGCGAGATGCTCGGCAACTGGGTCGACGAGCTCGCGCCGGGCCAGCGCAAATACCGCGGGCCCAACCCCAAGAAGGGCGTTCTGCCGATCGAGACGAAGGTGCAGGCCGTGGCGGAGCTCGAGGCCAGGAGCGGCAGCGCCGCCGAGGTCGCCGGCAGGTACGGCGTATCCCGCGCCGCGCCTTACGTCTGGCGGCGGGAGATCTTGGGGCATAATGGAGGGGCGCCCGAAGAGAAAGGTGCTCCCGTGAGCAAGCGATACGATGAGCTGCCGGATGACGTCGAGGAGCTGGAGAAGATGCATTCCGACCTGAAGGCGCAGGTCAGGAAGCTGCAGCTCGAGATAGACGTGCGCCAAGCGACGCTCGAGATCATAAAAAAAGACCCGGGCACCGACCCGAAACGGCTGACGAACGCGGAGAAGGCGGCGGTGATCTCGTCGCTGCGCCCGAAGTGGAGGCTGAAGGGCCTGCTGGCGCTGATGCGGATGGCGAAAAGCAGCTATGAGTACGCGGCCGGCGCCCTGGCGCGCCCCGAGAGCGCGGAGCGCGCCGATGCGCGGGCGGCGGTCGTCAGGGCGTTCGGCGACAGCGGCGGCGCCTACGGCTACCGGAGGATCGCCGCCCAGACGGGCATCGGGGAGTGGACCGTGCGCGCGATCATGGGCGAGGAGTCCCTCGTCGCCCGCGCCGCCAAGAGGAAGCGGCGCTACAGCTCCTACCGGGGGGAGATATCCGAGGCGCCGGACAACCTGCTGCGAGACGGGCGCGGGAAGCACCACTTCAGGGCGGGCGCGCCCAACGAGCTCTGGATAACGGACGTCACGGAGTTCCGCATCCCCGCCGGAAAGACCTACCTCTCCCCGATAATCGACTGCTTCGACGGCATGCCGATAAGCTGGACGATCTCCACGTCCCCGGACGCGGAGATGGCGAACTCGTCGCTTCTGGGCGCATGCTCCCAGCTCAAGGCGGGCGAGCACCCCAAGGGGCACAGCGACCGAGGCTGCCACTATCGCTGGCCCGGGTGGATAAAGATATGCGAAGATCACGGCATCGTGAGGTCGATGTCGAGGAAGGGCTGCAGCCCGGACAACGCGCGCGCCGAGGGCTTCTTCGGAAGGCTGAAGATAGAGTTCTTCTACGGCAGGGACTGGAGCGGGGTCTCGCTTGACGAGTTCGCGGACATGCTCGACGCGTATCTCAGATGGTATAGGGACGTCAGGCTGAAAAGCGACCTGGACTACAGGAGCCCGATGCAGTATAGGAGGGATTTGGGGCTGATCGCCTAACCCGAAACGGTCCAGGATTTCCACCGCAGTCCCGACTTAACTGCGTACCTTGATCGAAATAAGGAGAAGGCTAATCTACTCCCTCTTACAGACGGCTACACCGGGACGTGAAGAATATTACCTGCACGTCCCTCTTAAGCTATCCGGCAAAAGTAGATGGCCCTTCTGGCACAATGGCAAAAGGACCATCTCGATTTTTAGCACCAAGCGGTACTTTAATTTCAGAGAGAATAATCGCGAACAGCTTGCACTACACTAGCGGAGTTCCACCCAACCATTTCGCTTGCATTTTCGGAAACCACCGCAGGAACCCTCTCCTGGCCCCAAGGCCTCACTCCAATGATAGGCTTGCCCATTTCAATGGCGGTGTCAATCTCGTAATTGATCCATTTGCTATAGCTGACGTACATCCCCGAGAGAATCACGACGCAGCTGCATGCCGCAATCTGCTGCCTAATTTCCGTTTTAAGTTTCCTATCCGTATTGGCGTCAAGCGGATCGTAAAAAGGAACTGAGTAATCGCTCCAGATAAAATAGCTCGCTTCGTCCAGCCAACGCTTTACAGTTTCATAAGGATTCGGGTATTTCCATGAGTGACTAATAAAAACATGGTAATTCTTCAGGCTCATTATTACTGATTTCCTTCCTAGATTTTGTTTTCCTTGACAAGCCGCCAATATTGCTTTCCCATGGGGGTCAAGCGACAACCCTTCGATCGCATGGCAGCGTAGTACATGTGTTCCTCATCTGTTGGAACGACCAAGCCGATACCCTCGAGCTTCTGAAGGTCAGCGAATTTTGCCGTATTGGCAGGAACCGCATACGGCTCGATCACCTCATGTTTGTCATCGGGACTATTAGTCGGCTCGAACGACGGGTCAAGTTCCATCCGGGCATCCTCGTTCGGAAAGTACTCGTACAGTTTCCGAATCGTCCCGATGTCAACCTGGGGATTGACATTGCGGATAGAGGTGAACCTTGCGACATTGGTCTTGAAAATAGGGCGTTGGTCCCAAGGGCCGAGCGCCTTATCGACGTATGCATAAATACCGCCAGCGGTAATTCTGCCAGTAATATCAGCAGCACCTCCCTTCAAAGCTTCTATAAGCAAGGAGGTGAAGACCCCATGTCCGTCTATCTCCATAGATGGTTCTGTACTGCGGCTAGCGGTGAGTATCGTCACACCCTGGTGTATCGTCGCAGTATCCTGCCCTGCGGTGTTGACGCTACCCATGAAACCCGAATAGCAGCTATCGAGTACGATTATTCTCTCACCGCATTTCGAGTTGTTCGCGATGGTCAAGACGTCTGCAAGAGAGACACCCGGGTCTCCAATCGAGCAATCCGGCGTAACGAGGTAACCGCCGACCGCATCGATGTGGCCGTGGCCCGAATAGTAGAGAAGAGCAACATCCGCACTCCCGCTGAAGCATTCCTCGACATGGGTCCTGAGCTCAGCCTTGCTCTTGACATTGTTCACCTGTCGGACATCAAAATTCGGATCCCCGTTGCCGTTTCTCTCCAGCAAGCTTTTCAAAGCAGCTGAATCGTTGCAGCATCCGTTGAGTGGATTGCCCGGATAGTCATCAATTCCAACAACAAGCGCCTTGCGTACCGCCATCTACATCCCCTTTCAAGTTTTGAAGTTTACTTGATAGTAACTTATCCATACATCGCACAATCTACTACTTATCAAATATTGATGTCAAATCGATTATATGCAATAATTTCTTACATCGGAAAGGAGCACAACTATGAAATTGCTGAGCGTAGCGGTATCGGGCTTCCGCAACATCGCGCAGACCACCATCGAACTCGGCGGGATAAGCGCCATCGTCTCTCCGAACAACTACGGCAAGTCGAACCTGCTGCAGGCCATCGACTTCGGCTTCGAGTTCATGAAGTCGAGCAGCCGACAGCGCGAGTCGATGATGCGCTCGTTGAATTGCATGCCGCTGAACCCCAAGCTCGCCAACGACGACTTCCGCTTCTCCATCACGCTCGACGACCCGACCCTCGGGGAATACCGCTTCGTGCGCTACGGCTTCTCGTTCGCCTGGCTGCGCGACGACGGCGAGGGCTGCAGGATAACCGACGAGACCATAGAGATCAGCTCGAGGGAGCGCGGCCCCTGGACCAACTACCTCAAGCGCAACGAGGGAAAGTACAAGAAGAGCCACGACACGAGATCGTTCCGCTCGATAAGCCTCGACGGCACGAAACTCGCCATCGACGTACTCACCGCGATCGAGGACATCGATATCAACGGAGCCATCAAGTCCGTCCTGTCGGCGTCGTTCGATATATGCGACTCGCTGGACACCGACAACCGCTTCCGCTCGACGCCCCTGGAGCTCAAGGTGCAGCACCCTGACGACTCCTTCGTCATGTTCGACGACGAGGACCTGTCCCGCTCGCTGTTCCACCTGAGCAAGGCCAGCCCGGAAAGGTACGAGGATTTCCAGGCGGCCGTGTACACGCTGTTCCCCGAGTTCGAGGAAATCTCGGCCGTCTCCTACGCCATCAACCCCGAGGAGCACAGCAGGCTCGTCGAGATGCTCGGCGCGGCCGACGCCGACACGGACATCCCCTTCAGGATCAAGGACGAGCTCTACCGCCTGATGATAAAGAGCTCGCACGTCAACCAACCAGTCGACGTCTCCTATATGTCCACCGGCACGAAGCGCATCATCTGGCTCATCGCCAACGTGATGATCGCCGGGGCCAAGGGCGCGGGCGGCATCGGCATCGAGGAAGTCGAGACGAGCATCCATCCGCGCATGACGCAGGAGCTCCTCGAGATCCTCAACGAGAGCATTGCGGACACCTCGCTGCTGCTCACGAGCCACTCGCCCTACCTCGTCCAGTACCTAAAACCGGAAAAGGTCTATGTCGGAGTGCCGAACGAGGACGGTGTTGCCCACTTCAGGAAGATGCGCCCGTCAAAGGTGAAGGGGGCTGTCGCCGCAGCGTACAACCACGGGTTCGGCCTCGGGGAGTACCTCTTCTCCCTGATGTCGGACGACGGAGACGGCGCCCGGGTGCTCCGCGACCTCCTGGAGAACTGACATGGGCGGAAGCGAAGCATGTCGCGGGCTGGCGTTCATCGTCGAGGGTGCGACGGAGAAGGTCTTCTACCTCGAGTACCTCTCGCAGCTGTGCGCGGCCAAGGGCCTCGCTCTCAGGAAGGACCTCGACACGCAAGAGGACCGCTACGCCATAACGTCGGCAAACGGCGAGAAGGTCGTCATGATGGCCAGCGTGAACTCCGTCTCCCAGATGACCAACTCGGCCACGTGGTTCGACAGGGCTTGCGTAGGCGAAAACCCGGAGATCGCTTGGACGGTCTTCCTCTGCTACGACACCGACGAGTACAACAGCGACATCACAAAGTTCCACGAGGGCGACTGGGCTATGCTGCGCGAGAGCATCTCGCCGGCAGCGCAGAAGGTCGTCGACCTGGCTGCCGAGGCCGACATCGAGGACGTGATGCTGTGCGACCTGCCCGGCGTCCTGTCCTTCCTCGGGCTGCCATCTGAGACGGAAATGCCGACGGGCAACAAGGGGAAGACGAAACTCAAGAAGCTCTACAGGAAAGTGGCGCCGAACAAGGCGTACCATTCCGGCGAGCGCGCCAAGAGTTTGATCTCGCACCTCGACATGGCAGAAATCAGGGAATCGGCGCCCGTCCCGCTCGGAGAGATAGACAGAGTGGTCGTAAGCGGCTGATGTAACTTTTGACACCCTAGAACTTACATCGAGCCCCGATTTTATGACGAAATCGGGGCTTTTCTCACCCGCATGTAAGTTTGATGACGCATCTATCTGACAAGCAGCGCGCAGCAAGCATAGCCAGATCGCTCTCTCTGGCTATCATGTCAGCCCTACTCCTCGATGCAGGCGAGGTGATTATTAGCACGCAAAAACACCAGCGTTTGCATGATTGCGCACACTGGTGTTTTCACGTTTGTTAACGCCTAATTGCAGTTAAGTTCACGCTTAGCCTTTCTTGCTGCTCGCCCTCTCCCTCATGTTCACCTCGCCCATTTGTATGCGCACCGCGTTGTGCACGATTCTGTCCATGACGCTTTCGGCGTGGGCGCCGCCGCCCATCCTCCTGTGCCAATCGTCGACGCCGTACTGCGAGCAGTAGATCGTCGAGGAGTTGTCGTACCTGCGCTCGGTGAGCTCCAGCAGGAAATGCATTTGGTCCGTGTTGGGCTTGTCGATGAGATGCTCGTCTAGAATGAGGACCTTGTAGGCGGCATACTTGTTGAGAACCTTCTTCTCCGGCCAGCCCGCGGCCATCTTCTCGGCACGGAAGGCCAGCATGTCCGGCATGCGGATGTAGAGGGTCTTGAGCCCCTGTTTGCACGCCTGCTTCCCGAGAGCGCAGGCAAGGTGGCTCTTGCCTGTGCCCGTAAAGCCTTCCAGGATGACGTCGGTGGCGTTGGACACGAACTGCGCCGTCCCCAGCTCGTTGATGAGCTCGCGGTTCAGCGGGCGCCCCTCGTAGTCGATGTTCGATATGTCGGCCTGGGGCAGGCGCAGATGGGCGTTGCGAATCAACCGCGCGACCTGGTTGTTCCTCTTTTCTTGATGGGAGTAGTCGACGATCACCTTGATCTTCTCGTCGAAGGCGAGCTTGGCGTATGACGGGTCTTGGGCGATGAGGTCGAGCGCGTCCACCATGCCGGGGATCGCGAGCTCCCGTATCTTTCTCCTGGTCTCCGAGTCCACCATCGCGCGCCGCCCTCCTCGTTGCAGTAGCCGGCGCCACGGATGTAGCCCGCAGGCCCCTCCTCCTCGCTTCCGTCCGCGCCCGCTTGCGCGGCCTTGCTCGCGAGCACGGTCTTTATGAACTTGCACCTGGGGTTCGCGACCTTGCCGAGCGCATATTCGCAGGCCTCCTCCAGATCGCGTTCCGAGTAGCGCTTCGTGAGGTTCAGCACCGCCAGGGCCGGGTTGTATGCCTGCTCCTTTACCTGCACGCCGTCGAACATGCGCGCGACGACGGCGTGAGCGCCGGGCCCTATCTCCTTTGCCCAGCGCACTATGCGCTCCTCGTCCCAGGCGGACCTTGCGAACTCCTCGGGCATGTGTTCGGCGTTCGTGCTGTAGCGGTATTGCAGGAACGACGGTATGCGCGGGCGGCTTGCCACGCGCTCGCCGGAGCGATAGGCGTCGACCATCGTGTCTGTCACCTTCAAGTCGACCTTCTTTCCGACGAGGGCGTGCGGCACCGAATAGCTGTTCTTCTCGAATATCACGTGGAAGTTGAGGTTGACCTTGCGCCCGTAGACCCAGGTGCAGACCTCGAACGGCTCCTTCGGCAGCGGCGCCGGAAACGCCTGCTCGACCTCCTCGAACACGAGCCTTCTGGAGCCCTCCCGCTTTTGGAAGGGGGCCGCGTTGAACTCGTCGAGCTTCGCGCGTATGGCATCGTTGAGCTCGGCGAGCGTCTCGAAGGCCTCGTTGCGAAGGCGTGCGACGATCGCCGTGGCGACGTCGCCGACGCGCCCTCGACGCTTGCCTTCTGCTTGGGCTTGCGCACGCCCGTCGGCATGATGGCCGTCATGTAGTGGCGCCCGAGCGCCTCGTACGCCCCGTTGAGCACGATCTCGCCCTCGCGCGGGTGCTCGATGACGCCGGTCTTCAGATTGTCGCATTTGGTCCTGACGGCCACGCCGCCGAAGAACTCCCAGGCGTGGACGTGGCAAAGAAGCCAGGTGTCCTGCTTCATGTCGAGCGTCGCCTCGACGTAGCTGTACTGCGAGTAAGGAAGCGTCGCCACGAACAAATAGGCTACCGACGCTTCTCCCGTGGCCTCGCACGCAAGGTGCATCCTCGTGCCGTTCCAATCCACCTCCATGGCCTGGCCCGGCTTGTGCTCGATGTGGCTGGTCACGCGCCTCGAGGTGACGTGGTCGCGGTATCCGCGGCAAAACGTCGTGTAGCTCTTGTGGGCGAGGTTCCGCTCGCGCGCCTCGTCGCAGTGCTCCTCGAAGAGCAGGAGCAGCGTGACGCCGTCGCGTTGGAGCTCCTTGTGCACGTAGTCGTAGTCGACCGGGAGGCACGCCTCGTCCTGCTCGAACTCGGACGGGAACAGCAGCTTGCACACGTCCAAGTCGCCCAAGTCGCGCACGTCTTCCCATGTCACCCCCTCGCGCTCTGCCGCATCCCGGACCTTTCCGATGCTTTGGTGGGCAATGTGCCTGGTCGAGCTGATCGTCCGCACGGACATCCCCTGGGACAAAAGCTCCATGACGAGCTTCGCCCTTATTCTCTTCGCCATATCCATCACTTCCTTTCTTTGATCGATGGCGAAGCAAAGAAAGGGTATAGGCGTGGTTGTTGATGAAAACGGGGAATCGGGTTCTAACGTGAACTATGCTGCAAATAGGTGTGAACAAACGTGAAATCGCCGTGGGTTATCGGCGCGAATAATCAACAGGGCCCAGGCCGAGCTTTTCCTCGCGTCGGCCTTCGCCGAGATCATGGCCTCGCAGGGCGGCGACCTTGAGCGAATCGAGGACGCCTGCATCGCCGCCGGCCACGAGCTGATGGCCGCCGCCTTCGGGCTGGCGCTCGAGCGGCTCGACGGCGCGCTGCGCCCGCGGCTCCCGCAAGACGCGAGGCCCCACGACCGCAGGAGCCGCACCATCGCCACCAAGATGGGCGACGTGAGCTTCTCCTACAGGAGGTTCAGGGACGCGCACGGCAACACCGTGGTCCCGCTCGCGGACGCGCTGGACTTCCCGTGGTACGCCAGGATATCGCCCGCCGCCAGGTCGTTTCTGGTGGCCGCCGGCGCCGACGTGTCGTTTTCCAAGTCCGCGGGGCTGCTCGGCATGGCCGGCGGCTCGCGCGTGAGCGCCGTGTCGGTGATGAGGTGCGTCCACCGGGCCGGCGAGCTTTGTTCGGACGAGGACGCCGCGGCCGCCAGGTCGCTCGTCGCCGACGGCGTCGTCCCCGACGCGGAGTGCGAGGCCGGCGAGA
>CAVCPR010000084.1:0-10038 GCA_963604235.1 Anaerovoracaceae bacterium | reverse complement strand
GTCGGTTCAAGTCCGATCGCAGGCTCCAGCTTTATGGCGGTGTAGCTCAGTTGGTCAGAGCACACGGTTCATACCCGTGGCGTCACTGGTTCAAATCCAGTCACCGCTACCATAACAGTTTCAGCGTCCGCATTGCGGGCGCTTTATTTTAGTATCGTTTCGCGAAAGCGATCCTTATAAGGAGGATGAAACATGGCTAAGGAGAAGTTCGAGCGTACCAAGCCGCATGTTAACATCGGTACGATTGGCCACGTTGACCACGGCAAGACCACGCTGACGGCTGCCATCTCCAAGACGCTGTCCAGCAACGACGGCTCTCATGGCACCGCAAACGCTGACTTCACCGCCTTCGAGGACATCGACAAGGCTCCCGAAGAGCGCGAGCGCGGCATTACGATCTCCATCGCTCACATCGAGTATCAGACCGACAAGCGTCACTACGCTCACGTTGACTGCCCCGGTCACGCTGACTACGTCAAGAACATGATCACGGGTGCTGCCCAGATGGATGGCGCCATCCTGGTTATCGCTGCTACCGATGGCCCCATGGCTCAGACCCGCGAGCACATCCTGCTCGCCCGTCAGGTCGGCGTTCCCTACATCGTCGTGTTCCTGAACAAGTGCGACATGGTCGACGACGAGGAGCTCATCGAGCTCGTCGAGATGGAGACCCGCGAGCTGCTCAGCGAGTACGAGTTCCCCGGAGACGATCTGCCGATCATCAAGGGTTCTGCTCTGAAGGCCCTCGAGGGCGACGCTCAGTGGCAGGAGAAGATCTGGGAGCTCATGGATGCTGTCGACGACTACATCCCGACCCCGGAGCGCGACGTTGACAAGCCGTTCCTGATGGCTGTCGAGGATACCATGACCATCACGGGCCGTGGCACCGTTGCTACCGGTCGTGTTGAGCGTGGCGTTCTGCATGTGAACGACCCGCTGGAGATCGTCGGTATCAAGGAAACCCAGACGACGACCTGCACCGGCATCGAAATGTTCCGCAAGCTGCTCGACGAGGCTCAGGCTGGCGACAACATCGGCTGCCTGCTCCGCGGCATCAAGCGCGAGGACATCGAGCGTGGCCAGGTTCTCTGCAAGCCCGGCAGCGTGACCCCGCACTCCGACTTCGAGGGTCAGGTCTACATCCTGACCAAGGACGAGGGTGGCCGTCACACGCCGTTCTTCGATGGCTATCGTCCGCAGTTCTACTTCCGCACCACCGACATCACCGGTGTTGCACACCTGCCCGAGGGCACTGAGATGGTTATGCCTGGTGACAACATCACCATCACCGCTCAGCTGATCCACCCGGTCGCTATGGAAGAGGGCCTGCGCTTCGCTATCCGCGAGGGTGGCCGCACCGTTGGTTCTGGTCGCGTGACCAAGATCCTGAAGTAGTTTAAGCTGCATCATCTAGTGGGGCCCGTCGAGGTCGACGGGCCCCCTTTATGAGGTTTCATGTGTATGTGTTCAAGCTTGTTTGACGACGGCTTATAAGGAGAGTTCATGCGCACGATGGTGACCTTGGCGTGTACGGAGTGCAAGCGCCGTAACTACACGACCAAGAAGAACAAGCAGAACAACCCTGACCGTATCGAGCTGAAGAAGTACTGCAAGTGGTGCCAGAAGCACACGGTGCACAAGGAAACTCGATAGGTTTCAGAGGTTAGCACGGGCATAGGCCAGTAGCTCCAATTGGTAGAGCGGCGGTCTCCAAAACCGCATGTTGGGGGTTCGAGTCCCTCCTGGCCTGCCAGCTCGTATAGCGAGCAGCTTGTAATCAGGTTGCTAAGAGAGCAGCTTGGTACCAGGCTGCTTGTTTGGCGTTTAGAGGAAAACGATTCCTGAAGGATTTAGATGGCTAAGAAATCAAAGACTCAGCGTGCAAAGGCATCTGCTGCTCGTCAGGCTCGCAAGGAGGCTCGCGAGGCGGAGGCTCTGAATGCAGAACAGAACGGCGGAGTAGTTGAGGCGGCCGCTGAGGCTCCGAAGAAGAAATTGTTCGGCAAGGCATCGAAAGCTGAGGAATCGTCCAAAGACGGCAAGCAGGCTAAGGCCGTGGAAAAGAAGGCCGAGAAGAAGCCGGCAAAGAAGAACCGTTTCCAATTCTTCAAGGATGTTCGTTCCGAGATGAAGCGTGTCACGTGGCCGTCTCGCGAGGATGTTCTGCGTTGGAGCGGCGTCGTTGTCGTTGCTCTGCTTTTCTTCGGTGCGTATGTCGCGTTGCTCGACAATGCGGTCATCACGCCGGTTCTTCTGTTTATCTCCGGATTGGGGGCGTAAGACATGTCTAAGAAATGGTATGTGCTGCACACCTATGCCGGCTATGAGAACAAGGTGAAGACTAACCTGGAAACGCGTATCGAGACCATGGGCCTTGAGAACAACGTGTTTTCCATTCAGATTCCGACCGAGACCGTTACCGAGCTCAAAGAGGGCGGCCGTCGCGTCGAGAGCGAGAAGAAGGTTTTCCCGGGTTATGTTCTCGTTCGTATGGATCTTGACGATCGCAGCTGGGCCGCGGTTCGCAACACGCCCGGTGTGACCGGTTTCGTGGGCGCGGATGGCAATCCTGCCCCGTTGACGCGCGATGAGTACAACAAGATCATGAAGCGCACGAGCCATGAGGCACCGAAGAAGACCTCGACGAATCTCGAAGTCGGTCAGTCGGTTAAGGTCATCTCCGGCCCGCTCGCTGAGTTTGACGGCATCGTTTCCGAGATTTCCCCTGAAGCGGGCAAGGTCAAGGTTATGGTTTCCATCTTCGGTCGCGAAACCCCGGTGGAACTGTCCTTCGACCAGGTCTCCCGCATCTAGTTGGTATCGAAAGGCTTTCGCATCGGCGTGCCCGCGTGGACCGGGGCTTCTCATTCCGAGCAAAGGCTTTTGGATATAGCTTTGTAAGCATTTTGAAAGGTATTTAAGAATGGCTGAGAAGAAAGTTACGGGCTTTGTAAAGCTGCAGATTCCTGCTGGCGCTGCGAACCCGGCCCCGCCCGTTGGCCCTGCTCTGGGTGCTCAGGGCGTCAACATCATGCAGTTCTGCCAGGCGTTCAACGCTCAGACGGCAGAGCAGAAGGGCACCATCATCCCGGTTGAAATCACCGTGTATGAGGACAAGTCCTTCGACTTCGTCTGCAAGACTCCTCCGGCGGCTGTGCTCATCAAGGAGAAGCTGGGCCTGAAGTCTGCTTCCGGCATCCCGCAGCTGAAGTTTGTCGGCACGCTGACGCAGGATCAGCTGCGCGAGATCGCCGAGATCAAGATGCCTGACCTGAACGCGAACGACATCGAGGCTGCTATGCGCATCGTCGCCGGCACCGCTCGTTCCATGGGCGTGCGCGTCGAGGGCATCGAGATGAAGAAGACCTACGTGCCTTCCAAGAAGCTCGCCGCCATCCTGAAGGGCGAGGCGTAAGCCTACAGCTCCTCTGAAGCTTTTACTCGTTTTTGAAAGTGGAAGAACCTTGCGTTAGAAGCCGCTAAGGTTCGCTACGAACCACGAAAGGATTTGCATTATGGCAAAGAAGTCCAAGGCCTATCGCGCCGCAGTCGAGAAGATCGGCGAGGGTGTTTACACCCCGATGGAGGCTTTCAAGCTCGTGAACGAGGTGGCTACCACCAAGTTTGACCAGACCGTTGAGGCTCACTTCCGTCTGGGCATCGACACCCGTCAGGCTGACCAGCAGCTGCGCGGCACGGTGTCGCTGCCGAACGGTTCCGGCAAGACCGTGCGCGTCGCTGTCTTCGCCGAGGGTGCTGCTGCTGACGCCGCCCGCGAGGCTGGCGCCGACATCGTCGGTACCGACGAGCTGACCGCTCAGATCCAGGCTGGCGAGTTCAACTTCGACGCCGCTGTCGCCACTCCCGACCAGATGGGCAAGGTTGGTCGTCTCGGTAAGATCCTCGGCCCCCGTGGCCTGATGCCGAACCCGAAGCTCGGCACCGTGACCCCGAACGTCGCCCAGGCTATCAAGGAGCTCAAGGGTGGTCGTGTCGAGTATCGCGCCGACCGCTACGGCATCTGCCACGTCATCATCGGCAAGGCCTCCTTCGCTCCTGAGCAGCTCGCCGAGAACTACGGCACCGTCTACGACGAGATCCTGCGCATGAAGCCGGCTGCTGCCAAGGGCAAGTACGTGAAGTCCATCAGCGTTTCCGGCACCATGACGCCGGGCGTGTCGGTGGATTCCTCCGTCACCAAGAACTACACTGCTGAATAAGCATCTCAGCCATTCATCAGTATAAAAGGCGACCCGATCGGGTCGCCTTTTTGTGCTCTGTTAGACTGATATTCCTTTGGGGCTAACATTTCAATAGGCTCTGCTAGTCCAGAATTGACATGGAGTTCAACGTAGTTGTGCGAGCCGGAATATAACCGCTCGCACCTGCGGATATGTGACAGGCGTTTAACGCCGCATCATGCGCGTGTCATTTCTGGTTTTACAGAGCCTTGCAAAATAGATAGCTCCGATGTCAGAATTGAAATTGATGGGTGATTGACTTTCATGAGTCGGGATTCAGCTGCTTGTGCCTGAGCATTTGCCACAGGCTTTCGGACTAGGCTATACGCGTGTCAATTCTGGTCTAACGGGTCCTTAAAGCAGCAGGGTCGAGCATGAGCTCGACCCTGATTGGAAAGCGCCCATAAGGGCGTGACGGTGGTTCTTAAGCGCTGGCGACGAAGGCGGCGTTCTTGGTGTGGATGGTGGCCTGCGTTACGATGCCTGTGTAGACAGTTTTGCTGACCTCGATGTCGTAACCGTCAACGGTGGATACGTTGTCGCCGGAAACGCCGTCGACGCTGCCGAGGGTCACCGTATAATCGATAAACGCTTTAACGTCTTCCCAAGTGGGAAGTAGCGGTTTACCCGTTAGTTCCTCAAGGCAGCCTGCAAGGCCGTAGGCGCCCCAATTCGAGACGGATGCGAGAATCAGCTTATCAACCGGCACAATACAGGGGTCGATCTCAAGGGTTGCGTCAATGGCGTCGAGAAGCGCTCCCATGCCGATTTCGTTGCCGCCATCGCCGATGCCGACCGTCGGGATGCGTCCTTGCGCCATAAGGAACAAGTCATCCACGCTGCTCGTCAAATCTCCCACGGAGCGTCCGCGCATGTTCAGGTAGTCTCCATCCGCGTTGCGGCCGCAGCGTTCGATGGAAATCAACCCAACCGGATTAAACGCCTCGATAAGGTCGCGATAGCGCTGCTCGTCGTAGGTTTTCTGCACGCTCAGGACTGCGAAGTCGTAGTCGGCGAAGTAGGCGCGCGCAAAAGGTTCCGCAACGATAACGGGGGAGAAGCCGAGCAACTGCAGCGCCCTCGCCACCACCATGGTGCCGGCAGGTCCGTCAGTCTCGGGGAAGCCGTTGACGAAAAAGCCAGTAGTCAGGAATACCGTGCCGCGCTCCCATGAAAGAATTTCCCGAGCCGCTTCATGACAGAAGTCGGCCGGTATGAAGTTTGCAAGCTTGGTCATGCCGCGATGGGAATGCTGCAGGATGGCGTCCTCGATGCAGGTGATAGTTGTGCGCTGAGGATCGGGCTGAGCAGGGTTTTTCGTGAAAGCGCGGAATTCCATGATGTTGTCTACTCCGTAGCGTTCTTGAACTCGGCGATAACGGTGGAGCGAAGCTGCTCGAGCAGCTCGGGTGCCTTGCCGCCGACGGGCTTGCCGTCGATCTCGTTGGCATGCAGGCACAGGTTGGAGGAGCTGGTCACCAGGACCTCATCGGCGGCGAACAGCTCGTCGAGGGTGAAGGCCTCCTCGCGCACCGGGATGCCCAACTCGTTGGCAGCCTTGATAAGGTGCTTGCGGGCAATGCCGGGGAGGATGAGCTCGTCGGTGGGGGCGGTGCGCAGCACGCCGTCCTGGATGATATGGCAGTTGGAGTGCGCGCACTCGGTCACGCGCCCGCCCGGACGGTAGAAGACCGACTCTTGGCAGCCGGCTTTCTTGGCGCGTTCGGTCGCCAGGCAGGACGGGATGAGGTTCAGCGTCTTGATGTTGCAGTAGTAGAAGCGCTTGTCCTCGGTGGTGATCAGCTTAATGGGCTCAAGGCCGTCGGAGATCGTCGCGGGCTTGAGCATGACCCACAAGTTGCCCGGACCGGAGGTAAACGCGTGGTCGCGGATACCGGTGCCACGGGTGACCTGGTAGTATACGAACAAATCGCCGGTGTCCACTTCATGCACCAGCTTGTTGAGCAGATCCTTCAGTTCCTGCTTGGTGCAGGGCATTTCGATCTCGAGCATGCGGGCGCTGTTGAAGAAGCGGTCGACGTGCTCGTCGAGGGCGAAGATGTGGTAGTTGCGCGCCGGGCCGGCATCGTAAACGCCGTCGCCGAACCAGCACACGCGATCGTTCATCGGGATAGTCATCTCGTCAAGCGGACCGAATTTGCCGTTGTAGTAACCGAGGTTTTCCATGTACGGAAGCTCCTTCTAAGTGGGAGAGCGGTCTGCGCTCGACCGTTCGCGCTGTAATACGTACGTGACTGTAGCACCCATTTGTTTCGAAATCCTTACCTCTTGATTGCTCTTGTATGAATGGACGATTTTGCCTGCCGAGGGGTAGCATTTTGTGGTGGCGCGCGGCGCGGGCTGACTACGCAGGGGTATACTGGCAGAAACTTTGTCGAGAAAGGGCGCCAGCATGAGCGTGAAGTTGAAATCCGCCGGTGAAATCGAGGCGATGAAGGAGGCCGGACGTCTTTCCGCCGAGGTCTTGCGCCTCGTCGGCGAACAGGTGCGCCCCGGCGTCACCACGCTTGAGCTGGACGAATTCGTTGAAACGTACATCCGCGAGCATGGCGGCATCCCCGCGTTCAAGGGCTACGGCGGATTCCCCGGGTCGATTTGCGCCTCGGTCAATGAGCAAATCGTGCACGGCATCCCCTCGAAAGACGTCGTGCTGCGCGACGGCGACATCATTTCTATCGATACAGGCGCGACGGTCGACGGTTGGGTGGGGGACAACGCCTGGACCTTTGCGGTGGGCAAAATCTCTGAAGAGAAAAAGCGCTTGCTGAAGGTGACCGAGGAATGCATGTGGGCGGGCCTTGAGAGCGCATGCGCCGGCAATCGCCTGGGTGACATTGGGCACGCGGTGCAGTCCATTGCCGAAGCGGCGGGCTATGGCGTCGTGCGCGAGTACGTGGGGCACGGCGTAGGTCGCGACATGCACGAGGAGCCGCTTGTGCCCAATTACGGGCACAAGCATTTTGGGCAGAAGCTCGAGGTGGGTATGGTGCTCGCCATCGAGCCGATGATCAATTTGGGCACACGCAAGGTGCGCCAAGGGGGCGATGGCTGGCTCGTGTGCACCCGCGACGGCAAGCCGAGCGCTCACTTCGAGAAGATGGTGGCCATCACCGAGGAAGGGCCGGTAATCATCACGACCGAGCCCGGGCATAGGCGCCCGTTGTAGGGGGAGTGTGCTGCGCTTCGCGCGTGGCGTTGTTTCGGGGTGCGAGGATGCCTTGGAAATCAGCGATGCGCCTTCGGCGCTTTTGTACTGCGTGAACTTGCGTTCACGCCTACGGAATCTTGCTGCAAGATATATCGTTTTACCAGGAAAAACGATGCCGCGCGATTTCGTGGGGTCGAGTGAAAGCTCGACCCCAACTAGAGAGCGCCCGAAGGGCGCGACGCAAATTTTGAGCAAACCGGCGCGACGGTGGCGTCTCCCGTGCGGTCACCGTCATCTCTCGCCGCGCCGATCGCGTCCCCACTACTTCAGCTGCTTGCCGTTGGTGTCCCAGTAGAACTTCTTGAACTTGCGGATCTGGTTCACATGCATGATGCGTGCCCAGAGGTTGTGCTTGAAGGAATCGGGCGCGTAATGCAGCGGGTAGGGCTCCTTCGTCGCGGCAAGCGCCTTGAGCGCGGCTGCGAGGCGCTCCTTGTTGTCCATGCTGCGCTTGAGCACGTACGCCGGCACGCAACAGTACAAAAACGGGTCGTACGCCTCGCGCTCGGCAACGGGCTGTCCCATGACGAATTCGCGCACGATGAGCTCGACGAAGTTCTGGCCGCCAAGGCTCATGTAGTACGTGTTGCGCCCGCAGCGGGTGTTCACCTCGAAGAAGCGGAACGACCCGTCGCGCGAGTCGAACTTGATGTCGAAGTTCGCGAAACCGCGGTAGCGCGTGTGCGCGAGGAACTTGCGCGCGCCGTCGATAATGGCCTGCTCGCGCTCGCCCATGATGCACAGCGGGTTGCCGATGGCGGTGGGGTCGTGGTCCTGCAGGCAGACGCAGCCGCCGGACACGACGCGCAGGTTGCCCTCGGCATCCGAGAACGTGGTGAGCGTGCGGATGGCGTCGTCGCCGCCGGGGATGAAGTCCTGGATGACCAGCAGGTTGTTGTAGTCGGACGTGCGGATGGAATGCCATACCTCGGCAAGCTCCTCGGCGGAGTCGATCTCGTAGATCTTGCGCCAACCGGCGATAGTCGGCTCGGCGTCTTGGAACTGCGCGGAATTCGAGGGCTTGGCGATGAGCGGATAGGTGAAGTCGCCGTAGGGCAGATCGTCCGGGCCGCTTCCGCAGTCGAAATACCAGGTTTTCGGATAGGGGACGCCGATCTCCTCGCAAATCTCGTAGAAGCGCCTCTTCTGCGTGATGTCGTCGAGCAGGTCGAAATCGATATAGGGAACCACGTAGCCGGCGCGCGCAAGGCGCTCTTTGCCCTGCGAGAGCATGCGTGCATGGCAGTCGTCGCAGCCGAGCACGAGCAGCGTCTTTTCGGGCGCGGTGGCGCTCACCTCGGCAGCGATGCGCTCGAGCGTCTCGTACAGCCCCTGCGCCTCGTGAATGTTCGGCTCAAGGCGGTAGTCGGTGAAGCGGCTTTCGGAGAGCATCTTGATGTTCTGCGTGGCGAGCACGATGGTGCTCGTGATGCCGAAGGCGCGGTGAAGCTCGCGGACGTAGCTGTAGGCGAGGATGTCGCCGCCCACGACGACGGGCTGCAGCAGACGTGCCACGTCGGCGGTATCGGTAATCGGCGTGCGCTGTGCCGGTTCGGTCATGAATGCACTTCCTTTTAAGCGGTCGTTTCGTTTTGCAGTGGGATTATCGCACACGCGCGCCTCATGCGCCCCGCCCGCGCACCTTTCGTGGAAAGTGCCCATACCAAAAGGGGGCTATCGTATGATTGCAAGATGCAAAAAGCCCGATGGGCGTCAAGAGAAGGAGTTTCGCGCATGTGCGGATTCGTGGGATTCACCGCCGTCGATTTCGACGAGCAGACCAACCGCGCCATCATCAAGGACATGGCCGATCGCATCATCCATCGAGGTCCCGATGACGAGGGCTACGTGGTCACCGACGACATCGCGATGGGTTTCCGCCGCCTGTCCATCATCGACCTCGAAGGCAGCCGCCAGCCCATGCAGAACGCCGACGGCACCGTGACGGTCACCTTCAACGGCGAGATCTACAACTTCCCGGAGCTGCGCGAGGAGCTTGAGGCCGCCGGCTACACGTTCAAGACGCATGGCGACACCGAGACCATCGTGCACGGCTACGAGGAGTGGGGCTGCAAGGTGTTCGAGCGCCTGCGCGGCATGTTCGCCGTCGCCATCTGGGACGAGAAGGAAAAGCAGCTCGTGTGCGCCCGCGACATCTTCGGCATCAAGCCGATGTACTACCAGCACGACGGGGCGCGCCTGATCTACGGCAGCGAGATCAAGTCGTTCCTCGCGCACCCGCGCTTTAAGAAGGAACTCAACCGCGAGCAGCTTCCGCAGTACCTGTGCTTCGAGTACCTCAACGACTCGCAGACCATGTTCAAGGACGTGCACAAGCTCCTGCCCGGCCACTACATCACCTTCAAGGACGGCAAGCTGACTTGCGAGTGCTTCTACAAGATCACCTACAAGATCGACGAGTCGAAGGGTCTTGAGGAGTGGGCCGACATCATCAAGGACACCTTCGACGAGTCCGTGCGCGCCCATGAGATCGCCGACGTCGAGATCGGCAGCTTCCTCTCGGGCGGCATCGACAGCTCGCTCGCGGCGTTCTGCATGGGCCAGCAC
>CAVCPR010000083.1:0-10375 GCA_963604235.1 Anaerovoracaceae bacterium | reverse complement strand
GTTCCGTTGCGCAGGAACGCGAGCGCGATGGCCACGAGGGTCGCCACTGCCGCCACACTGAACACGATGATGCGGTTCTTCTTCTCGTGCTGCATGCTCAGCGTCATCACGACGATGGAGGCGAAACACACGACGGCGGTCAGCAGGTGGCGCGGCGGGGCCTGCACCATCAGCATCAGGTAATAGACGCCCAGAATGCCCTGGATGGCGTTGCCCAGACCCAGGATCGCGGCGCCCAGCGCGTTCGGCTTCGTGATGTAGAAGGCGACAAAGCCGCCCGGCAGGGTCAGCAGCGTCATCGGCCCCCAGATGCTCGTGTAGTAGTACAGCGCCATGTCGACGGTAAGCGGGTTTGGCGACAAGTCCGGGGCCAGCGTGCAGATGGCAACTTCAACCGCATAGCAAAGCGGCTGGCTGATCAGGAAGAACACGAACGTCTTCAGCGCCGACTCCCAATTTTTCGAGCAATTCGACGCGATGACGAAGGCGAAAATGACCCACCATTCGTAGGAAATGGCGATATCGCGAAACGACGTGTTCTCCGTGAAGGGAAGCACCGCTACGATGCCGGTGATCGCACCGGTGATAAGCGCGAAAACGATGACGGTGCGCCAGCCCATGGCAAGCCCGCCGAACAGTTTCCTCATGGTGTGCATGGCATCCGCCTTTCCGGTCTCGTGCGTCGGGCCGCGCGGGCAGGGTGAGCGCTGGCATCAAACCACTTGCGAACCCCCGATCGAACCGCCAACCTGTTTGCCGACGATCGTTTCCCCGCTTAAGCCATCATAGCCGAAAAGCCAGCGGGCGCCGGCGCGGCGGTCGCAATCGTCAACGCATCCTGCACAAGACCGCGGAATCAACTACGCCGCGCTATAGCGACAACACCCACTCGACGTAGCGCTCGGCATTGCGATCGAGCTCTTCGTCACTCAGGTCGACTTCTGCGCTGTACACCGTCCACGGCTTTTCAACGTAATTCGCGCCGAGGTAGTTCGCCGTCGCATAAAACGGGGCGAGCACCTGGCTCACTTCGAAGCCGACGCTTCCCGACGCGCCGTAATGCCGCTCGACGTCGCCAGCACTCACGGCGTAGGCAAGTTTCTTGCCCGCCATCTTCCTACCCAGCTCCCCCGGCAGCGCCCGCGCGCCGCCGTACGCCCAGCCGAAGCAGTAGACTTCATCTTCCCATGCGCGCAAAACAGGCGGACAGCTATACCAATATAAGGGGAACTGGAACACGATGGTCTCGTGCGCATCGAGCACGGCATGCCACGCTTCCACGTCTATGACGCCACCGTTGCCGGCGATCTCGGCCGCCATATCGCGCACCTCGATCGATTCGGGGTGTTTACGCAGCTCGCGCGCCCATCGCGCATTTACGCGCGATCCATTGGAAAGCCGCGGGTGCGCCACCAGCACGAGCGTTCTCGCCTTATCCATAACCGACTTTTTCCTTTCCGCCGTTTAACGGCAGTACCTATCGATGACGATCGGAGCGGCCACATCGACCATGATCTGATCGGTGCCGCTCGCAATTTGATACGCACGGCAATCGGCCCAAATGCCGAATTCGCGTTCCTGCGACGTATAGCCCGAGGCACCGAATATCTGCATGGCGTCGGAAGCAACTTCGACCGACGCGCGCGGCGTGAACCATTTCGCCAGGGCAACCTTCTCGTGATATCCCTCGCCCGCATCCATCGCCCGAGCCGCATCGTAGACGAGCGCTTTCATGGACCGGATGTTCACCTCCATGCGAACGATGAGCTCTTCCATCAGCTGGTACTCGCGCAGCGCTCGGCCAAACGTTCGACGCTGCGAAACGCGCTCGCACGCGTCATCCATCGCGGCCTGGGCAAGCCCCAAGCACGATGCGCACCCGATCAACCGGCCGTTGTCGTACATCGTCGTGAATATAGAGGTCGATTCGTTCGAGGCCGCCAAGAGGCAATCGCCCTCGTCAAGCGCTGCATTAGTGAACGATATCTCGGCGAACGGGAGGAGATCCTGCCCCGTCTTCTTGATAGGAACGGCGCGAACGCCTTCGACCGATTGGTCGATAAGCCACAGCGTGGTGGGATGGGCGACCCCGGCTTCGCGAGCCTGCACGTCAACGGCCGACACGAGCAACAGGGGCGAGAACTCACCGTTGTTCACGAATGCCTTACGGCCATTGAGCACCGGCGAGCCGAACTCGCGCGAGACGGTCGTTTCGCTCGGAGTCGCATTCGAGCCGCCCGCATATTCGGTCGACGCGAAGGCGTACGGGAACCGCCCGCGTTCGCGGTAGTCATTCGCACATTGCTCGAGGCGCGATTTCGCGCCGAGCGATTTCAGCGAAAGCGCCCCCTCGAACTCCAGCGTCATCGGAAGCGCGGCTCCCGCAGCCCGCGTCAGGCCCTCGATGACGGCAACCGTATTGATATAGCCATCCTTGCGCACGTCGAAATCGAACAGCGACGTTCGGCTCAGCACGAAATCGGCGATGGCATGGGCTGCGCCTTCCGGCAACCCGTGATCTTGCCGCCATTGCAACACGTCGTCCTTGTTGAAAACCGAACGCCCGAACGCCAGCGTCTCGTCAAGAAGCGCTTTGGCGCCGTCACATGTCATATCTTTCACGAAGCCGCCTTCCTCGGGGCCGTTGTTTTGTCCATCCACATGCTACCGCGAAAGGGATATGATGGAAATCGAACAGAACCAGCGATAAGTTCGAAGGCGCATATGAAAGCCAGCAAAACAAAACAGGCGTTCGGCGACGCGCTCCTCGCGCTTTGCGAAGATAAACCGCTCTCGCAGATCAACGCGAGCATGGTAATCGCCGAAAGCGCCCGGAACCGCAACACCTTTTACTACCACTTCGAAGACAAAACCGCGCTCGCGCTCTGGATATTCCTCAACGATCTAGGCCAGCGCCTCGAATGCGGCAAAGAGGGCATCCAGCTCGATTTCGACACCTCCGAAAAGCCGCTGTGCGAACGCGCATTCTACGCGCGCGAGGTCGTCGGCATCCGCAGCATCGACTCGACGTTCTTCATGAAGTCGGTGATCGGCACGCTCATCGCGCGCAAGCCTTTCTTCAAGCAGGTGTTCGCCGGGGAAACCGGTGCCGAGGTAAAGCGCCGCATCGCTCCCCTGTACGAGAAATCCCTCGCGCAAGACCTCGAGATAATCCTCGGCGGGCGCATGATCGCACCCGCCGACAGGAGATTTCTCATTTCCTACCACACAAACGGCCTGTGCGACGCGATTGCCCACGCCGCAGCACAGCCCAATCGCGACTTGCTCGAAAGCAGGATGTCGCACTTCTTGAATCTTATTCCCGACTCAATGTCGCATGAGGTAGAGAACCGTCGTTTTTAGCGGGCTCGGCGGGCGTATCGCCGCCCCACAGTCGCTTCATCTCCTTAAAGCCCGACAGGAACACGGGAATCGCGATGATGACCGAAAGCCCGCCGGAAAGCACCGCTGAGCTCTTCACGATCTGCAGGCCGCCAAGGAACAGCAGCGCCACGGCCAACATGCCGATAAGCACGCACCAGAAGATGCGGACGCCCTTCGAGGGCTCCTCGTCGCCCTTGAGATTGCGATGCGATGCCATGGAAAGCGTGAACGCCGTGCCGCCGATGAAAGACCAAACCGCAACGAAGCTGTAGACGAGCAGGGCCACCAGCACGACCGGCGCCAACGGCAACTTGCCCACGGCGTAGATGATCGCGTCGTAGGGGTTTTGAGCCATGAGCACCTTGAACTGCTCGGGATCGCCCAGGTACACGCTCGCCGAGAAGTTGCCCATCACCCAGAAGAACACCATGCAGCCGACCGCGCACGACAGCGTCACGATGAGCGCAACCTGGCGCACCGTGCGCCCTTCGGAAAGACGCGCATAGTACAGGCCGTTGCCGAGCAGGGCCGAAAGCGTGAAGGCCCAGTAGTACTGCGTCCATTCCTGGGGCCAGCCCGAGCCGCCCACGGCGTCGGTGTAGGTGAGCATCTGCGGGAAGTACTGCAGCTGCGTGCCGAGCGTCTCGATGGTGTTGCTGAGGATGAACGGCGTTCCGCCGACGACCAGGATGAACGCGAGGATGCCGAAGATGAGCCCCACGCGCACGTTGGCGATCAGCTTCATGCCCTTTTGCAGGCCCGTGAACGTGGTCAGCGTGAACAGCACGGTAAGCACGATGATGATGGCGGCCTTCACGAGAAGCGAATCCTCGATACCGAGCACCTCGCCGGCAAGAGCGCTGATGAGCGGCGTGCTCAGGCCGAGAGTCGTCCCGGCCGCAGATAGGCACAGCGAGACCAGGAAGACGACGTCGATGATCTTGCCCACCGGGCCGTTCGCGACCTTCTCGCCCAAAACGGGCACGCATAGGGCGCTGATGCGCGAGGCGTCGGTCTTCCGAACGTGCAGGATAACCGCGATCAGGATGGCGCACACGGCGTACATCGAGAACATCGCGATGCCCCAATGGAACGGGCCGTACGCCGTTCCCCAGCGAAGCGCCTCGAGCGAGAACGGCTCAGCTCCGAAGGGAGGTTCCTGCAGGTAGTAAAAGAACTCGACGAACGACCAGTACACGATAGACGATGAGCAGGCGCTCGCGAACATCATCGCGGCCCACGAGAACGTCGAGCGCTCAGGCGCCTTGTCGCCCAGGCGCTTGTTCGCGTAGGGGCCGAAGATGAACCAGCCGAGCAGCACGCAGCACACGATGCAAACCAGCGTGAATACCCAGCCGAGCGATCCAGTGAGGAAGTTGAACGATCCCGTGAAGAAGCCCGTCGCGGTCTCGGGAGCGGCGACGATGAACGCGGTCACCGCGAGCACAACGACCACGGCCGGGGCAACAACCGAAACATGTATCGCGCGAGCCGAGTCTTGAGTAGAGGCATTCCCCTTCATGCCTGTCCCCTTTCTTAATGGCAATCGCCCCTGAAGCAGGGGCGATTGCGGTTTTCCTTAGATGGCCATGCGAACCCTTCGAGAAAACCATCGGAAATTGTTAGGGTTAAATTTCCGATATCTGAAGCTTACTGCGTATTTATCCAGTAGCTTCCAGACATTTCTACTTCTTTGTTCGATTATTGAATACAACGTCGAGTGTGCTATAAACCTCCGCAAGCGCATGTCTGTCGACCTTGCCATTCTGGGTGCGCGGCAAAGCATCGACGGCGGCGAACTCCATGGGAACCTTGAACGCCGCGAGGTTGAGCCAGCACCAATCAAGCGCGTCCTCGGCGACTTGCGCGCAAGCGGCAGGCGCCTCGACAAGCGCGACGAGCCGCTCGCCATATATCTTGTCGGGCACGCCGAAGGCCGCCGCGTCGACCACCCCGGGGCAGTCGCGCAAACATTGCTCGACCTCGAGCGTCGAGATGTTCTCGCCCTTGCATTTGACGATGCTCTTTATGCGGTCGACGAAATGCAGCCGCCCGCATTCGTCGAAATAGGCCAGATCGCCTGTTTTCAGCCATTCGCCGTCGACGATCGCCGCGGCCGTCGCCTCGGGATTATTCAGGTACCCCTTCATGATGGTTTTGCCGGGGATGCCCCGCACCCACAGCTCGCCCGCCTCGCCGGGGCCGACCGCACATCCGCCATCGTCGACGATTCGACCCTCGAACGGGGGCAGCATCGGGCCGATACAGAGCGAGTCTCCACTTTGACCTGGTATTTCAGCAGCTACAGACGTTACGGTTTCACTCAATCCATAACACGAGACGAGCTTGGCGCCGAAGCGCTGCTCGAATGCGGAGCGCTCGGCTGCCGTAAGAGGCATGAAGAACGAAACGGTCCTCAACTTCACCTGGGAATCGATGTCGGAGGGCCGCTGCAGCAGCATGGTCTTCACCATCATCGCGACGCAATGGGAAAGCGTCGCTCCATGGCGAGCGCACTGCCCGATATAGCGCGATGCGCTGTATTTCTCGAATAGCACGAGCTGCGCACCCGCCAGCATGCAGGGACAGGCAACACCGTAGAGTGCATCGACGTGGAACACCGGGACCGCAACGGCGAAGCGATCGTTTGAGCGCATCGAGTACATGCTCATGCACGCTCGCGCGGCATGCACGGCGTTGCCCTGCGTGATCTCAACGCCCTTCGGACGAGATGTCGACCCTGACGTGAAGACGACTCCAACGGTGGCATCCTCGTCCACGGAGACGGAAACGTCATCGCGGATATCTTGCGCATCCTCGAACGCGCGCGGCTCAAGGGCTATTTTCGAAAAGCCCTCGATAACGAGGCAGGTCGCGGCTTTTGCCAGCATCGCTGCCGCATCCGAATAATGCTCGGCATCGATTACCGCGATCGCCTTCGGCCGACATAATTCCTCGAAATAGCGCGCGTCATCTTGCGATAGGCAGGGACCGACAGCCACGAATGCCGCGCCTATGCGCGCGCAGCCAAGCCATAGCGCAAGCGTCTCGGGCCGGTTCGGCGCCGAGGCCATAACTTTGTCGCCGTGCGCAATGCCGCAAGCCCGCAGATGGCGCGCGACCCTGGAAACAACGGCGTCAAAGGCGGCGTAGGTGAAGCGCTGGATCCCGCCGGCGCAATCTTCGAACACGAGAAAATCCCGGTTCGGCGTCAATGAAACCCGGCAATCCCAAAGCTGCGCAAGCGTCGTGCACGCATCGATATCCAACATGGCAACCCCTCCAAACGATATCCCCTTTACAGCGAAAATTATACGAAGCCGGCCGTCGCCGCAATTCGAACAAAGCAGCCAGTTTGTCAGAACCTATAAGTATTCGGATCCGATTTTTCTCATTTTTTCGAACATATAGAACGTTCTGTCTGTGTATTGGACCCATCGAACGACTCCATAATGCAGCCAGGCCATGCGAAGCCTTCTAAGGTCGGACACTTAGAAGGAGTGCCATTATGAGTATCGAATTCACTGACGAGCAACAGCTGTTCCGCGAGGCGATGGTGGACCTCATGGAATCCGAGGACTGGGAGCCCTACTTCCGCGAATGCGACGACAACGGCGTGTTCCCCGACCGCTTCTATCGCGCCCTGCGCGCCACCGGCCTGTTCGACGTCTTGATCCCCGAGGACAGGGGCGGCCTGGGCAGCACCTTCGTCACCTTCCTGGCAGCTTGGGAAGCCTTGCTCGAGCACGGCGGGAGCGCGGCGCCCATCTGGGTTGCCGAGCTGAGCCACCAAGTGCTGCGCGACGGCACGCCCGAGCAGGTCGCCAAAATTCGCAAACTGCTCGACGAGGCCGAGACCGTGCCCCTGTGCTCCGCATTCACCGAGCCCTCCGGCGGCTCCGATCTGAGCTCCTATTCCACCACGTACACGCGCAAGAACGGCAAGGTGTACCTCAACGGCAACAAGACGTTCATCACCGACGCCGCCGACGCGCAATACGCCCTTCTGCTGGCACGCGACGCCGAAACCGGCGAAAAGCACACCATGTGGCTCGTGCCGCTCGACACCTCGAAGCCGGGCTTCCAGCGCAACAAGTTCCACGGCAAGCTCGGCCTGCGCACGAACAGCTGCTGCGAGCTGTTCTTCGACGACTATGAGATCGAAGAGACCGACATGCTCGGCGAAGAGGGCATGGCATTCGAGAATCTCAAGAAGGACTTCAACATCGAGCGCCTCATGCAGCCGGTCTACCACTACGGCTACGCGCTGTGCGCCTACGAGGAAGCCATGCGATACGCCAACCAGCGCGTCGCGTTTGGCCAGACCATCGGTCGCTTCGAGCTCATGCAGCTCAAGATCACCGAGATGGCCGCGAACCTGTCCGCCATGCGTTCGATGCTCTACGACATGGCGCAGAAATACGACGAGGACAACCTCGGCCCCGCCGAAGCCGGCATCTGCAAATACTTCTGCCAGCGTGCGGCGTTCACCGTGCTCGACGAGGCCATGCAGATCATGGGCGGCGTCGGCATCGTGGAAAGCCCGCGTATCTCCCGCGCATGGCGCGACGTGCGCTGCGACAAGATCGCCGGCGGCACCACCGAGATGTGCGTGACCGCAGTCGCGCGTGCCGAGCTTAAGCGCTTCCGCTAATCTAGACTGGGATAACAAAGCTAAGGGGTAATCATGAAGGCACAGGACGTTTCGCGCAAAGGGCCGCTCGCCGGCGTCAAGGTCGTGCTGTCGGGCATCGAGTATGCAGGGCCTTGGGCAGCTCAGAAAATGGCCGAGTGGGGTGCCGACGTCATTTGGGTCGAGTCGCCTAAGGGCGGAGACACCATCCGTCTGCAGCCAACCGCCGAAAACGACGCACGTAATCGCCGCAGCATCGCGCTCGATTGCTTTAGCGAAGAGGGCCGCGAAGTGCTGTTCAAACTGGTCGAGGATGCCGATATCTTCCTGGAATCATCCAAGGGCGGCACGTATGAGCGCAAGGGCATTACCGACGAGGCGCTCTGGCAGCACAAGAAGGACCTCGTCATCGTGCATGTTTCGGGCTTCGGCCTGACGGGCGACCCGAATTACATCCCCCGCCCCTGCTTCGACGGCATCACCCAGGCGTTCACGGGATTCTTGTCCCAAAACGGGTTCGCCGACAGGCCGCCCATTGCGGCCTATCCCTTCGTCGGCGACTACCTCACGGCGTTCACGGCGCTCAGCTCCGCCTTGGCCGCGCTGCTGCGCGCCCGCGCAACCGGCGAGGGCGAGTCGATCGACGTCGCCATGTGCGATTCGGTGATGAGCATCATGAGCTACAACGTCATCGAATACCTCAACGCGGGCAAGACCTACGAGCGCTCGGGCAACTACTCCGCTCCCTACATCGGCTGGGGCGTGTACCAGTGCAAGCAGGGCGATGTGTACCTGGGCCTCATGGGCGCGAAGCAAGTTCGCTGGATGCTCGAGCAGATCGGCATGGAGCATGTCCTGGGCACCAAGGATTATCCCGAAGGCGCGGCGTACCTGTTCGACTACCAGGAATACGCGCAGCAGATCCAAGACGGGCTCATCGCCTGGTTCAAGCAGCGCACCTCCGACGAAGCCGAGGCTGAGCTCGTGGCGCAGAGAATCTGCATCGCGAAGGTGAACTACATCGCCGATCTTCCCACCAACCCCCATGTGGTTGCGCGCGGCATGTTCACCGAATGGCAGCAGGAGGAAGGGGGGACGACCAAGGGCATATCGATCGTTCCCCGATTCAAGAACAATCCTGCGGAAATCTGGCGAGGCCTGCCTATTTTGGGCCAGGACACCCAAGATGTGCTGGAGGAGTCGGGCTTTTCCGTCGAGGAGATTTCAGACCTCACGGAAAAAGGCGTCATTAAATAGCGCGGACTGAGCGCGACGAGGCAGCCCCCAAACCATCATCTTCTTGCTCTCATGCGGGTCGGGCTTTTCGCTCGGCCCGCATGCCATTCTTGCGGAAGACCCGCGGTTTCCCCTATTGCACAATAAGTCGATTTTGGGTAACATTCGCAACCATGCTTAAGACAATTCTCTCCAAACCATTCGCCGCCGCCTGCGTGCTCACGCTCGCGTGCTCCGTTCTCGGTAGCCTGCTTGCGGGGCTGCCCTACCTCGCCGTGCTCGGCGCGCTCGTCATCTCGCTCATCCTGGGCATCTGCTGCCAGATTGCGCGTCCCGCCGTCGATTACGCCAAGCCCGGCATCGCGCTCATCTCGAACAAGTTCCTGCGCGCGGGCATCATCCTGCTCGGCTTCAAGCTCAACCTCATCGCGCTCGCGCAGGCGGGCGTGAAGACCATCGCGCTCGCGTGCGTGGTGGTGACGGGCGTCATCTTCCTCGCGTACAACCTGGCCAGGCGCTTCGGGGTCGACAAGCACCTCGCCATCCTCACCGCGTCCGGCACGGGCATCTGCGGCGCGGCGGCCGTCATGGGCATCGCCTCGCAGCTGCCGACCGACGAGAAGAACGCCGAGCGCCATGCCGAGGACAAGGTGGTGGCCGTCGCCATCGTCGCCATCTTGGGAACGCTGTTCACGCTCGTCGACATCGCGGTGGGGCCGCTGCTCGGAATGGACGCCACGCAGTTCGGCGTCATGGCCGGCGCGTCGCTGCACGAGATCGCCCATGCGGTGGCGGCGGGCGGGGTCGGCGGCGGCGAGAGCCTCGACATCGCCATCATCACGAAGCTTTCGCGCGTGCTGCTGCTGGCGCCGGCGGCCATCATCATCGGCGTGTGGTACCGCAAGTCCGAAGGCGCCGATGGCGGCGCGGGCAAGGTGCCCATCCCCTGGTTCATGGTCGGGTTCGTCGCGGCTAGCGTCATCGGCACGTTCGCCCCGCTCGGGCAGGAGGCGCTCGATGCGCTCGTGAAGGTGAGCTACCTGCTGCTGGGCATGGCGATGGCGGCGCTCGGCATGACCGTGAACTTCCGCGCCCTGCTCACCACCGGCCGCAACGCCTTCG
>CAVCPR010000082.1:0-10381 GCA_963604235.1 Anaerovoracaceae bacterium | reverse complement strand
GGCTGGCTGTCGGAAACAGGTGGACGGACGGGCGGAGGGTCGGGCGGGTGAGTGGGCAGGCGGACTGGCGGACTGGCTGGCTGGCGGAAATGGGCAAACAGACAACTGGCTAGGGAGCGGGGAGATAGACAGGCGGGGAATTCAGTCTCCCGCTCAATTAACCCGGTGGGGAAATTCTCCTCGCTTATTGTTCTCAATTTGGATACAATTCCAGCCCGGCAACCGTAATTCTGCTGACCTGTTGCCGTCTTCTGCGTTGGGCGCGGCTTTTGGCGTCCGGTAACACCTTTGCCCGCGATCGCGGGTTTTCTGCATTGCATTGCTTTCCATTTCGAATAGCGCCTCGACGTGCCGGCGTCTTGTCGGTTTCGACTTGACGGCCTCTCCGCCCCACGCGCTCCCCGTGGACTCCGCCCTGGCCCCCAGTTCGCCCTCGGCTCATCGTCCCGCGCGGTCGCGCCTCGCGCCCCGCGTCCTCGCGTCCCGTGCCGTCGCGCCCCGCCGCGACTCGCCCCGCACACCCCGCGCATTCGAAATGGAGCGCAATGCTCCAAACCCCGCCCGAAAAGCAACGGGAACAGTAAAAGGAAAGGAACACCATTGGATTTTCTCAACACTAAGAAAGGCTTGGCTCTGGTCGGCGTCGTGGTCGGCGTCGGCATGGCGCTGCTGGCCTACTTCGGCAACCCGGGCAACATGGCGATGTGCGCCGCCTGTTTCATCCGCGACATGGCCGGCTCCCTCAAGCTGCAAACGACCGAGACCGTGCAGTACTTCCGTCCCGAGATCGTCGGCTTGGTGGTCGGTTCGTTCCTGATCGCCCTGGCCACGCGCGAGTATCGCTCGACCGCCGGCTCCTCGCCGATGACCCGCTTCGTCCTCGGCTTCATCATGATGATCGGCGCGCTCATCTTCCTGGGCTGCCCGCTGCGCATGGTCCTGCGCATGGCCGGCGGCGACCTGAACGCCTGGGTCGGCCTCATCGGCTTCGTGTTGGGCGTCGCCACGGGCACGTTCTTCCTGAAGAAGGGCTACTCCCTTGGCCGTGAGCGCGACACGAACAAGACCGCCGGTGCCGTGCTGCCCGTGCTGCTGATCATCGGCCTGTGCGTCAGCGTCTTCGCCGGCGTGTTCGCCGTCAGCCAGTCCGGCCCCGGTTCCAAGCATGCTCCCATGCTGATCGCCCTGATCGTCGCCCTGATCGTCGGCGCCCTGGCGCAGAAGGTGCGCATCTGCTTCGCCGGCTCCATCCGCAACGTCATCCTCATGCGCGACGTCGACCTGCTGCTGCCCATTCTGGGCCTGTTCGTCGTGATGCTGGTGTTCAACCTGGCCACGGGCGGCTTCAAGCTCAGCTTCGACGGCCAGCCCATCGCCCATTCCCAGCAGCTGTGGAACATCCTCGGCCTGTACGCCGTCGGCTTCGGCGCGACGCTCGCCGGCGGCTGCCCGCTGCGCCAGATGACGCTTGCCGGGCAGGGTTCGTGCGATGCCGCCGTCACCTTCGTCGGCATGCTCGTGGGCGCTGCGTTCGCGCATAACTTCGGCCTGGCCGGTGCGGCCGCTTCCGCCGCCACCGCCGAGAAGGCCGCCGTCGCCGGTGGCCCGAGCACGGCGGGCCAGATCGTGCTCGTGTGCTGTATCGTGGTGCTGTTCATCATCGCCTTCGTGAACATCCGCAAGCAGAAGAACGCGTAAACGCGCAGGTCAGCCATAACGAACCATTCATCGAACGAAAGGACTTCCCATGATTGAAGTCGATGCCCGTGGGCTTTCCTGCCCCGAGCCGGTCATCCTGACCATGAACGCCATGAAGGAAAACGGCTCCGAACCCATTAAGGTGACGGTGAGCAACACCGTCGCGCGCGACAACGTCTGCTCGCTCGCCAAGAAGCGCAAGCGCACGGCGACGGCACAGCGCGTCGGCGACGATTACGTGATCGACATCGCCTAACCATGGCGCGAAAGAAGGTGACGACGGCGGTGGCGTCGTTTCATACCACCACTGACGCGCTCTCCTTCAAGCGGGCGGCCGCGCAGCAGGGTTTGCGCGGCCGCCTTGCGCCCATCCCGCGCCAACTGTCGGCTGGTTGCGGAATGGCGTGGTTGGAACCGCAGGTCGAGGCGCGGGCGCTGGAAGAGGTCGCGCGCAATTTCGACATCGAGCTCGAGCAGGCTGTGGTTCTGGATCTGTGATGCGGCGCGCTCCGGCGCCCCCGCGTGCGGATCACGCACCCGTCCCCCTCGCCGCCGCCAGCGCGACCCCCCTCGCCGCCAGTGCGTCCCGTCCCCGCAAGTCGCTTCCCGCCCTCATTCCCAATTCCCCCGCCGCAGCGCCCTTGGCTTGGCGTACAATCGCCGCTAGAGCGGCAGGCCGCGCCCGCCGAGCCGCGCCCATCACTGCGAAAAGAGGGGGTACCATGCAGGTCATCACCGATCAAGTCACCGTGTTCTCGAAGGACAACCCGCCGTGCGCCACGGCCGATCCGGGCGAGACGCTCCTGTTCAAGACGCTCGATTGCTTCAGCAACCGCATTCCCGACGAAAGCGTCACCATGGCCGACCTGGATTATTCCTACGGGTTCGCCAATCCCGCCGCCGGCCCCGTCTACATCAATGGCGCCGAGCCGGGCGACGTGCTGGTGGTCGACATCTTCGACATCGAAGTGGCCGACGAGGGCACCATCGCCACCGACGATCACTGCGGCCCGCTCTACGAAACGACGGGCTATCGCACCAAGAAGATTCCCATCAAGGACGGAATGGCGACGTTTAATCAGGTCAGCTTCCCGATCGACCCGATGATCGGCGTAATCGGCACCGCGCCTTGCGGCCCCGACGTCATCGACGGCTTCGTGGGAAGCCACGGCGGAAACATGGACAACAAGAAGATCACCAAGGGCACGCGCCTGTACTTCCCCGTGCGCGTCCCCGGCGCGCTGCTGCAGATGGGCGACGTGCACGCCACCATGGGCGACGCCGAGCTGTGCGGCACCGGCATCGAGATTCCCGCCGAAATCACGTGCCGCGTGCAGCTGGTGAAGGACTTCGAGCTGAACTGGCCCGTGCTGGAAACGTTCGGCCCCGCCGGCAAGTGGTACGTCAACTGCTGCGCCCCGCATTACACGGAAGCCCTGATGAATGGCGCGAAAGAGCTGCAGCGCCTGCTCATGCGCGTGACCGGTTGGGACGCCGAGGAAACCTACATGTACATGTCCGTGCAAAGCGATGTCGAGGTGAACCAGGGCTGCGAGCCGTGCGAAGTGGATGTGTCGCTGCGTATCGGCACGCCGAAGCTGCCGCAGTTCCCGGTGCTGATTCCGCAGCCGTAGCGGGGAAGGGCGGACGCGCCGACGGACGGCCCGCCTGCGGGGGCGGCCGCCCCGCGCCCAGCCCCGAACTCCCCGCATTCCGCTCATAGTTCCCTCAGGTAAACGCCCGCCGACCACAAAAATCGGCGGGCGTTTCCTTGTGCCCGCTCCAAGAGCTACTCCAACGTGCTAGAGTGCTTCCATTGCCCAGAGCCGGGTCGCGCCTCCGGCTCTGCGCAATGCCTTCTGCCCGCATAACAAGAGAAAGGTTGGCAATGGCAACGCAGAACGCCCCGGCGAAAGCAAAGGCCGGGGAAAACATCGAGCAGTTCGGCTACAAGCAGGAGCTGCGCCGCGGACTCACGTTGAAGGACGTCATCCTCTACGGCGTGCTGTTCATGGTCATCATCGCGCCGCAATCGATTTACGGCGAGGTCCAGCAGCAGTCCGGCGGCATGACGCCGCTCGTGTACATCGTCGGCTTCGTGGCCATCAGCTTCACGGCCATGGGCTACATGCACATGTCGAAGAGGTTCCCCATCGCGGGTTCCGTCTACTCGTACGTCCAGCGCGGCATCAATCCGCACGTCGGCTTCGTGGCCGGCTGGCTGATTCTTCTGGACTACATCTTCATTCCCTCGTTGCTGCTGGTCATGGTCGCAAACTGGGGCGTCGCGCTCGTTCCGGGAAGCCCGTGGTATTTATGGGTTGTCGTGTTCGTGGCATTCAACACGTTCGTGAACATCCGCGGCATCACCATGCAGAAGGGCGTCGACTGGGTCATCTTCGTCATCGAGATCCTGGCCGTCATCGCGTTCGTCGCCCTGGGCACCACCTTCGTGCTCGGGGGCGGCGGCGCCGGCGAGCTGAAGCTCGACCCTATCTACCAGCCCGGCAAGGTCGACCTGCACTTCATCGCCTCGGCGTGCTCCATCGCGTGCCTGTCGTTCCTCGGCTTCGACGGCATGTCCACCTTGGCTGAGGAAACCGAAAAGCCCGAGAAGACCATCGGCAAGGGCATCATCATCGCGCTGTGCATCATGGTCGTCGTGTTCGTTGCGCAGACCTACGTCGCCGCGCTCATCCAGCCCGACTGGACCACCATCGATCCCGAAATGGCCTTCTTCGACGCGGCCCTGGCCTGCGGCGGCCCCATCTTCTACAAGGCGCTGCTGGTCGTGAACATCGTGGCCGTGGGCATCGCGAACATCATGAACGCCCAGACCGCCTCGGCGCGCCTGCTGTACTCGATGGGCCGCGACGGCGTGATCCCGCGCGTGTTCGGCAAGGTGCACCCGAAGTTCCAGACGCCGTGGTTCGCCGCCGTCGCCATCGGCTGCGTCTCGCTCGTGCTGCCGGCGTTTCTGGACATGGCGACGCTGTCGCGCTTCGTCAACTTCGGCGCCCTGTCCTCGTTCGTGCTGCTCAACATCGCCGTGTTCGTGTTCTTCTTCCTGAAGGAGAAGAAGCGCAACAGCGCCGGCGACATCGTGAAGTACCTGGTGTGCCCGTTCCTCGGCGTGTTCATTTTGCTGTACGTGTTCACGGGCTTCGACGTGCCGACGTATATTGTCGGCGGGTCGTGGCTGGTCATCGGCCTGATTATCGGTGCAGTGAAGTCGAAGGGCTACAAGGAAGTCCCCGAGGCGTTCAAGAACCTCGAGGTGTAGGGGGCAGCGAATTCGTGGAGAATCGGCGGACGGGAACAATCCCGAAGCAGATTCTTCCGATTGCCCCTTGCGAACGCAAGCCGGTTTCGGTATAGTTCGTATTCGCGCTTCGCAAGAAGCCGTGTGCCAACGTGGCTCAGCTGGTAGAGCAGCGCTCTCGTAAAGCGCAGGTCACCGGTTCGAATCCGGTCGTTGGCTCCACGAATGATCGCAAGCCCTCCGCGAAAGCGGGGGGCTTGCTTTTTTATGTCGGGCTTTGTGCCGCGGGGACGGCGCGCCCGGGCGCCCGGGCACTCGGCTCCGCCCGCCCGCCGCCCGCCCTTCGCCGTGGTCCCGCCGGCGATCGCCTGCGCACGCGCTATACTTTCCCTCAACAGATGCGCGGGCCTTTTTGCAGATGCCCGCCCTCATCACGCAACCGAGGAAGGCGGTTTTTCCCATGGAAGACTTCGAGTTCGTTTCCCCGACGCATTTCGTGTTCGGCAAAAGCGCCGAGGAGAAGGTCGGCCCGATGCTTGCGGAGCGCGGCGCGAAGAAGGTGCTCGTGCATTTCGGCGGCCAGTCGGCCGTCAAGTCCGGCCTGATCGATCGCGTGTGCGCATCGCTCGAGGCGGCGGGCGTGGGCTTCGTGAGGCTCGGCGGCGTGCGTCCGAATCCCGAGATCACGCTGGTGCGTGAGGGCGTGGCGACCTGCAAGGCGGAAGGCATCGACTGGGTGCTCGCCGTCGGCGGCGGCTCGGTCATCGATTCGGCGAAGGCCATCGCCAATGGCGCGTGTATCGACGAGGACGTGTGGGAGCTGTTCACCACGAAGCGCCCGAACAAGAGCGTACTGCCCATCGCCGTTGTGCTGACCATCCCCGCGGCCGGCAGCGAGGCATCGAAGAACACCGTGGTCAGCAACGACGAGCTGGGCATGAAGACCGGCTACGCGAACAACTTCCATCGCCCGAAGTTGGCGTTCATGAACCCCGAGCTCACCTTCACGCTGCCGCCGTTCCAGACGGCCGCCGGCCTGACCGACATGTTCTGTCACCTGCTGGAGCGCTTCTTCGACGACGTCGGGTCGGTGCCGGTGACGGACAATCTGAACCTGTCGCTCATGAAGACCGTGCGCGCCGAGGCCCCGCGCGTGTTGGCCGAGCCCGAGAATTACGATGCGCGCGCGAACGTCATGTGGGCGGGCATGCTGTGCCATCAGGGCTTGGCCGGATGCGGGCGCCACGAGGACTGGGCGACCCATGGGCTGGAGCACGAGCTTTCCGCCTACGACACGTCCATCACGCACGGCGCGGGCCTGGCCTGCATGTTCCCGGCATGGATGGAATACGTCTATGCCGAGAATCCGGCGCGCTTCGCGCAGTACGGCTACGAGGTGTTCGGCCTGACGCCGACGGGCGATATCGAGTCCGACGCGCTGTCCGCCATCGACGAGACGCGCATGTTCTTCGCGTCGCTCGGCATGCCCATCAGCCTGGCTGAGCTGGGGATAGATGAGGACACCATCGACGGCGCCATCGACCAGATGATCCCGACGCTGCGCAAGAACAAGGGCGAGGCGTTCGGCAGCTTCAAGAAGCTGACCATGGAAGACGCCGCAGAAATCTACCGCCTGGCGCTGTAGCGGCGACGCAATGGTATTTAGAGCTATTTAGAGCTGTCCGGAACAGTTTAGAAGACGTGCGAGGCAACGCGGGCGCGAATGCGCCCGCGTTTTATTGCATGAAACAGCTTGCTATGACGACGATTGCGGTGGTGAGCAGGCCTGATACGGCAATGGAGACGCCGGACATGGCGCCTTCCAGCTCGCCCATTTCGAGCGCCTTCGTCGTGCCGACCGCGTGGCTGCACGTCCCGATGGCCACGCCCTTCGCAATGCGGTTGTTCACGCGGAAGATTTTGGTCATCAGCGGGGCGAAGATGGCGCCGAGAATGCCGGTGATGATGACGGCGGCCACGGTGATCGACGTGATGCCGCCAAGTTCTTGCGACACCGCGATGGCAATGGGCGTCGTCACTGATTTCGGAATGAACGAAACTGCCATGTCGTCGCCCAGCCCCAGCAGCTTGCACAGCGAATAGGCGCTGATCATCGACACGACGGACCCTACCAGGCAGCCGCAGAAGATGGGCACGAAGTGCTGCTTGAGAATTTGTCGCTGGCGGTACACCGAATAGGCGAGCGCCACCGTGGCGGGCCCGAGCAGGAATGAAATCGCCTGCACGCTCGACTCGTACGATTCGAGCGGAATCTGGAATACGCACAAAAGCACGATGATGAAGACGACCGTGACCAAAAGCGGGTTGAGCAGCGGCGAGCGCACCTTCTTATACAGCGCCACGGCAAGCTTGAACACGATGAACGAGGCAACGGTGCCGACGATGAGCGTCACGATGAGGTGCAACATGGGTTAGGCCTCCTTGCCGGCGACGTTCTTCGCAACCGGTACGGCCGGCGCTGCCGAAGCCGTCGGCGCATTCGTCGATTCCGCTTCCGCGACCGCCTCGGCCACGGGCGCCAACGCGGTGTCCTTGCCCATCTTCGCCATCACCCACGACACGAACAGCACCGTGTACGATGTGGCCAGAAACACGATCACCGTGGTGGTGATGCAGACGAACGCGAACTTCGCCGCCGAGCTTTCCAGCAGGGAAAAGCAGCCCATGATGGCCACGCCGGCGGGGATGAAGAAGATCGACATGTTGTCGATGAGGTAGTCGCACGCCTCGCTGATGTATTTCGTCTTCAGCACATGCGTGCCGAGCAGCACGAGCAGCAGCACCATGCCCAGGATATTGCCCGGCAGCGAAATGGGAAGCACCGAAGCAATGGCGCAACCGGCGGCATACACGCCCATGATCAGGCACAACTGCCCCAGCAGCAAAAGCCCGTGCTTCACGGAGCGCTGCAGGCGTTCAAGCGGGGTGACGGCGCCATGGAACATTTCGGCGTGGACTTCCCTCAGGTCGTCACGCGTCGAGGCGACGAAATCCTTCATACGCGCCCAGATGGAACGCGCAGAGCGTTTGGCGTCGCGTGCGGCGCCGGTATTCGGTTTCATGGCGAGTGATACATCCCCTTGCTCGATGGTGTGCAGAGCCGTTTGATTCGGGGATTCATACTATTCCGCTTGGGGATTGCCCTCGCCGCTTCCGCCGGAATTTCACGCGACATGCACATGCCCTGCGGCGCATCGCCACATTGCGCGGCACCCAACGGCCCACGAAAAAGGGCCGAGTTTTCACTCGACCCTGGAAACCTCGTATCCTTATTGAGCGCGCTCGCACTCCCTAATCATCCACGCCGACGATGGCGTTCATAATGCTCGAAACGATGCTGATGACGATGGACGCCGCGAATGCGCTGCCGAAGCTCGAGATGATGAAACCGACGCCGAACAGGCCGTTCGCAAGCCAGGCGGCCAAGTAGAGCATGGCCGTGTTCACGATGAGGTAGAAGATGCCGAAGGTCAGGCATGTGATGGGAAGGCTGAGCATTTGCAACAGCGGCTTGACGCTCATGTCGATGAGCGATAGCGCCAGGCCGCATGCGGCGACGGCCACCCAGCTCTCGGCGGTTCCGGCGACGTAGATGCCCGGCACCAGCCAAACGGCGGCGGCGACGGCGACGGCGGTGACGAGCCAACGGACGATGAAGTTCATGCGAGTTCCCTTCCGTGCGTGTAAACTAAAAGCTTAGTGTACACGCTTTTCGACGCGAACGAACGAGGTTCAACATGACGGATAGGAGCGGCGCGCCGCGCGGGGACAGGCCGGTGTGCGCGCAGGCCAAGCAGTGCGGGGCCTGTCAGCATGTGGGGGAGCCCTACGAGCAGCAACTTGCGGCGAAGGACGCCCGCGTGGCTGAGCTGTTCGCCGACGTTGCGGCACCCGAGGCGTTGCAGCCGATCATCGGCATGGTCGAGCCGTACCGGTATCGCAACAAGGTGATGTCGCCGTTCGCGCCGGCGCGCAAGGGCGGCCATCCGGCGAAACGCGCCGGCCGCGGTCGTGGCGGCGCCCGCCCAAGCCGCCCGAATGCGGGGTCTGCCCAGGGCGACATCCTGTGCGGCATGTACGCCGCCGGCACGCACCGCATCATCGACACGCGCGACTGCCTGATCGAAAACGAGCAGGCCAAGCGGGTGATTCAGTCCGTCCGCAGCATCATGCTGAAGTTCGGCATCGAGCCTTACGACGAGGATCGCGGATGCGGCTTCATCCGCCACGCCGTCGTGCGCGTGGGCCACACGAGCGGGGAAGTGTTGGTAACGCTGGTGACCAACGGGCGGCAGTTCCCGGGCGCGAAGTCGTTCTGCCGCGAATTGGCGCGCCGCTGCCCGTTCATCACGACGGTGGTGCAGAACATCAACGAGCGCAAGACCAACGTGGTGCTCGGCCAGCAGGAGCAGGTGCTCTACGGCCCCGGCTTCATCCTCGACAAGCTGTGCGGGCTGAGCTTCCGTATTTCCTCGCAGTCGTTTTACCAGGTCAACAGCGTGCAGACCGAAGTGCTGTATCGCAAGGCGGTTGAGCTTGCGAACTTTACCGGCACCGAGCACGCCATCGACGCGTATTGCGGGACGGGAACCATCGGGCTGGTGGCGGCGTCGATGGGCGCCGCGCGCGTGACCGGCGTCGACTCGGTGGCGTCGGCCATCCGCGACGCACGGCAGAACGCGCGCCATAACGGGGTGGACAACGCGGAGTTCGTCACGGCCGACGCGGGCGCGTTTCTGCGCGAGCTGGCGGCGAACGCCGGCGCCGATCCCGGCCGCGAGCCCGTCGTGCTGCTGATGGACCCGCCGCGCGCCGGATCGACCGAGGAATTCCTCTCCGCCGCGGTGCGCTTGGCGCCCGAACGCATCGTCTACATCTCGTGCAACCCGCAAACGCAGGTTCGCGACCTGGCGTTTCTGCAAAAGCACGGCTTTGCGGCGCGCACGGTGCAGCCGGTCGACATGTTCCCGCACACCGACCACATAGAAACGGTGGCTTCCCTGTCGCGGCAATAGGCGGGAAATCAAAATTGTTGGAATATGCCTGGGACAAAGGACGAAACGAAGGGAGCGAGGCAATGGAATGCGCTAAGCGATGGGAAGTGAACAGGCTTGCGAAGGCTGCGGCGGCTGCGCTGCTCGCGGCGTTTTTGCTGACGGCGGGGCTGTCCGGCTGCAGCGGGGTGTCGAGCAGCGATAGCAACGCCGCCAATTCCGCGGAAAACAAGTCGGAGCAGACCGTCGAGACCGAGCAGGCTGTGACGACCATCTACGAGGCCATCTTCCTCGACAACGACGCGGTTTCGAACCTGTTCACCGAGGTGCGTGGCGAAACGGCGCCGTTTGAGAAGATGACGACGGATTTCCACGTGACCACCGCGTACATGCCCGAGACCGCGCA
>CAVCPR010000081.1:0-10450 GCA_963604235.1 Anaerovoracaceae bacterium | reverse complement strand
CACCTTCCCCACCCACCGCCTCCCCAGCGCGCCCACCGCCCAACCGCCCCGCCATTCTGCGCTTTTCGTGCGCTCGACAGGCGTGCACCCGGATGCGGTAGAATGAGGTTTCGCTTAAAGGCAACCCGCCTGCATGGCGCGACCGACACGAGGAGCTTATGGCGCAGTCGTCAACGTTCAAAAGCAGCTTGAAGCGCAACTGGTTCACCATCACGTCGCTGGTGACGAAGGATTTCAAGCTCAAATACCGCCGCAGCGTGCTCGGCGTGCTGTGGTCGGTCCTAAACCCCCTGCTCATGATGTGCGTTCTGGCCGCCGTCTTCACCAACGTGCTGAAGTTCGGCGACATCGAGAACTTCCCCATGTACCTTATCCTGGGCAACGTCCTGTTCGCCCTCATGGCCGACTCCACCGGTGGCGCCATGACCTCCATCCTGGAATCGGCGCCGCTCATCAAGAAGATCCGCGTGTCGAAGATGATCTTCCCGCTGGAAAAAGTGCTCTTCCAGCTGGTCAACTTCGCCATATCGCTGGTTGCGGTCGTCATCGTCATGATCTTCTTCCGCATAGCACCCACCGTCTGCCTGCTGGCCATGCCCATCCTGCTCATATATATGCTGCTGTTCTGCGCGGGCCTGGGCATGCTGCTGTCGGCGTTGGCGGTGTTCTTCCGCGACGTGTGCCACCTGTGGGGCGTCGTCATCACCGCCTGGACCTACGCCACGCCGCTGTTCTACCCCATGAGCCTGCTGCCCGACTGGATGCAGAAGGCCGAGGCGTTCAACCCCATGTACCACTACGTCACCTACTTCCGCGACATCGCCATGTACGGGCAGTGGCCCGGCATCCGCGAGAACCTCGTGTGCCTCGGCATCGCGCTCATCACGTTCGCCGTCGGCTTCTTCGTGTTCAAGCGCACGGAGAAGAAGTTCATCCTCTACGTATAGGCGGTCCGCATGCCTGAAAACGTCAACACCACGCCGCTGGAAATGCAGGCCTCCGACGAGGAGGTCGCCGTCGACGAACGCGCCCCCATGGTGGAGATCGACCACGTGTCCATGATCTTCAACATGGCGAACCAGCAGCTCAACAGCCTGAAGGAATACGCCATCGCGCTGGCCAAGCGTGAACTGATGTTCAAGGAGTTCCGCGCACTCGACGACGTGTCGTTCACCGTGCGCAAGGGCGACGTGTTCGGCATCCTGGGCACCAACGGCTCGGGCAAGTCCACCATGCTCAAGATCATCGCCGGCGTGCTGGAGCCTTCCAAGGGAACGTGTTCCATCCACGGCAACATCGCCCCGCTCATCGAGCTGGGCGCGGGCTTCGACATGGAGCTGACCGCCCGCGAGAACATCTACCTCAACGGCGCGCTGCTCGGCTATTCGCGCAAGTTCATCGACCAGCACTTCGACGAGATCGTCGAGTTCGCCGAGATCGCGAAGTTCCTGGACATGCCCATGAAGAACTACTCCTCGGGCATGGTGGCGCGCATCGCGTTCGCCATCGCGACCATCATCGTGCCGGAAATCCTCATCGTCGACGAGGTGCTCTCGGTCGGCGACTTCATGTTCCAACAGAAGTGCGAGCGCCGCATCACGAAGCTCATCAAGGAATACGGCGTCACCGTGCTCATCGTTTCGCACAACAACGACCAGATCGAGCGTCTGTGCAACAAAGCCATCTGGATTGAGAAGGGCCACACCCGCATGATCGGCGACGCGTCCGAGGTATGCCGCACCTACCGCGTGCTCGGCGGCCACATCGGCAGCGCCGAGGCCGAGCAGCGCGTGTTCGGCATGCTGAACAAGAAGGTGCGCGTGCCCGCGAGCATGATCGACACCATCAGCGGCGAGACGCGCTACGGCACCGCGGCGAAGCTGGTCGAGGAATGCGAGTTCGAGCAGGGCGGGGTCGCCATCGTGGCGCCGGGCGAGCAAGCGTCTCCGTGTTTGGCTACGGCGGGGCTTTCCGGCATCCTGGACGCCGCCGTGCTTTTGGCGAAACCCGACACGCTCGGCGACGTGACGGCGCAGGAGCTCAAGCAGCTCAAGCCGAGCCGCGTGCTTGTCGTGGGCAGCGAGGAGGTCATCCCCGCGAACACTTTGGAAGCCGTGCAGGAGGTTTGCCCAGACGCCGCAGTCGAGCGCATCGGGGGCGCCACGCCCACGCAGATCGCCAACAGCATGTACCGCCTCGGGGTCGAGGCGGGGGCTGCGGGCGCGGCGCCGACGGCGGCGGGCGACGCGGATGCTGCGGGCGCGGGCGCCAAGGCCGCGCCGAGCGGCTGGGGACGCACCGCCATCATCACGTACGACGGCTGCACGGGCGACCTCATCTCGTTCTCGCCCTACCTGTTCCAGAAGCATGTCCCGGTGTTCTTCGTGCCCGAATTCGGCACCGTCGACGAGGAAACCGCCGCGACCATCCGTTCCGGCGCCTTCGACACGCTGCTGGTGCTCGGCGGCGACGTGCATGTGCCCGAAGCGTTCCTGGACGAGTGCCGCGAGCGCGGCATGCGCTGCGACCGCGTCTGCGGGGACGGCCCCTACAACGCAAACGAGCTGATCAACGGCATCATCGCGAGCCGTTCCGACTTCGACGGCATCGACATCGAGCGCCTGATCGTCACGTCGGTGTGGAACCCCTACGACGCCTTCGCCGCCGCCGCATACGCGGGTAAGACCAATTCCGCGTTTTTGCTTGAGGACACGCAGGACCTCGACAGCGTGTCGCACGCGCTCGAGTACGTGGGCAAGCAGGAGGGCGCCGTGAAGCACCTCACCTTCCTCGGTGATGGCATGCGTTTCGCCAAGCTCGACAAGAAGATCCTCGGCAAGGCCGTCATCGAAGCACTCGGCGAGGACGCCCCCGAGCTCGACGAGGACGAAGAGGAATACGGCGCCGAGGAATCCAAGTCGAAGAGCAAAAGCAAGAGCAAGCACGCCGCAAAAGCAGAGACGACGGCACAGCAGCCGAAAGCATAGGAGCAGAGGGCCGAACGAGAGTTCGGCCCTTAGTTGAGGGCGCTCGAAGAGCGCGACAGGTTTTAAAACCCGGGGGAATGCCGTCCCGGCCCCTTTCCCGCTCGCGGTGAAAACAGTGTGCGCCTTCGGCGCTTTTATACTGCGCGCACTTGCGTACGCGCCTACGAAATACCTGGTAGAAGCGTTAATCTAGCTGCAAAAATTCGTAGGGCCGAACGCAAGTTCGGCCATTTATAGAGAGCGCTCGAAGAGCGCGACACAAATTTCCAAAGCGAGGCAGCAAGCCAGCAATCGCACAACCGGCGAAGCCGCCAATCCGACCCGACGCCTCGCCAAACACCAGCCGGCTGGCCGGCGCCTATCGCCCAACCCGCCGACCAGCCACCAAGCGGCAGGCAGGCGTCTGCTGCCAGCGGCTAAAGACCAGATAGGACGCGCTGGTCGAGGCAGGCAACGGGCCGGCGCCTGCCGCCGGCCCTCTTCGCAATCCCCTACAGATGCAGCACGCGGTCGCGGATTTCCTGGGTGCGGCCCTGGTTCCAGAACTGGGTGCCGATATAGCCGCAGGTACGGCGCGCGACGTTGAGCTTCTCCTGGTCGCGATTGCCGCACTTCGGGCACTCCCACACCAGCTTGCCGTCGTCCTCGACGATCTGGATTTCCCCGTCGAAGCCGCACGCCTGGCAGTAGTCGGACTTCGTGTTCAGCTCGGCGTACATGATGTTGTCGTAGATGTACTGCATCACGCGCACGACGGCCTTCAGGTTGTCCTGCATGTTCGGCACCTCGACGTAGCTGATGGCGCCGCCCGGAGAGAGGCGCTGGAACTGGCTCTCGAACTTCAGCTTGTCGAACGCGTCGATCTGCTCGGAGACGTGCACGTGGTAGCTGTTCGTGATGTAGCCCTTGTCCGTGATGCCCTCGATCACGCCGAAGCGGCGCTGCAGGGCCTTCGCGAACTTGTACGTGGTCGACTCGAGCGGCGTGCCGTACAGCGAGAAGTCGATGTTGGTGGCGGCCTTCCACTCGTTGCACTTGTCGTTCATGTGCTGCATGACTTCCATGGCGAACGGCGTGCCGTCCGCGTCGGTGTGGCTGTGACCCGTCATGTACTTCACGCACTCGTACAGGCCGGCATAACCCAGCGAGATGGTGGAATACCCGCCGTAGAGCAGCTTGTCGATGGGCTCGCCCTTCTTCAGACGCGCCAGCGCGCCGTACTGCCACAGGATCGGCGCAGCGTCGGACAGCGTGCCCTTCAGGCGGTCGTGACGGCACATGAGCGCCTTGTAGCACAGCTCGAGGCGTTCGTCGAAGATCTGCCAGAACTTCGCCATGTCGCCGCGCGAGGACAGCGCCACGTCGGGCAGGCTGATGGTGACGACGCCCTGGTTGAAGCGCCCGTAGTACTTCGGCTTGCCCGGCTCGTAGTTGCCGGCGTTTGCCACGTTGTCGTAGCCGTTGCCCGAGCGGTCCGGCGTCAGGAAGCTGCGGCAGCCCATGCAGGTGTAGCAATCGCCTTCGCCCTCGACCTCGCCCTTCGACAGCTTGTACTCGCGCATCTTCTTCTCGGAGATGTAGTCGGGCACCATGCGCTTGGCCGTGCACTTCGCCGCCATCTTGGTGAGGTAGAAGTACGGGCTGTCCTCGGTGATGTTGTCCTCCTCAAGCACGTAAATGAGCTTGGGGAACGCGGGCGTGATCCACACGCCGGCCTCATTCTTCACGCCCTCGTAGCGCTGGCGCAGCGTCTCCTCGATGATCATGGCCAGGTCGCGCTTCTCGCTTTCGTTGCGCGCCTCGTTGAGATACATGAACACGGTGACGAACGGCGCCTGGCCGTTGGTGGTCATGAGCGTGACCACCTGGTACTGGATGGTCTGCACGCCGCGGCGAATTTCGTCGCGCAGGCGGTTCTCCACCACCTCGGCGACGCGCTCCGCATTGGCCTCAAGGCCGAGCGCGTTGATCTCCTGCAGGGTTTGGCGGCGAATCTTCTGGCGGCTGACCTCGACGAACGGCGCCAAGTGCGTCAGCGAGATGGACTGGCCGCCGTACTGGCAGCTGGCCACCTGCGCAATGATCTGCGTGGCGATGTTGCACGCCGTGGAGAAGCTGTGCGGGCGCTCGATGAGCGTGCCGGAAATGACGGTGCCGTTCTGCAGCATGTCTTCCAGGTTCACCAGGTCGCAGTTGTGCATATGCTGGGCGAAGTAGTCGGAATCATGGAAGTGGATGATGCCCTCGTTATGCGCGGCCACCACGTCGGGCGGCAGCAGCAGGCGCATGGAGATGTCCTTGGAAACCTCGCCGGCCATGTAGTCGCGCTGCACGGAGTTGACGGTGGGGTTCTTGTTGGAGTTCTCCTGCTTGGCTTCCTCGTTGTTGCACTCGATGAGGGAGAGCACCTTGTCGTCGGTGGTGTTGGACTGGCGCTTGAGCGACTGCACGTAGCGGTAGATGATGTACTTGCGCGCGACGGTGTAGCGCCCCTGGGCCATGATCTGGTTCTCGACCATGTCCTGGATTTCCTCGACCGACACGGTGTGGCCCGAACGGCTGCACAGCCACTCGACGCTGTGGGCGGCGAGCGCGATCTGATCATCGGTGAGGCGATCCTCGGCGGAGGCCTCGTCGTTGGCGGCCTTGATGGCGTTGACGATCTTGTTAATGTCGAACGTCGCTTCCGAACCGCTGCGTTTAATGATCTTCATCTCGCTCACACCCTTCTTTATAGCTTCAAAAACCGAGCGCGCAGCAAGCTTAGACCTCCTGGCCTGCGCGTTCGGAAATTTCGTGAAATTCTGCGGCCTTGATCCCTTGCGACCGCGTTTCTCGATGTGCTTACTATACGCCATTTCGGCACTATATGTTGTGTTTTATTGCCCATAAAAAACCATTGATGGTGTATGCACATTGTTTTCCACAACCCCTCTGAAAGCAAGAAACCGCCGGTCGACACGTATAGCGGCCGACGTTTTGAAGGGCATTTCCGGCAGGGTTTTCCACCACGAAAACCCCTGGTGATTTTTTTCGGCGAGCGGGGGCTTTGCGGCGACGTTTCGGAAAGCGGCGAATTGGGGGTTGACGGAGGCTCGGCGGCGTGCACGGACGAGCGGCGGGATGCTACCGGTGCGGCGGGCTCGCCGGGAGGGCGGCGGGATGCTACCGGCGCAACGGGTTCGCCAGGGGTAGCCGGACCCGCCGATGCGTGCGACCACCCCAGCGGCCGCCCCGTCCCGCGCACGCCCTTCCCCGCCCATCACTTCGCCACATTCGGGAAGTAACCGGTGACATACCGCGGGGGCGGCGTGTACTATGAAGGCGCTCTTTGCACTGCATTGCGCCCCGCCCGCGCGGGACGCGAGTTCAACAGCGCAATCTGAACAGGCCGTGGCGCACGCCATGGAGCCGGGCCCTACCGGGCAGCAGGCACATATCGCGCCTGCGGGACAGTTGCTGGTTCCGCAGGCGTTTCTTTTTTCCGCCTTGGGCGCGCCCCGGGCAACGGAAACGTCCTTCGAACCGAACTGCTAACGCCAAGAGCTGCAACGCACCCGGTTAGGAGGACCCATTATGAACGCAACCGCCAATCCCATGCCCGTCGCCGAGGCCGCCGCCTTCAAGAGCGACGAGCACACCACCAATCACGCGAACCACGCCGATGCGCCCGCGCCCGCCGGCCAGCCCGATCGCCGCAAGATCACCCGCGACCTCGCGGCCGTGGGCATCGCCGGCAACATCGCGCTTTCGGCCTTCAAGCTCGCCGCCGGCATCTTCGGCAACTCCGCCGCCATGATTTCCGACGCCGTCCATTCGCTGTCCGACGTGCTGGCCACTGCCATCGCCTTCGCCGGGGTGAAGCTGTCCGAGCGCGAGGCCGACACGAGGCACCCCTACGGGCACGAGCGCTTCGAATGCGTGGCGTCGCTCGCGCTCGGCGTCATCCTGGCGATCACCGGCGCGGCCATCGGGCTTGCCAGCATGGAAAGCATCGCCACCAGGTCCTATCTCGACGCCCCGGCGCCGGGAGTTTTGGCGCTCGTGGCCGCCGTGGTGTCCATCGCGGTGAAGGAGGGCATGTTCTGGTACACGCGTCACTGGGCCCGCGTCATGGATTCCAGCGCCTTCATGGCCGACGCGTGGCACCATCGCTCCGACGCGATTTCCTCGGTCGGCGCGCTTTTGGGCATCGGCGCCGCCATGCTGGGATTCCCCGCCGGCGACGCGCTGGCCAGCCTCGTCATCTGCGCCATCGTGCTGAAGGTGGCCATCGACGTGCTGAAAGAGGCGCTCGGGGGCATGACCGACACGCCGTGCGACGCGCACGAGGAGCGCGAGATTTCCGCCTGCGTCGCCAAAACCGCCGGCGTCGTGCGCATCGACTCGCTGCGCACGCGCAAGTTCGGCAACCGCGTGTACGTCGACGTGGAGATCGCCGTGGACGGCAGCCTGCCCCTGGTCGAGGCGCACGCCATCGCGGAGGCGGCACACGACGCGGTGGAGCGACGCTTCCCCGATGTCAAGCACATCATGATCCACGAGAACCCGGCGGAATAGGGAACGGGGCGGGTGCGGCTTGGGCACGGCGAGGCCGCGCAGACCCGCACCCGCATCCATCTCCGCGCGGCCCTCGACCCCGGTCCCGCGCCCTTTCGCTATACTGGGGCGCATGGCTTCCTACCGGCATATCTCCCACGGGTTCGACCCCGTGTTCGACGAACGATCGCGCATCCTGGTGCTCGGGTCGTTCCCGTCGGTGCTTTCGCGCAAGAACGACTTCTACTACGGCAACCCGCGCAATCGCTTTTGGGACGTGATGGCCGCCTGCCTGGAGCGCCCGGTCCCGCCGAACGAGGGCGAACCCGTCGACGGCGCGGATGCCGACGGCACGGACGTCCACGACGCGGCCGGACACAGCACGCGCGACCGCGAACGACCTGAAACCCGCATCGCGACCCTCGAAGATTCCATCGCCGCAAAACGCAACCTGCTGCTTGACGGCGGCATCGCGCTATGGGACGTCATCGAATCGTGCGACATCAAAGGCTCCAGCGACGCGAGCATCAAAAACGTCGTGCCCATCGACGTCTCGCGCGTGCTGGCGACCGGGCGCATCGGGGCCGTCATCTGCAACGGCGCGACGGCGGGACGGCTGTACAAGCGCTATCTGGAATGGGAGGTCGGGCTTGCCGCGCACGTCCTGCCCTCCACGAGCCCCGCGAACGCCGCCTGGTCGCTGGAGCGGCTGACGCAGCGCTGGCGCGAAGAGCTGGTTCCGCTGCTTGCCGCAGCCGCAGACGGCACCCTCGGCGCCGCAGCGCCGCGAACCGCACCCGCATCCGCCAACGAAGGGCACGGTCGCACCGATTACGCCGTGGTGCGCGTCCCCACCCCGCCCGCCTCGAACTGGGCGGTGCGCAAAAGCATGCAGGGCAACAAGTGCAAGAACACCAAACCCGAACTGCTCGTACGCGAGAAGCTACGCGAAGCGGGCCTGGGCGGCTACCGGCTGCAATGGAAGGTGCCGGGGCATCCGGACATCGCCTGGCCGGGCAAGCGCGTCGCCATCGAAGTGCGCGGGTGCTACTGGCATCGCTGTCCGCACTGCAACCCCAGCATCCCGAAGAAGAACGTCCCATACTGGGAGGCGAAGTTCGCGCGCAACGTGGAGCGCGACGCCGAAAACCTCGCCGCCCTCGAGGCGGCAGGCTGGCGCGTGCACGTCATTTGGGAATGCGAGCTCAAGAAGAAAACCCTCGACGCCACCCTGGAGAAGCTGCTGCCTCAACTCGCCGAAGAGCTAGGGAAGGAACTTACCGCGAGCTGCACGGCAACGCGAGAGGGCGAAGGGGAAGAAACGACAGGCAACGAGTCCGAAGCTGCGCCGGACGGAGAATCCACCGCGTCCGAGCGCCCCCATTTCATGTACGTCCTCGAGTGCGGCGACGGCAGCCTCTACACCGGCTACACCACCGACGTGCCCTCGCGCCTCGCGGCTCACCGCGCAGGCAAGGGCGCGAAGTACACGCGAAACCGCGGCCCGCTGAATCTGCTGGCTTCAGCCGAGTTCGCCACCAAGCACGAGGCCATGAGCGCCGAATACCGCTTCAAGCGCCTCACCCGCGACCAGAAAGACGCCCTGCTCGCCCAAGCGGCGAAGCCCGAAGCCGACTTCGCCACCATCCTCAAACAAGCCCTCTTCACCTGACCAAGCAGGCACAACAAAGAGAAGCTCACTCGGGGGATTCACCCGCCTCTCGTTAAGCTAAATGCCGAACATCGACCCGATCCCCGTCAGGACACGAGACATGGTTTCGCATCCCATGGAAACCTCTCGTTTGCGGGCGCGCCGCTGCGGGTTAGCCAAATCGATTGCGCGAATCTGCTCAAGGCAAACGCAGCCGTGCACCCCTTCGCAATCCGTTATCTCAACGTGAAGCGGATGGCCATTCACCGTTGACGTTATGGGGCAAACCACCGTCAAGCTTGAAAGCACATTGTTGAAGTAACCGTCGGAAATCACGAGAGCCGGACGCATTTTGCGCGGCTCGTGACCGACAGCGGGATCGAAGTCGACGTCGACGATGTCACCTTGCTCGTACAGCGTCATTCGACCACCTCGGCACCAACATCAGGACCGCCCCATTCTTCGCCGACCTTGCCGCCAGACCAGCCGGCAGCAAACTCTTCCATCGTCATGCGCTTAGAGCGCACGTACTTCCGCCGAGGATGGTCGAAGGAAAATGTGAGGGAGCATGCCGCATCATCCACCGTAACGTGCGCCACGCTGCCGACGTCAACGCCCAGGCGCCCGCAGATATCGCTGGGGACTCGAAGGGCCTTGCTATTCCCCCACTTGCTCAAAACGGCGTCCATCGCAATACCTCCCGTGAGTGGATATCCATGTATATCCACTATAGAAGCAACGCCCATATTCGCCAACCCCTATCTCGCTTTCGTCGCACCGTCCCACCGCGCAAGGGCGCGTATGAGATTACTGAAAGCGACTCCGTGATTTCGAGGATCTTGCGAATGAGGAAAAGGCGCCCCGGAGACGAACGCCGCCATGACATCTCGGCATCAAGCAAAAGCCCAACAAGAGAAGCATCCGCACTGGCTCATGTCATGCTGTCAGTATATGCAATTCGTACATATGTTCGATATTTCGTTACCATCTCGTCAAGATGGCATCTATAGCAACCCTGCCATGTAGATAGGCAGATACGTCACTTTGCCGTCGCTTTCGACGTTTCCGACGTGCAGCACGACAGCATGCTCGAGATGGTAATTCGCGACCTCCAGCAAATGGTCAAGCGCCGCGTGCGCATGGCTGTTCTTGCCCGATTTCACCTCTATGGGCAGCACTTCGGGTTTGCCGGGAACGTCGATGAGGAAGTCCACCTCGCCGACTTTCGCTTTATTGAAGTAGCAAATCGCCTTATGTCCCGCCGCGCGCAGCT
>CAVCPR010000080.1:0-11359 GCA_963604235.1 Anaerovoracaceae bacterium | reverse complement strand
CGCCGCCACGCCGGACGCCGATTCCGTGAACGACGTGATGGAGCTCGCGCCCATAAAACCGCCGATGGCCGCAGCCGCGGAGTCCACCAGCAGGATTTCGCGCGCGTTGGCGACGTTGCCGTCCCCGTCGGCGAAACCGCCCTGCCGCCCGATGGCCATCATGACGCCCATGGCGACGCGCCAATCGACGCCCATCGACCCGCACAGGGTGTAGGACACGACGGCGTTGATGCCCATGCCGGAGGCGAGCGCGATGGGGCGGTTCGCGATGAGGCCCATCGCGGCCGTCATGAGCGCCGCGCCGAAACAAGTCGCCGTGAGCGCCGCGTTGAACGGGATGCCCGCCGCCTGCAGCATGGTGGGGTTGACCGCCACGATGTAGGCCATGGTCAGAAACGTGGTCACGCCGGCCATGACCTCGCATCCGAGCGTGCTGCCCCGCTCGCCGACCTTGAAGACGCGCTCGATGACCGCTCCCACGGCATTCTTCCCTAAAACGAAACGGGGCCCGAAGGCCCCTTGCTTTGCTTGCTTTTCGAAAACGCCCTTACGCCCTGCCCTACACGTTCTTCAGCATGATGGTGCTCATGACGTTGGCCGCGTGCTCGCATGCGTCGCAGCATGCCTCCATGCTGTCGAAGAGGTTCGACCACACGTAGACGCGCATCGGGTTTTCGCGGTCGTCGGTGTGCAGCTTGCGGATGACCTTGATGTAGAGCTGGTCGGCCTGCTCCTCGCAGTCGTGCACCTTGACGATGAGGTGCTTGAAGCTCTTGGACTTCTTGAAGTTGCGGAAGTCGCACATGGCGTCGTCGAGCGCCTTGCAGCTGTCCTCGATGAGCTTGGCGAAGGCGAGCGCCTCGGGATGCATGAAGTGGATGTCGTACATGTAGAAGTGCTGGATGACGTCCTCGATGTCGTCGAGGATGTCGTCGAGCGCCTGCGACAGCTCGATGATGTCCTCGCGGTCGATCGGCGTGATGAAGTCGGTGGCGACGGTCTTGAAAATGGTGTGGTTGATGTCGTCGCCGGAATGCTCGAGCTCATGCGCCTTGTCGATGCTGTCCTTGAGCTCGGCGGCCTCGGTGAAGCCCTCGATGGTTTCGATGAGCAGCTGCGCCTCCGCGACAGCGATCTTCGAATGCTTCTCGAAAGCGTCGAAGTAGTCGTACTTGTGCTTCTTGCCCATAGGGCCCCCTTATCGAACGCAACGCGACCTTTCGCACAACGACGTGCGGGGTCATAGTGTATCGCAACTTCGCCGCAGGTGACGCGGTGAAACGACGGGCGCGACGGCTTTTCGGCGAATCCGTGACCGAGCCGTTACTTGTCGGCGGGCGGCTGGTCGGGGGCGCTCGACGAAGGCTCGTTCGCGGCGGGAGCTTCGGGCGTAGCCGGCTGCGAGGCCGGCGCCTCGGGCGCGGTCGACTCACTCGCAGCCGCTCCCCCGCTCGCCACAACCTCTTCCCCAGCCTGCTTGCCGCGGCGGATGCGCACTCGCTTGAGCACCTGCGCGCCGGCGGCGGCGTTGTCGCGGGCCGCATCGCGCGCATCCTTGTCGCGCGACGCCCGATCGCCCGCGAGCGGCTTCACGCGCTGGACCGCCGCGCGCACCGGTTTCACCACCACGTCGGAATAGTCGCGCGCCGGACGCGTGCGCCACCCGAACACGATGGCCGCGTAGCGCACCGCGAGCACCAACAGCACGCAGACGATGCCCGCATACGTGTCGATGATGTGGTTCTGCCGCAGCACCGCGTAGGCGACGCAGCCGAGCAGGGCCGCGCTCACGTATAGCGTTCCCGCTTGAAACGCCTCGGGTTCCCGGTTCATGCAGATGTCGCGCACGATGCCGCCGCCGTTGGCCGTCATGGTGCCCAGGATGACCGCCGGAACCAAATCGAGCCCGGCCGAGACGGCCTTGCCCGTGCCGATGACCGCCCACAGCGCCACCGACACGTTGTCCAGGAAGTCGACCGCCGGGTCGAAGTAGGTAATGAGCTTGCCGAAATAGAACACCACCACGCCCGCAACGATGCAGGCGATGATCAAATTCGGCTTCTGAAATGCGTAAATGCCATAGTCTTGCAGCAGCACGTCGCGCAGGATGCCGCCGGCAAGCCCCACCACGATGGCGATGCAGCACACGCCGAAGATGTCGTAGCGGGCGCGCACCGCGCTCATGGCGCCGAAGATGGCGCCCGATATGGTTGCGGCAAGCTCGAGCCAATACGGGATGGTGAGGGCCACTTCGAGCATGGTCGTTTTGCCCTATTCGACGCTGATGAGCTGCGCCTGGGTGGGGCGCCCGGAGAAGTCCTTCTCGCCGGTCAGCGCACGCGCCTCTTCGAGCCCGAAGCCCGCCGCGTCGAAGGCGGCGATGTTGGCCTGCGCGCGCTCGAGCGCGGCGTCGTAGATGTCCCAGAAGCTGGTGGTGCGCACGTCGCCCGTGAACGGGTTGGTCCACGGCTCGCGCTCGCGGTTGTCGAAGGCGCACTCGGCGGACTCGACGGGGCGATGGCTCATGGACTGGTAGAACGAGTGCGAACGGGTCATGCGCTCCACGCGCCCGATGAGCTCGCGCTTAAGGCCGGAGGGCGAATAGAACACGCTCTGCACGAAGCGGAAGTCGCTCACGGCGACGGCGAACAGGCTCGGCGGCACGATTTCGCCGTACACGTTGAGCGCCAGGTAGGAATACATTTTCGAGATGGCCTTGAGCACGGGGCGGCTTGCGCGCAGCACCTCGCGCGAGGGGTTGAACGTCTCGATGCTCTCGCCGCGCTTGGCGTAGAGCATGATCTCGTCGAACTCGGCCTCGATGACGCCGTGCACCTCGTTGCCGTCGTCGCGCGTCAGCCCCGGCTCGCCCGCGTCGCAGATGGCGTACTGCTGGCTATACACGAACGGGTGCATGGCGCTGTCGAGCGTGTAGTGGCACAAAAAGCCCATCGCGTAGGCGCGGCCGATGCGCTGCTCCTCGGGGTCGAGCACGCCGAGAGACGCCTTCAACGCGGCGATGAGCTCGGCAGGCTTCTTCGCATGCATGGTGCCGCCCAGGCGGTGATGCGGCAGCAGATGCGGGCTGACCACCGTGTAGAACAGCGGGTCGGGGCCCTGGTTTCCCAGCAGGAACGCGTCGGCCTCGTCGCGAGAGCCGCCGATGGTGGCGAAAAGCTGGTCGTAGACGTCGCGACCGAAGAAATCGTGCGTGATGATGGCCGGCATTGCGAATCCCCCGTTTCCGTGTTCTAACCTTCATTTTACGTGGAAGCATTATAGCCATCATATACAATGAGGAAACCGCGAGGCGCATCTAAGCCCTCGGCGGACATGCATATATCATCAACGGAAGGGGCATCCGCCCATGGGTTTCGGCCTTCGCAGCCTTTCCAAGCGCGAACGCAGCTGGGTTTTGTACGACGTGGGTAATTCGGCATACGTGATGCTCGCCTCCACGCTCATCCCGATTTATTTCTCCGCAATCGTCGATCCCGGGTCGTCGGCCATGGTGGCCTGGGGCTACGCGACCACCATCTCGTCGCTTGTGCTGGCCCTGATCATGCCGTTTCTGGGCAGCCTTGCCGACCTGAAGGGCAACAAGAAGAAATTCCTGGCCGGCACCATCGGCACGGGCGCGGTGTCGCTCGCGCTCATGGGCGTGCCCGGCGACGCCATGGTGTTTTTGGTGATCTACGTGTTCTCTTCGGTCATGCTCAACGCGTCGCTGGTGTTCTACGACGCGTTTTTGGTGGACGCCACCGAGGAGGAGCGCTACGACGAGGTTTCCAGCCAGGGGTACGCCTGGGGCTACATCGGCTCGTGCATCCCGTTCACCATCTGCCTGCTCATCGTGCTGTTCGGCGAGAACATCGGCATCGACCAGCTGACGGCCATCCGCATCTCGTTCGTCATCACGGCGGCGTGGTGGGTGGCGTTTTCCGTGCCCATCTGGCGCGACGTGCACCAGACGCACTTCAAGCCGCGCGAGGCGAACCTGTTCAAGCGCACGATCGAGAGCCTGGTCAACACCTGCAAGAAGATGGTGCGCGACAAGCGCCTGGGCCTGTACATGCTCGCCTACTTCTTCTACATCGACGGCGTGCACACCATCATCACGATGTCCACCAGCTACGGCACCGATTTGGGCATCGACTCCACGCAGCTGGTGCTGGCGCTTCTGGTGACGCAGGTGGTCGCCTTCCCGTCGGCTATCGCCTACGGGCGCCTGTCCTCGCGCTTCGGCACGAAGAAGATGCTGCTTATCGCCATTTTCGCGTACTTTTTGATCACGCTGTTCGCGGCGTTTCTGCTGCGTTCGGCGGCGGAATTCTGGGTGCTCGCCGTGTGCGTCGGCATGTTCCAGGGCGGCATCCAGGCGCTTTCGCGCAGCGAGTTCGGAAAGCTCATCCCCAAGGAGCACGCCAACGAGTATTACGGCTTCTTCGACATCTTCGGGAAGTACGCCACCATCATGGGAACGCTTCTGGTGAGCGTGTTCACCCAGTTCACGGGCTCGAGCAGCATCGGCGTGCTGAGCGTGGCCATCCTGTTCATCATAGGCTTCGTCCTGCTGCTGAAAATGCCGGAGGGCGCGCAGGAGTAAAGCAAATGGGCGGCCCGTGCGGCCGCCCATTTGCTTTACATGTAGAACGCGAAGGCTCCTCGGCGTTCGGCTTTTATGGTGGTTAGGTCGCCGTGGCCAGGCAGGACGAGGGTGTCGTCGTCGAGCGCGGAGAGGCGCTTGAGCGACTTGCGCATCGCCGCCATCGACCCGCCGGGGAAATCGGTGCGCCCGATCGAGCCGCAGAACAGCGTGTCGCCGGCGATGAGCACCGGCTTCGCGTCGAGCCGCTCGGTGTTGGCGGGGTCGAGCAGCAAGCACATGCTGCCCTCGGTGTGCCCCGGCGTGGAAATCACCTTCCAGGGCATCGCGCCCACCTTCACCGTATCGCCGTTGGAAACCACCTGGTCAACCGGGCAGATGCGGAACTTCGAATCACCGCGCGGGATGGGCTTGGCGCCCGAAATGACCTCCGCGTCGAGAGCCGGCGCGATCACCTTCGCGCCCGTCTTCTCGCGCAAGTCGGCCGCCGCGCCCACATGGTCGGAGTGGCGATGCGTCAGCACGATGGCGTCGAGCTTGCGCCCGCCGAGGGTGCGCACGATCACGTCGGCGCGCTCGGTCGGGTCCACCACGAAGGTGCCCGCGCCGTCGGAGATGATGTACACGTTGTTCTGGATGGGCCCCATCACCAGAAAGGCCACGTCCGCGCATGCGCCCTTCACGCGAAACGCCATGCTATTCCCCCTTCTTCTCGGCGGCGCCGCCCACCTTCGGGATCATGCGCCGTGCGTCGAACACGCCTTCCAGGCCCTTGAGCTTGGACAGGATGGCGTCGATGTGCGTGATGTCGCTCACCTGGAACAGGAAGCGCATCTCGACCATGCCGTCGCGGTGCGACACCGTGTTGCAGGACAGCACGTTCGCGCCCATGTCCGCGAGCACCAGCACCACGTCGGAAAGCAGCTTCAGGCGATCGAGCGCCTCGATGTAGACTTCCACCTTGAACGACGTGTTCTTCGGCAGATCGCTTTCCCAATGCACCTTCATGATGCGCTCGGGCTGCGCCATGAGCGCGCCGGCGTTCGGGCAATCGCGGCGATGCACCGACACGCCGCGCCCACGCGTCACGAAGCCGATGATCTCGTCGCCGGGCACCGGGTTGCAGCAGCGCGAGAGGCGCACGAGCGCGCCCTCGACGCCCTCGACCACCACGCCGTTGGAGCTTTTCGTCTCCTTCTTCTTGGGCTTGTTGACCATCGTCAGCATCGGCGGCAGCTTGCCGGTGGACATGGCGTCGCTCAGGTTCAGCGGGTCGGGCTGCGCGTCGGACTTATGCCCCAGCTCCGTGAGCAGGCGATTCGCCACGGACTGCGGGTTTTCCTTGCCCGTGCCGATGTTGACCAGCATGTCGTCGGCGTCCTTGTAGCCCAGATGTTCCGCCACGGTGCGCAGGGCGCGCTCGGCGCGGGCGTTCGAAATGCCCAGCCCGTGCTTGCGCATCTCGCGCGTCAGCTTCTCGCGGCCGTTGAGCAAGTCGTCGGCGCGGGAAACCTTGCTGAAGTACGAGCGGATCTTGTTGCGCGCGGAAGGCGTCTTGACGATGTTGAGCCAGTCGCGGGAAGGGCTTGCCGACTTCTGCGTGAGGATTTCCACGCGATCGCCCAGCTGCAGCTCGTAGGCCAGCGGCACGATGGCGCCGTTGACCTTCGCGCCCACGCAGTGGTTGCCCACCTCGGTGTGGATGGCGTAGGCGAAGTCCACCGGCGTCGACCCGGCGCGCAGGCTCATGGCCTCGCCCTTCGGCGTGAACACGAACACCTCGGTCGGCGCGAGGTCGACCTTCAAGTCCTTCAAAAATTCGCGCGAATCGTGCGTCTCGTCCTGCCAGTCGACCATCTCGCGCAGCCAGGCGAGCTGCTTGTCCATGGCGTCGTTGCCGCCGCGGCCGCCCTTTTCCTTGTAGCGCCAGTGCGCCGCCACGCCGTACTCGCTTTGACGATGCATTTCCTCGGTACGGATCTGCACCTCAAGCGGCCTGCCCGCCGGGCCGATGACGGTGGTGTGCAGGCTTTGGTACATGTTGAACTTCGGCATGGCGATGTAGTCTTTGAAGCGACCGGGCATCGGGTGCCACAGCGTATGGACCGCGCCGAGCGCCGAATAGCAGTCCTTCACCGACTTCACGATGATGCGCACGGCGATGAGGTCGTAGATCTCGGAGAAGCCCTTGCCCTTCTTCGCCATCTTCTGGTAGATGCTGTACAGGTGCTTGGGGCGCCCCATGATCTGCGCCTGGATGTTCACCTTCTCCATTTCGGCATGCAGGACGCTTATCACCTGGTCAAGGTATGATTCGCGCTCAGATCGGCTCTCGGTGACCATGCGCGAGACCTGCTTGAACTTGTTGGGCTCCAGGTAGTAGAAGCTCAAATCCTCCAGCTCCCACTTGATGGAATTGATGCCCAGGCGGTGCGCGATGGGCGCATAGATTTCCAGCGTCTCGCGCGCCTTGAAGATGCGGCGGTCCTCTTTAAGCGCCGCGAGGGTGCGCATGTTGTGCAGGCGGTCGGCCAGCTTGATGACGATGACGCGGATGTCCTTGCTCATGGCGACGAACATCTTGCGGATGGTGGCCGCCTGCTCGTCGGTGAGCGTTTCCACCTCGATGCGCGTGATCTTGGTGACGCCGTCGACGAGCTGCGCGACGCGCGGGCCGAACTCCTGCTCCACCAGCTGGCTCGTGACCTCGGTGTCCTCGACGGTGTCGTGCAAAAGCGCCGCGGTGAGCGTTTCGGCGTCCATGCGCAGGTCGGCCAAGATGATGGCCACCTCCACCGGATGCGCGATGAACGGCTCGCCCGACTTGCGCGTAGCGCCCGCATGCGCCTCGTCGGCGAAGTGGTAGGCCTTCTCGAGCATCGCCTCTTCCTCGTCGGTGAGGTAGGGGCGCGTGGTTTCCTGCAGGTCGGCGAAACGCTCCTCGGGGGTTTTCTCGCCCTTCGGCATGACCTTCGTGGCCTCGGTGGAGAACGCTTTCTCGGCGACGCGCGGGCGTCCGAGCAGGTTATCGGGCTCGGGCGGGCGCACGGCCGCGGGCATGGGCACCTGCGATAAGGGCTCGCGCGCGGAGCCGATCATGTCGTCGTCATGCTTCGTCATGGCCGACCTCCTTCAGGTTGATGACTATCGGGGAAGCGGAAGAAGCGGTGCGCGACCCTTCCGCGGGGGTTGCGCTGCCGGACGCGGGGGCGGGTGCGGAGCCGGGCGCGGTGCCGGCCGGGGCGCCAGTGTCGGCGGCGGCGGTGCCGTCCGCAGCCGCGCCTTCGCCGCCGGGGGCGCCCGCGGCGGAAACATCGCTGGGCAGGATGGGGTGCGACACGCGAATCTGCAGGTCGGAGGCGCTACTGCCGAGCACCCAGTCGCGGAAGCAGCGGAAGATCTCGCGCTCGTCGAGGCCCTCGCGGTAGCGCACGCTGTCGGTGAGCTCGACCTTGTCGCGGAAATCCTTCACGTGGATCGACCGCACCAGGCCGCGCTCGCTGAACGCCGAGTGCGCCTCGATGAGCCCCAGTTCGCGGAACACCGCCACCGCGCAGGTGGCCGAAGCCGTGCGCACGGGGAAGAGCTGCGTGCTGACCAGGCGCGCAAGGTTCGCGTCGCTCGTGGTGAAGAACGTCGTCTTGCTCTTGCACTGCATCTCGCGCAGCTTGCGGTACACCTGCGCCAAGCTGTCGTGGCACGGCGTCATGTCGGCCAGGATGCGCTCGTTCAACCCCGAGTCGTCGCGGTTGAACAGCAGGTGGATAGTCGCCGGCTGCCCGTCGCGCCCGGCGCGCCCGCACATCTGGTTGAACTCGATTTCATTGAACGGCATGTGATAGAGCACCACGTGGCGGATGTTCGGGATGTCGACGCCCTCGCCGAACGCGCTCGTGGCCACCAGCACCGAAAGCGCGTCGGTGCGGAACAAATCCTCGATGCGCTTGCGCTCGCTGCGCGAGAGGCCGGCGTTGTAGAAACCGATGAGCGGCGCCACCTGTGGGGCGTGTTTGCGCAGATGGCGGGCGACCGCGACGGACTGTTCGCGCGAATTGACGAACACGACGGTCTTCTGCCCCGATGCCACGAGGTTCGCCAGGTAGTTGTCGCGCGAGGGCACGTTGCGGCGATCGTCGAGCGTGAGGTTGGGGCGGTCGGTCCCGTCGTAGATGCACACGTCGATGGGCAGCTCGCGCCTGATGGCGTCGACGCACTCGTCGTCGGCCGTGGCCGTAAGCGCCAGCACCGTCGGGTTGCCCAGGCGCGAAACCGCCTTGCCGATGGTGGCGTAGGCCTCGCGCTGCCCGGCGCGCGCCAGGCCGATATGGTGTGCCTCGTCGATGACCACGAACTTCACGCGCTGGGTGAATGCGAACGAGTCGGCGTGCCATGCCAAGAACTCCGGCGTGGTCAGCGCGATGTCCACGCTGCCGTCGGCAAGGCCGGAAAACGCGCGGCGGCGCTCGTCGACGGTGCTCTCGCCGGTAAGGGTGACCACGGTGATGCCGAAGCGCGCGAGGGCTTCGCGCAGGTGGAAGGCCTGGTCGGCAATGAGCGCGCGCAGCGGGTACACGAACAGGCTGGCCTCGCGGCGGGCGAGCGCGCGCAGGGTGGCGTGCACCTGGAACGTGAGCGACTTGCCGCGGCCCGTCACCATGACGCCGAGCACCGAGCGGTCGGCGTTGAGGTTGTCCAAGATGAGCTGCTGCGCGTCGTGCAGGTGCGCGTCGCCGATGATGGCGCGCACCACTTCGCCCGCGAGCTGCTGCGGATTGGTGCGCGCGACCGATTCCCACTGGATACGGTTGCGCTCGAGCTCGTTCTCGTATTCCTCGATGGCCTCCGGGTCGTGCGGGGCGTCGGCGCACAGCACGTCGTCCTGCGTGGCGTACAGATCGGCCACGAAGCTCAGGTTCTCCGGGTTCAGGCACGCCTCGAGCGCGGCGCAGGTGCGCGCGGGGCTGAGCGATTTCAGCATCGCCTTGACGCTGCGGCGGTTCTTCCACTCGTCGATCTGCACCTCGAACGCGGCGTTGACCACGCTTTTCGTGTACATGAGCGTGCGGATGTCGTTGCAGTGGAACATGATGCCGGCCACCGTGGTGCGCCCGTTGGAAAGCGAGCACGAGAAGTGGTTGCGCTCGGCGCCGACGGCGCGGCAGTGCAGCAGGGTGACGTCGCGCGCGAGGAACACGGGCACGGGATGCTCCTGCCCGAACGGAGCGAGCGCGTCGAGCTGGGCGACGTTGCGCAGCGTCAGCTCGTCGAGATTGACGCACGCGTCGATGTTCACGAGCGGATGGAAGGCGCCCTCGGGCAGCGTGTCCATGTACTCGCATAGGCGCCGCTCGAATTCCGCGAGCTTTGCGGTGGGCACGGTCACGCCCACGGCGGCTTCATGCCCGCCATAGCGAAGCAGCAGGTCGGAGCAGCTTTCCACCGCCTTGAACAGGTTGACCTGCCCGACGCTGCGCCCCGAGCCGCGCGCCTCGTCGCCGTCGATGGTGAACAGCAGCGTGGGCACGCCGTAGGTACCCACGAGGCGGCTGGCGACGATGCCCTTGACGCCTTCGTGCCACCCCTCGCCCGCCACCACGAGCGCGCGCTGGCCCTTGTAGGTTTCGGCGGCCTGCACCTTGGCGATCTCGGAAAGCTCCGCCTCGATGGTGCGGCGCTGGTCGTTGACGGCCTCGAGGCGCTCGGCCAAGCCGCACGCTTCGTCATAGGAATCGGAAAGCAGCAGGTCAAGCGCCAGTTGCGCGTCGCCCATGCGCCCCGCGGCGTTCAGGCGCGGGATGAGCGAGAAGCTTAAATTGGTGGCCGTCACGGGCTTGCCCGCCGCGCCGGAGGTTTGCAGGAGCGCCGCGATGCACGGGCGCGGGTTCTCGTTGATGCGCCGCAGGCCCTCGGAGACGAGCGCGCGGTTCTCGTCGCGCATGGGCATGAGGTCGGCGATGGTGCCGAGCGTGGCGAAATCGACGAGGCCGAGCCACAGGTTCGGCTGGCCGAAGCGCGCGCCGAGCACCTGCACCATCTTCAGCGCCACGCCCACGCCGGCGAGGATGGCGCTCGGGCAGGCGGGGTCGCACTTCGGGTCGGCCACGGGCACGTCGGGGACCAGGTCGGACGGCTCGTGATGGTCGGTGACGACCACCTTCACGCCGAGCTCCTGCAGCGTGCGCACCTCTTCCTTGCATGCGATGCCGCAGTCGACGGTGACCAGGAAGTCGGGTTTCTGCTGCATCAGGCGCTCGATCGCGGCGGGCGTGATGGCGTAGCCCTCGTCGAAGCGGCGCGGGATGAACGGGGTGACCCGGGCGCCGAGCGCGCGCAGGCCGCGCGTGAGCGTGGTGGTAGCGGAAATGCCGTCGAGGTCGAAGTCCCCGAAGACCATGATGTGGTCGCCGCGCTTAATGGCTTCCTGCAGCTCATCGGCCACATCGGACAGGCCGGGGATGCTGTAGGGGTCGCGCCAATCGCGCTCCAATGACGGGGTGAGGAAGCGGTTCGCAGCCTCCGGGGTGTCGATGCCTCGCGATACGAGCGTGGTCGCTACGAAATGCGGCATGTGCAGCTCGCGCTGCAGGCGCGAGACGGCCTCGGGGTCGGCTGCCTTGATGTTGAATCTGGCAGACATAACGGTACCTAACGTGCGGCAAGCTTATTGTTCGTTCCCCATTGTCGCACAACCCGCCGGGCGGCGGGCACGGAAAAGCCCGCGGATGGAGCAGGTTGCGGGGGGCGGGCAGCGGG
>CAVCPR010000079.1:0-11546 GCA_963604235.1 Anaerovoracaceae bacterium | reverse complement strand
AGGGGATTCAGCGCGACGGCGAAAGCGTTATCCGCAACTTCGTCGGCGGCGCGGACTGCGAGACGCGCGAGGTGTCCAACGAATACCTGCCCTACATGCTGCACGGCACGGGCGACGTGTACGCGTCGTGCCTGCTGGCGGCCGTGATGGCGGGCCGTTCGCTGGAAGAGGCCGTCGGCTTCGCCGGCAGCTTCACGCATGACGCCATGATCGTGTCGGCCAAGCAGCCGAACTTCCAGGAGCGCGGCGTTTCCTTCGAGCCCCTCCTCGGCCAAGTAACCGCCCTGCTGTAAAACCAGGTAACAACCCTGCTGTAAAAAGCGGCTGCAAAAATACCCCGCCCAGTCCGGCCCCCTCGTTCAGCGAAACGAGGGGGCCGCTTTTGATTCTTCATTGTTGGCGGCGCGAGGTGCGGGGGCGTGTAGTATACTTTCGCTTTATACAGCCGCCCCGGACGGGGGCACGTAGACGACAACGAGGTTTATGCATGGATTGGGAAGCGCTTTACCATTTTCTTTTCGAATCTTTTGCCGGAATTGGCATCTTAATCGGCGCTGGCATCGTGATAAGTCTCATCGCATGTGTTATCATGGAGCGGCGAACGCGTAAGACGTTCGTGGATCGTCCGAAAGGCGAAGACGACTGGTCGTTCTTCGACGATGACGACGAAGAGGAAAGCAAATAACTTACGGCGGCCACTCACTCACACATCAAAGCCGCCATCGCCGAGCCGCTACGCCAATAGCGGCTCGGTTTTTTACTGCCCCTGTTTGGCCAAGGTTGATAGGGGAGATCTACCTAGCTGCGAGATCCCGGATTCGGGCTCCTTGTGCCCGGCGACTCCGCTCGCGGGCCCGCGGTGGTATTCCGTATGAAGCACGGCGCGGCGGCTTCCCGCTGCGCTATACTGGGTCAACTGCTCTGCAAAGAACCGACATACGCAAAGGAGAGCGCGATGCTAGATCTCAAGTTCGTCCGCGAAAACCAGGAAGCCGTCGCCGAGGCGATGAAGAACCGCCATGCTTCATGGGATGCGTCGCGTTTCTCCGAGCTTGACGAAGCCCGTCGCGCCGCCATCACCGAAGAGGAGGCGCTGCAGGCCGAGCGCAACGCCACGTCCAAGAGCATCGGCCAGATGATGGCCGCCGGCAACAAGGACGAGGCCGAGGCCGCCAAGGAACGCGTCCGCGAAATCAACGACAAGCTCGCCGATATCTCCGCCAAGCGCGAGGCCGTCGACGCCGAGCTGTACGATATCCTGCTGCGCACGCCGAACATGCCGGCCGATTCCACGCCGGTGGGCGACGACGAGGACGACAACCCCGAGGTGCGCCGCTGGGGCACCCCGCGCGATTTCGAGGCCGAGGGCATCACCATGAAGCCGCACTGGGATCTGGGCGATGACCTGCACCTTATCGAATCCGAGCGCGCGGTGAAGCTTGCCGGCAGCCGCTTCGTGCTGCTGCACGGCCAGGCCGCCCGCCTCGAGCGCGCCATCATCAACTTCATGGCCGACACGCACACCTCCCGCGGCTACACCGAGTGGTGGTGCCCGGCCATGGCCAACGCCAACACGCTCACCGGCACCGGCCAGCTGCCGAAGTTCGAGGACGACCTGTTCAAGACGCGCGAGGGCCTCTACCTCATCCCGACGGCCGAGGTGCAGCTGACCAACATCCACGCCGGCGAGGTCCTGGAGGCTTCCGACCTGCCGCTTCATTACTGCGCCTTCACCCCGTGCTTCCGCGAGGAGGCCGGTAGCGCCGGTCGCGACACGCGCGGCCTGATCCGCGTGCACCAGTTCGACAAGGTCGAGATGGTGAAGTACGCCAAGCCCGAGGAAAGCTACGACGAGCTGGAGTCCATGGTCGCCGACGCCGAGAACATCCTGCAGCTGCTGAAGCTGCCGTACCGCGTGATCAGCCTGTGCACCGGCGACATCGGATTCTCCGCCGCCAAGACCTACGACCTGGAGGTTTGGCTGCCCAGCTACAACGGCTACAAGGAGATCAGCTCCTGCTCGAACTGCGTCGACTTCCAGGCGCGCCGCGCGAACATCAAGTACCGCGACCCCGAGAACTTCAAGGGCTCGCGCTACGTCCATACGCTCAACGGCTCCGGCCTGGCGGTCGGGCGCACCATGGCCGCCATCATGGAGAACTACCAGCAGGCCGACGGAACCATCAAGGTTCCCGAGGTGCTGGTGCCCTACATGGGCGGCGTCGAGGTCATCGGCGAGCAGCACTAGCTTAAAGCTGGTTTCTCCGTTCGAAAGTAGGGCATATCGACCGTGGTGACTAAGCGTAGGAAACCGCAATCGAACAATGAGCAGGGCGCGTCGGCAACTCCGGCGCGCCCTTCGGTTAAAGGCAAGGCGGTAGCGCGCCCGAGCGTTGGCGGCAAGGCTGCGAGTTCGGAAAAAGCTGCAGCTGCGGAAAAGGCCGTGGCCGGCAAGGGTTTGGGCGATGTTTCGGCTCGCAAGGCCGTGCCTGCGAAGGGCGCGGCGAGGGCTGCCGGGCCGCGTACCGCGACCGCGGCTTCCGGGGATTCCTCGGAAGCTCCGAAGCGCCGCGTGCCCATGCCGCGCAGCTCGTCGCGGCTGAAGGGCAAGCAAGCGGCGGGGAATGCGGCCGCGTCCGCCGAAATGGCCGCCGCCAAGGTGCCTTCCGCTGCAAAACCTGTTGCTGAACAGGAAGAACCCGCGAAAAAATCGAGCCGTCCAAAGCGCTTTTCCGTTGCGCGGGCCGAACGCGCCGCCAAGGAAGCGGCCGAGCGCCTTGCGCCGAGCGTGGAGCAGGCCGACGCCGAGGCCGCGCAGCGCGCGGTGCGCTCGGAAGCTTCGGCGGAGTCGGCGCGCCGCCGCATGGAACGACGTCAACGCGCCAAGCGCTTCGGGGTGGAACCCGCCTCGGGCGCAGCCTCGGGATCGTCCCCGGCAGGAGCCACGGCAGGAAAGGCCGCAGGTGAAAATCCCGACGCTGCTGCCGACGCTGCGCAAAACGGCGACGAGCCGCGCAAGAAAACTCGCAAGAAGGTGCACGTCCCGCTGCCCGTCGCCATCGCCTTGGTGGTGCTTGCCGCCGTCGTCGCGGTGGTGCTCGTGTTCTCGTGGTGCCGCTGGTGGCAGTACGATGACGCGGCCGATTTCCAGGGCCTGTGGTACGCCGACGGCGGATCGTCGACCGTCACCATCGATTCCGAGAAAATCAATCTGACCAGCGATGTTTCGTACTCGTATCAGCTGGACACGGGCGCGAAGACCATCACGTACACCTTCGGCACCCTGCAGGGTCAGGGCCGCTACCGCTTCAGCGTCGACCGCACGGAGCTGGTCATCACCGACGGCAAGGATTTCTCGTTCTGGGGCAACCTGTTCGACGATATCGGCTGGCGGATTGGGCAGTTCATCGACGGCGTGCAGGGCAAGACCGAGCAGCGCGAATCGGCGGGCGATGGCGTGACCGTGCTCGACCGCACGCGCACGCAGAGCACGGCGTCCTCCTCGCAGGACTCAACTGCTCAGCAGGCGGAAACGTCGGGGCAGGCGCAGTCCGGCAGCGGGGCTGCCGGTGATTCGACGGCATCCGGCACTTCTTCGTCCGGCACCGGAACGGATTCGACCTATGACAGCCAGGCCGGCATCGGCGTGTCCGGGGGTGTGGAAACCGCCGGCAGCAACGCCGTGACCTTGGAAGATTTGGAAAACGCGTCGGATTCGGGCTCGAGTTCGGCAAGCTCGTCGAGCGCGGGGGGCGGATCGTCCGCGTCGTCCAGCGCGTTGAGCTCCTCCGCGCAATAGCCATGGCGCAGGATCAGCCGGTTCGCGTCACGCGCCTGGAGGTGCTCCGCGGGCATGCGGTGTGCACGGTCGCCTTCTCGCCGGGCGTCCCGCGAAACACCTCGCCGGCCCTGCTTAACCGGGTTCTGCCGGCATTCCCGGCTCTGCCGCATCATGCCTGCGTGAACGGCGCGGGCAAGACGTTCGGCGACGTCATGGCGAACACCCCGCTTCCCCACCTGTTCGAGCATATGGTGGTTGACCTGCAGGTTCGTCAAGCTGCACAACGATCGCAAAGCCGCGGGGCGGCGGGGGAGCGCGCCATCGTGGGAACCAGCGAATGGCTCGACGAGGCGGCCGGCATTGCGCGCATCGACGTCAGCTTCGCCGACGACATGGTGGCTCTGCGCGCGATACGCGACGCGCTCGCCGCCCTGAACGTCGCGCTGCGCGAGAATGCCGCCCGCGCACCCTTCGCGAACCAATCAACCTAACAGAACGGCAACCATTTTCCGCAGGTGTGTAAAATCTCGCCGGGATTGATGCACCCCACCCGTATAATGTGACTCGTTGAGGACAGACGAAACGCCTATTAAAGGCTGTAAGGAGGCCGTTATGAGCAACAAACTTGGATTCTTCCTGGCAGGTGGCGCCATTGGTGCCGTGGCGGCTTTGCTGTATGCCCCGCGTACGGGCGAGGAGACTCGCGCCATCGTAGCCGAGAAGGCGAACGCCGCCTGGGGCGATGCCCAGAGCGTCGGCGCGAACGCCGGCAGCAGCGTCCAGCAGGCCTACCAGGCCGCTAGCGTCCGCGGCCAGGAAGTCGTTTCCAATGTGAGCGCCCGCGTGCAGGAAGCGGCAAGCAACATCAAGCCGTCCTTCACGCAGAACAGCGACGAGCTGCGCGAGAAGATCGAAGCCGCCCGTCAGCGCATCGCCAACCAGGTCGCCAAGAACGCCGAGGAGGACAGCGCCGCTGCCGCCGAGGAGCCGGTCGAGACCGAGGTCGTCACCGAGGAGCCGGCTGCCGAAGAGGCCGAGCCCGTCGCCGAGGAAGCAGCTGAGGAAGAGGCCGAGAAGGCTGACGCCGAATAAAGCATCGAGCTTGATGAAGTAACTGCGAAGCGGCACGCCCCATCCGCGCAATGCGGCAGCGGGCGTGCCGCTTCCTTGCTATACGGGGGAAGAATATGGCGAGCAAGCTGATAACCACCAACGAACTGACCGGCGCCCGTGTCATCGGCGGCAAGAAGGGAACGAAGCGCATCGGGAAGGTGCGGCGTTTCGTGTTTCATCCGAAGGAAAAGCGCGTGATCGGGTTCGTGGTCAAGCGCCCCGACCTGCTGTGGATGTTCCATCGCTCAGACCAGTTCGTGCCCATCGACGGTTACGACTTGGTCGACGGGCGCGTCGTGATCCGTCCCGACGCCGCCACAAGCGGCAAGGCCGCCTGCAAGGCAATGGGGCTGAACTGGGATGAATGCGTGTTGTGGGTGGGTCTGCCCGTCATGACCGAAGGCGGCGAGTCGCTCGGGTACGTGGGCAACGTCACGTTCAATCGCCTCACTGGTGCTGTGGAGACGTTCGAAACCGACAGCGGCGCCACCTCCAATGCGCTTCTGGGCAAGCGCAAGATCCCGGCGAGCATGATGCGCGGATTCAAACGCGGCGTGGGCGCGGCGTTGGCGAATATGGGCGAGGAAGGCACGGCTACCGACGAGGTCCAGCTCGGCGCCATGCTCGTTTCCAACGAGGCCGCCGACCTCGATGCCGAGGGCGGCGTGGCGGAAAAGGCCGGTCAGGCCACCGCGGTCGCCATGGACAAGGTCCACTCCGCCACCGAGGCGGCAAAGCCCGTGATGAGCAAGGCCGCCGCCGCGACCGGCGAGGCCGTGAACAAGGGCGCGTACGCCACCGGCAGGCAGATCAGCCGCTCGACGCACATGTTCCAGGACTTCAAGGACGAATACAAGAAGGCGGTCGCCCCCTCGGGTGGCTCCGGCGCGAAGAAGGCCGGGTCGGGTTCGGCCTCTGCGGAGGGTTCCGCTTCCGCTTCCGCGAAACCTGCCGCGAAGAAGGCCTCTTCCGGCAAAAGCTCCGCCGGCACCGCCGCGAAGAAGAAGGCCGCCCCGAAAAAGAAGAATATGTTCGCATCGTTCAAGGACGAGTACGACAAAGCGCGCCGAGGTGAATAACGCCTGATGGGAAGTAATCTCAAAAAGAAATCCAAGCGCCGGGGGCAAAAAACGCCCTACCGCGCGGGCGGTGCCCGCAACCGCCGCAGCGCCAATAAGAGCCGCTACAGGAATATGTCGGGGGCCGATCGTCGCGCCGTGCTGAAGGAACACGCGCAGGAACGCCGCGAGAGGCTGGAAGAGAAGGCGAATCAGGAAACGGAGCTGCGCGGCCGCCCCGTGCGCAAGGGCGACATCTTCAAGATCGTCGGCCTGGTGGCGTTCGTCGCCATTATGGCGTTGGTTTGCTGGCTTTTGTGGCCCTACATCCACGACCTGTTCGAGCCTGGCGGCGTCGACCGGGTCATCAGCGACGTGCGCGCGGCCGGCCCTTGGGGCTTCCTCATTCTGCTTGCGTTGCAGTTTCTGCAGATCGTCGTCGCGTTCATCCCCGGCGAGGCGACGCAAATGGTGGCGGGCATGCTCTACGGGCCGTGGGTCGGCTCGCTGATCCTGATTATCGGTTGCGTGCTTTCGAGCGCCTTCGTGTTCGTGGTGGTGCATAAGCTGGGCGCGCCGTTCGTGCGCGACATGGTGTCGGAGAAGTGGATCGAAAAGTTCGATCGGTTCGAGAAATCGGGCAAGTTCGAGCTGACGGTCTTCATCCTGTTCCTCATCCCCGCTATGCCCAAAGACGTGTTCACGTACCTGGTGCCGCTGACGGATATGCGCATGCGCACGTTCTTGGTTCTGAGCAACGTCGCGCGCATTCCCGGCATCCTGATTTCCACGTACGCGGCAAGCGGCCTGGTCGACGGCAACGTCTGGCAGAGCATCGTCATCTTCGCAGTCTTCGCGGTCTTGGCGGTGGTGTGCCTCATCTTCCGCGAGCGCTTGATGGGCGCCGTGGAGAAGCTTTCCAACAAGAAGTAACGGCCTGGTTTCAGGCCGCAGGGCGCTCCCGTTTCCGTGGTAAACCCATATGAGACGAGAAGGAGGTGCTCATGAACGAGCCTACCAACCAGCAAGCGCAAGACGAGGTTGCCGCGGCGGAAGCGGCGTTGAAGGCCGCGCAGGAGCGCCTCGATGCCGCGCGCAAACGCGCCGCTGTCGATGGAACGGTCGATCAGGGGGCGGCCCAGCAGGCATATGCGCAGCAGTCGGCTCCCAGTCAGGCGGCGTATACGCAGCAACCTTACACGCAGCAGTCGTATTCCCAGCCTGGGTCCGCTCAGCAGGCGTACACGCAGCCCGGTACCGCGCAGCAGGCATATTCCCAGCCGACGTATTCGGCTCCATCGGTTGGCACGAAGGATCACGTCGCGGCAGGTCTGCTTGCCATTCTGTTCGGCTGGCTGGGCATCCATAAGTTCTATCTGGGCTATAACTCGTCCGGCTTCATCATGCTCGCCGTTTCCGTTCTCGGCGGCATCGTCACGCTGTCGCTTGCGACGGGCGTCATGTGCATCATCGGCATCGTCGAGGGAATCCTTTATCTGACGAAAAGCCAATCCGAGTTCGAGCAGCTGTACGTCTTCAATAAGCGCGAGTGGTTCTAGCTCCGGCGCCCCGGCGTGTTCGCTTTCCGAATTGGTCGCTGGCGGCGGCCCCGCGCACGAGCCTGACCGCGCGTCATCGCGTTCATTCCCGTATACGGCCCGTAGGTGTCAATCGGCGCCCGCTCGCCGCTCTCCGCGCGGGTTTTTCCGTGGACGGTGCATGGCCCGCCGGCGCGTTCGCTACAATACTGCGTATCGGGCGGCGGTAGCCCGCCGGTTTGCCATGCGCGCAGCCGGCAGCGGCTCTGCGCACGAGGCGCAACCGCCATCAACCCATGCATCCCATAAGGAGGAATAACATGCCCAAGATCACTCGCGACCAGGTGAAAGTGCCCGCCGACGTTCTGGCTGACGCTCGCGAGACGTACGTCGACAACTACATGAAGGCAACGCGCGGCACCGGCCGCCTCATGCTCTTCGCGTGCGACCAGAAGATCGAGCATCTGAACAAGGACTTCTACGGCGAGGGCATCGACATCGCCGACGCCGAGCCGGAGCATCTGTTCCAGATCGGCCGTCAGGGCGTCTGCGGCGTTCTGGCTGGTCAGCGCGGCCTGATCGCCCAGTACGCGGCCGACTATCCCGAGATCAACTACCTGGTGAAGATGAACTCCAAGACCAACCTGGTCAAGACTTCCCAGGAAGATCCCTACAGCCCGCAGCTGCATGACCTCGAGGCCGTGCTGGCCATGCGCGACAACGGCGTGAACGTCGTGGGCCTGGGCTACACCATTTACCTGGGCAGCGAGTACGAGTCTTCCATGATGGCCGAGGCCGGCGAGCTCATCGCCGCCGCCCATGCCAACGGCCTGCTCGTCGTGCTGTGGATCTACCCGCGCGGCAAGGCCGTCACCGCTGAGAAGGACCCGGACCTGATCGCCGGCGCCGCCGGCGTGGCGCTGTGCCTGGGCGCCGACTTCGTGAAGGTCAACCCGCCGAAGCCCGAGGGCGAAGACGGCCGCACCCCGGCCGAGGCCCTGAAGGTTGCTTCCCTGGCCTGCGGCCGCACCGGCCTGGTGTGCGCCGGCGGCTCCACGGTGGACGCCGAGACCTTCCTCACCCAGCTGCATGACCAGATCCACATCGGCGGTGCCGACGGCAACGCCACCGGCCGCAACATCCATCAGCGCAGCCTCGACGAGGCCGTCCGCCTGACGAAGGCCATCAGCGCCATCACGCTCGACGACTACAGCGTCGCCGACGCCCTGGCCGTCTTCAACGGCGAGAAGGACTTCACCTGGGAGGACTAAGCTCCAACCTGGAACGACTTGCAAGGGGCACAGGTCAAAACCCGTGCCCCTTTTGTTTTCCCCAATTCCCCATTTGCGGGGAAATTCAACCGTCTGCGGAAGTATCTTGAAACCCGTATGTAATCTTTCCGTTACCTACTCATAAAATAGGGAACTCACGTTCAACGTGGAAGGTACGAACACGAAGGAAAGAGCGGGAGTTGACAAGCTCAACAGCGGTTCAGGCAGGTGAAACAGGCGCTGTCGCGCAGGCTAATCATGCAAGCGCGATGGAAACGGCCATGGGTGAGGCGGAGGAACAGGCCGCCATGCGCATGGAGTCGCCAGCCCTTCGGCAATCGGACGCGCCAACCGATGCAAAGGACGAAAAGCACCTGGTCATGAAACGTATTCTCGCCGCACACGAGCAGTGGTTCGATGTGCAACGGGGATACGGGTACGCTGGCCGCACGTTTCCGGGGTATGCCGAATTCCATTCCTACGGCGAAAAGTACGTCCTGGTCAAAAGGGCGAAGCTGTGGGAAGCCAACACGCACGAGTACGTGTTCTTCGTCGAGGCGGAAACCCTCGACGAGGCGCAGGTTGCCGCGTGGGTTGACTTCATGAAATCGGAGGGCTTGAAGAAGGTGAACCTCGAAAAGGATCACATGTCTTCGGCCATTTCCCTGGTTATCGTCGCGGATTCCTGCACTGATGAAGCCCGGCGGGCGGTGCGCAAGACGCGCTTCCGCAAGGACTTCGCCTTCGGGTTTCGCGGCTGGGCCGATTTGCGCCTGGCCGTCGCGGATCTTTCCTCGCAGAGCGTGTGCACGAACGGTGCCGGCAAGCAACTGACTGAAACGCTCACTCGGGCGCTTCGCACGCCTGCCCGCCAAAACTCGAATTAGTAGGGAATACCACATGAACGCACTTGTAATCTTCCTCATTACTGCGGTCATCCTGGTCATCGGCTATGTGTGCTACGGTGGCTGGCTGGCTAAGCAATGGGGCGTCGACGCAGATCGTCCCACCCCGGCTCATGAGCTGGAGGACGGCGTCGACTACGTGCCCGCACCGCCGTACGTGGTGCTCGGCCATCACTTCTCGTCCATCGCCGGCGCAGGCCCCATCAACGGCCCCATCCAGGCGGCCGTGTTCGGCTGGGTGCCCGTGCTGTTGTGGGTGCTCATCGGCGGCATCTTCTTCGGCGCCATGCACGACTTCGGCTCCCTGTTCGCGTCTATCCGTCATAAGGGTCAGACGCTGGCCACCGTCGTCGCCGAGAACATCGACGACACCGCCAAGAAGCTGTTCTGCATCTTCGCGTACCTGACGCTGCTGCTGGTCGTCGCCGCGTTCGCCTCCATCGTGGCGAACACGTTCGTGGTTTCCGCCTCGGCGAGCGCCGCCACCAACCTGGCCAACCAGCAGACGGCCATGATTTCGGTGCTGTTCATCGCCGTCGCCGTCGTGTACGGCCTGCTCACCCGCGGCCGCAACATCCCCACGGCGCTGAACATCGTCTCCGCCGTCGCCATCATCGTCGTCATCGTGGCCATCGGCTACAACCTGCCGCTCATGGGCATCGCCATCTCGCTGGATTACAACACCTGGATGATCATCCTGGGCTTGTACATCCTCATTGCCTCGGTCGCCCCGGTGTGGATCCTGCTGCAGCCGCGCGACTACTTGTCCAGCTACCTGCTGTACGGCATGATCGTCCTGGCCGTCATCGGCATCGTCGGCGCGAGCCTCATGGGCGCCGCGTCCAACCTGCAGATCCCGGCGTTCACGGGCTTCGTCGCTTCGAGCGCGGCCTACGACGCCTCCACCGGTCAGGCGCTGGTCGACGAGGCCGGCAAGGCCATCACGAACAAGGCCGCCGCTTCGGGCTTCCTGTTCCCCGCGCTGTTCATCACCATCGCGTGCGGCGCCATCTCCGGCTTCCATAGCCTGGTTGCTTCGGGCACCACGTCCAAGCAGATCGACAAGGAAAGCCAGGCGCAGCCGATCGGTTACGGCGGCATGCTCATCGAGTGCCTGCTGGCCGTCATCTCGCTGTGCGCCGTCGGCTTCGTGTGGAGCAAGTACGCCGCGGGTGGGTACGCTTCCCCGACCGCCGTTTTCGCGGACGGCCTGTCCCAGATGCTCGCCTGCATCCCCGGCCTGGCCGACGTGCAGGGCTTGGCTTACGCGCTGCTCATCCTCGCGGTGTCGGCGTTCTGCCTGACCTCGCTTGACACGGCCACCCGCCTGGCGCGCTACATGTTCCAGGAGCTGTGGACCCCGGCGAACACCGAGATGGAGGATCTCACGGGCGTGCGCAAGGTTATGGCGAACCCCTATGTGGCGACCGTCATCACGGTGATCATCGGCATCGTGCTCGGCATGACCGGCTACTCCATCATCTGGCCGCTGTTCGGCGCTGCCAACCAGCTGCTCGCCGCGCTGGCCCTGCTGGCCGTGTGCGCATGGCTGGGCAACGCGGGCAAGAACAACAAGATGTTCTTCATCCCGATGGTGTTCATGCTTGCCGCGACGCTGACCTCGCTGGCTCAGACGTTCTACGCGAAGGTGCTGCTGATCATGAAGGGCGGCGATATCTTCGCCTCCAGCCTGCAGGCGCTGCTTGCCGTGCTGCTGTTCGTGCTCGCGATCGTGCTGGCCGTGAAGGGCGCGAAGACCCTGATCAACCAGTCCAAGGCCAAGAAGGCCGCGTAGCGATTGGGCGAGAGCTGATCGCTGATGGCCGTTGGTTGTTGGCGATAGCTGATTGCGAAGGCTGATCGCTGAGCGAAATTGAGAA
>CAVCPR010000078.1:0-11725 GCA_963604235.1 Anaerovoracaceae bacterium | reverse complement strand
GACTCCGCCACGGAACATCGCCACGACGTGGAGGGTTCCCCGAGTTTCTGTAGCGCCGTGCATGGAAATTGGCTTCCAGTGGCAGGCTTCCCGAGTTTCCGAGCTTCCGTGCAGCCGCTAGCTACGGAAACTCGAGGAACCCGCCGCTAAATCGCCGAAACCCGTGCACGACGATGCAGAAACTCTGAAAGCCTGCCACGGAAGACCGAAATCGCTGCACGGGGGTTCGGAAAGTCGGGGAACCCGCCAGGCACGTCGGTCGGCGAGGGTCGGACGATGGGCGCGGATGGTGAGGTCGCTTGCCGGCAGGCCGACCGGCAAGCGATCCGCCGGCCGGCGAGTCGCTTGCTTCCCCATGTCGTCGGCGGCCTGGCCGATCTTGCGATCGGCCCTACAAAATTCGGGAGTAGAGTCAACATCGCAGCAATTCGCACCCCACCGCAAGGCTTCTACGCAATTCAAAAGCGAAGTCAGTGTCGCAGCAGATCACAAGCCAGCTGCAGGACTTCTACGAAATTTGAGAGCAAAGTCAACGTTGTGGCAGCATGCAACCTCACTGCAAGACTTCGTAGGGTTGAACGCAAGTTCAACCATTATTAGACAGCGCCGTTAGGCGCGTCACATATTTCCTGGACGGGAGCAAGGCCGATCGACGCGCCAGTGGCGCGGTTGCCGCTCGGCCGGCAGGACGGCTGGACGGTTACCGGTGGGCCGCTCGGCCGGCCGTTGGCCGATCGGCGAGGTCGACTGGCCGGGCGGTTGCCCCTCTTCGTTACGCTAGCTCGTCGTTTTTGCCTGCTAGGACTTTGGCGCTGGCTAGGATTGCACTGATTGCTGCCGTGCCCGCTACCGCCGCGGCGGCACCGGCAACGGCGCCGGTGGAGTCGCCGGTCGATGCGGAAGCTTTCGCGCTCGTCTTCGCCGCACCGCTCGTTTGATTCCCGCCGTTGGCGCCGTTGCTGCCGTCGCCGGATCCGCCGCCGCTCGCTTGTCCCCCACCGCCGGGCGTCGGGGCGGGGTCGGGCTCCGTTTCGTGATCTGTGATGACGATGCGCCCCTGACCTGCTTCGTCGGCGTACGCTTCTCCAATAACCCCTTTGAGATTGACTTGGATGTATTCCGAAAGCGCATCCACGTCGACGCCCAGGAAGGCCGCATCGGCGGCGTTGGCGGGGACGGGCATGCAGCTGCCGCCCTGCAGCAGGATGAACGCGGCGCCCGCAATGGTGTATTCCGCCGCGGGATCGATGTCCTTGCCGTCAATCCGCGCGTGCTTCACGCGGCGCTCGCCCGAAAATCCCTTCAGCGCCGAACCGTCGTCCTCAAGCACCACCGGCGTGGGAATGTCGGTCCGCACGGTGTAGCTTACACCCTCGCTCACCTGCAGAAACGCACCGCTTGAATCGGGCTGGTTCATGACTCCGACCTCCAGCATGTCCAAAATATGCTGACCCGAAACCTTCAGGAGCCACACTGGGTTCATGAACGGGTGCACAGCGGCCAAATCGCCGTAGGTGACGGTGCCCTCCGCGATGTTCGCACGGATGCCGCCGCCGTTGACCACCGCCAAATCGCACGGCGAGCCGCTATTCGACGCAAAGTAGAACACCGCATCGCAGCAAAAATCGCCCAAGTTCGTCTCTTGCTCGCGAATGACCCAGACCGTGCCGTTGTCGCTCGCGAAGCGCAGGAGCGCCTCGGACGTGCCGATCGGCGACTGCTTCTTCTGCTCCAGCTCGGCCTCGAGTTTCGCCACCAGCTCGGCGATGGTCGCGTCTTCGCCATCCCACTGCTCGACGAGCTCCGCAGAAACGCCATCGATACCGGTCGCATCGAGCGAGGCCGTCGCCGTGCCGTCGACCGGGTTGATCTCAATGCGCCCGAAGCTTTGGAATTGCGTCCCCGTCTGGGCAACAACGACGTCCTCGCCCACCTGGTTCTTCACCGTTTGGACGTACATCTCGTGACTGTGCCCGTCGACGACGACGTCGATGCCGGTCGTGTTGGCGACCACGGTATCGCTTCGCCATCGATCGGTCGCGCCGGATTCGCCCAGGTGCGAAAGCAGCACGACGTAGTCGGCCTTGCCCGCATCGCGCGCCTCGTCGACGGCGGCCTGCACGGTGTCGTAGAGCAGCTGCCCGGTCGAATCGCCGCAGAAGCTGTAGATGACGTTGCCGTCCTTGTCCTTGAAGCTAGCAGGCGAGGAAGAAGCGAGCGTGGAAGGCGTGGTCACGCCGACGAACGCGACGCGCACGGTGCCGGCCGGTGTGGAGTATTCCAGCACGCGGTACGCGTCGAAGATGCGGGTGCCGCCCGCGTCCAGATAGTTGCAGCACACGTACGGCACGCCCTCGGTTTGACGCAGGGCGAAGAACTGCTCCTGCCCGTAATCGAATTCATGGTTGCCCGGCGTGAGCAGATCGTAGCCGCAAGCGGCGATGACCTGGGCCGGCGTTTCGCCCTTCGTGAACGAGCCCTCGAAGCCGCCCTGCACGTTGTCGCCGGCGTCGACCAGCTTCACGCTGCCCTCGCCGTATTTTTCGCGCTGGGTTTTGGCGTAATTGATAAGCGCGGCGTATCCGAGCTTGGTTTTCGCATTGGAAAGCGTGCAGTGCACGTCATTGGTGTGCAGGATGACGACGGGGGCGCCCGCCTCGGCGGCGTCAAGTGCGGCGCCGTCCGCGGAAGCCGCCGCCAACCCATCGGCGAACGCCGCGGCGGGACCGGAAGCGAGCGGGACGGTGAGGCTTGCCAGGACGACCCCGGCACCGGCAAGAAACGTGCGTCGGGAAATGCTCCGATCGCTCATCGCACGATTGTCCATGGGTCGTCCTTTCGTCGTTAAAATAGTGACGCGCTTCGCACTTCATACTACTGCGCGAGCTTGCGCCCACGCCTACGAAAATCCTGATGGGAAGCGAAATCCAGCCGCAAGGTTTCGCAGGATCGAGCGTGAGCGCAACCAGTGTTAGGCAACGCCGTCAGACGCGTCACGCTTTTCCTTCTCGCTACCCTTCGTACACCACTTTGCCGTTGCAGATAGTGTATTTCACCTTGCCGTGCAGCTTTTCGCCGATGAACGGCGAATTGGCGCCCTTCGAGACGAACGCGGCCGGCACTTCCCACGCCTCGTTCTCGTCGAAGATGACCAGATCGGCGTCGACACCCTCGTCGATGCGGCCCTTGTCCAGGTTGTAGAGCTTCGCAGGGTTCAGGCTCATCTTCTCCATCAGCTGCATCACGGTCAGATGGCCCTTGCGCACCAGGTTCGTGATGCCGAGCGCCAGCGCCGTCTCCAGCCCCACGATGCCGCTCGGTGCCTCGGCAAACGGCCGCGCCTTCTCCTCGGCGCTGTGCGGAGCATGGTCCGTCGCGATGATGTCGATGGCGCCGTCCTTCAGCCCCTCGATGATGGCGTAGCGGTCGGCATGCGTGCGCAGCGGCGGGTTCATCTTCGCCATCGTGCCCTTTGCAAGCACGGCCTCCTCGGTCAGCGAGAAGTGATGCGGCGTCGCCTCGGCGGTGACACGCGCGCCCATCTGCTTGGCCAGGCGCACGAGCTTCACGGAATTGCCCGAGCTGATGTGCTGGATGTTCACGCGCGCGCCGGTGTGCAGCGCCAGCATGCAGTCGCGCGCCACCAGCACGTCCTCGGCCAGCGCCGGCGCGCCGCCAAGCCCCAGCGCCTCGGAAACCGCGCCCGCGTTCACGCCCGGCGTCTTGATGAACGCCTTGTCCTCCTCATGAAACGACAGCGGCAAATCGAGCTTCGCCGCGCGCTCCATCGCCTCGACCACGAGCGCCTCGTCCATCAGCGGGATGCCGTCGTCGGTAAAGCCCGCCGCACCGGCCGCGGCCAAGCCCTCCATGTCGACGATCTCCTCGCCGGCAAGGTTCTTACTGATGGAAGCGCAGGTCAGCACATTGATGTCGCAGCCCGCACCCTTGTCGAGCACGTAGCGCAGCGTCTCTGCGTTGTCGACGGCCGGCTTGGTGTTCGCCATGCACACGACCGTCGTGAACCCGCCGGCCGCCGCCGAGGCCGCGCCGGTTTCGATGTCTTCCTTGTATTCGAAGCCCGGATCGCGGAAATGCACATGCACGTCCACCAGGCCGGGCGCCACGATGCAGCCCTTCGCCTCCACGATGCGCTCGTAGTCGTCGGAGCGCTGGTACTTGCCGACCTTCGCGATCTTGCCGCCGTCAATCACCAGGTCAAGCACGTCGTCGATGCCGCGCGCGGGGTCGATGACGCGGCCATCCTTCACCAGAATCATCGCGCTTCCTCCTTCAAGTGCTCGTAAATCACCTTCGCGCCATCGCAGATGGACTCGATGGTGGTGAACTCCTTCTTGTTGTGGCTAATGCCCTTGACGCAGGGGATGAACACCATCGCCGTGTCGCAGATGTGCGCGAACGACATGGCGTCATGTCCGGCGCCGCTGATCATCGAGCGGTGCGGGATGCGCAGCTCCTTGGCCGCCGCGAGCAGCTTGCGCTGCAGGTCGGACGACATGTCGATCGGCGGGATGTCGGACGTTTTCTCGCGGAAGTACTTCAGGCGGCGCTTCTCGCAGATACGCGTGCAGGCAGCCTTCAGGCGCGCCTCCATGCGGTCGAGGCTCGCCGAATCGATGCCGCGCATGTCCACGCCCAGCTCCACCTCGCCGGGAATGACGTTGAGCGCGTTGGGGTGGTTGGTGACCACACCCACCGTGGCCACCGACTGGTACATCGACTCCGACTTGCCGATCTCCTCGATTTCCAGGATTATCTCGGCCGCGGCGGCAAGCGCATCGGAGCGCATGCCCATGGGCGTGGCGCCGGAATGCTCGGCGCTGCCGTGGACGTGCACCTTGAAGCGGCGCGGCCCGGCGATGGTCGACACGATGCCCACCTCGTCGCCGTATTCCTCGAGCACTTTGCCCTGCTCGATGTGCAGCTCGATGTATTCGCGGATGCCGCTGATGCGTTCGGGCGAGAGGCTGTAGCCCTTGCGCTCGAACACCTCGCGCAGGCTTTCGCCGCGCTTGTTCACGGCCTCGCCGATGTCGTGCTTGTAGATTTCCTTGGTGATAAGGCCGCTGCCGATGGTACTGCGGCCGAAGTTGCTCGATTCCTCGCAGCGCATGGCGCCCACGCGGATGGGCAGGTCAAGCCCATCGCGTTCGGCCCAGCGCAGGATCATCAGTCCCGCGATGACGCCCGCCACGCCGTCGTAGCGCCCGCCCTCGATGACGGAATCCAGGTGCGACGCGACCAGGTAGTACGGCTCGTCCCTGTCGTAGCGCTTGCGGTATAGGTAGGTGTTGCCCACCGCGTCGGCGAAGTTTCCGTATCCCGCCTCGTCGCCCAAGGCGCACAGCGCCTCGTGCATTTCGTCCTCCACCTCGGTGTAGCCAAGGCGCGTGACGCCGCCGTTCTCCGAGCTTCCGATGCCGTAGAAACGGTCGAACAGGTATTCCGCGTACTCGATGTCCTCGATTGCGTGATGCATCGCGTTTCCTCCTTCTCGACTCTCGAGCGGAAAAAGACATTCTAGTCCGATTCGTGTTACGCGTGTGCAAAATTTTGAGCAGCTGAGAGGCGAGCGCGCTTTTCGCGCATCGCCGGCCGCAGGCGCTCGCGCGTGCCCCGTCGCTACAGGCGCTCGCGTGCCCCCACCGGCGGGCGCGCTGCCGCCACGGGCAACGCGCAGCGAACCTGTTGAAAATGGCATTCCGTAGTATCAACCGCATCTGCCGCATGGGCGGTGGCGCATTCGCTATCATCATGGTCGAAACAACCCCTCACCTGCAGCACGCAACGAAGGAGAGCAATGACCGAACGGAATATCCCTGCGCAGGCGTCGCGGGAGGCAGGCAGCCTGGCCGGGCTGAGCGCCGACGAGGTCGCCGCGCGCGTCGCGTCCGGCGACGTGAACGTCGACACCGGCGTCAAGACGCGATCGCTGCGGACGATCGCGCGCGAGAACATCTGCACGCTGTTCAACGCCATGAACGTGGTGCTGGCGGCGTTCGTGCTGTTCACCGGCTCGTACAAGAACGCGCTGTTCATCGTCGTCATCATCTGCAACGTCATCATCGGCGTCGTGCAGGAGATCCGCTCCAAGCGCACGACCGACCGGCTTTCCATCGTCGCGAGTTCGAAGGCCACCGCCGTGCGCGACGGCGCGCGCGCCGAGATCGCCAACGACCAACTGGTGCGCGACGACGTGATAATCCTGTCGCGCGGCGACCAGGTGCCCGCCGACTCGGTGGTGGTTTCGGGCGAATGCAGCGCCAACGAAAGCCTGCTCACCGGCGAGAGCGACCTCATCCGCAAGCGCCCCGGCGACAAGTTGATGAGCGGGTCGTTCGTCAACGCGGGAACCGTGCACGCGCGCGTCGAGCATGTGGGCGCGGAAAACTACGCGGCGAAGATATCGGCCGAGGCCAAGCAGCACAAAGCCGTCAATTCCGAGATCATGAACACGCTGAACGGCATCATCAGGTTCGTGAGCTTCATCATCCCGCCCATCGGCATCCTGCTGTTCGCGCGCGAGTACTTCATCTCGGGAACCGACCTGAACAGCGCCATCCTCTCGACGGTTTCAGCGCTCGTGGGCATGATTCCCGAGGGCCTTATCCTGCTGACGTCGACGGTGCTCGCCGTGGCGGTCGTGCGCTTGGCGAAGAGTCAGGTGCTCGTGCAGCAGCTCTACTGCATCGAGACGCTCGCGCGCGTCGACGTGCTGTGCCTGGACAAGACGGGCACCATCACCACGGGCGACATGGAAGTGACCTGGGTGAAGCCGATCGAAGGGGCGGGCGCCACCGCAGAGACCGGCCGGCCGACGGAGGCCGACCGCGCGCTGGCGGCCATCGCCGCGGCCGACGAGAACCCCAACGAGACCGCGAGCGCCATCATCGCCCACTACGAGACGGCGGGCGTGGCGGCGCAGCCCTGCGCGCGCACCATCCCGTTCAGCTCCGACAAGAAGTGGTCGGGCGCGGTGCTCGCAGATGGCGACTCCTACGTGATGGGCGCCGCGCAGTTCGTGCTGGGAGACGCCTACGAAACCGTTCGCGAACAGGCCGAAGCGCTTGCTAGCGAAGCGCGCCTTCTGCTCGTGGCGCGCGTCGAGGGCTTCACCGACGAGGGCAACATCATCGGAGTGCCCACGCCCATCGGCTTCATCGGAATCCGCGATCAGATCCGCGCCACCGCCGCCGAGACCATCGGCTACTTCAAGGAGCAGGGCGTGCACGTGCTCGTCATATCCGGCGACGACCCGCGCACCGTTTCCGGCATCGCCGCGCAGGTGGGCGTCGAGGGCGCCGACGACTTCGTGGACGCCACCACGCTTCGCAGCGACGACGAACTCGCGGCGGCCCTCGAGCACGCGAGCGTGTTCGGCCGCGTGAAGCCCGAGCAGAAAAAGGCCTTCGTCACCGCGCTGCAGAAGGCCGGCCACACCGTTGCCATGACCGGCGACGGCGTCAACGACACGCTGGCCCTCAAGGCCTCCGACTGCGGCATAGCCATGGCCGCCGGCTCCGATGCCGCGCGCAATGTGGCGAACCTCGTGCTCGTCGACAACGATTTCGCCAGCATGCCGAAGGTCGTCGCGGAAGGCCGGCGCTCCATCAACAACCTGCAGCGCTCGGCATCGCTGTTCCTGGTGAAAACCCTGCTGTCCATCATCGGCGCCGCCGCGTTCCTGATCTTGCCGTGGCAGTATCCCTTCCAGCCCATTCAGATCACGCTCATCAGCGCGTTTACCATCGGCATCCCGTCGTTCGTGCTGGCGCTCGAGCCGAATCACGACCGCGTGAAGGGCCACTTCCTGGAAAACGTCATCGTGCGCAGCATACCCGGCGCGGCGACGACCATCGTCGCGGTACTCGTGCTGAATGTCGCCGGCTACGGGATGCTGGGGCTTGACTACGGGCAGGTTTCGACCCTGTGCACGCTGTGCATGGCGTGGGTCGGCGCGAATCTGGTGTTCCGTCTGTCGCTGCCTTTGAACCCCATTCGCGTGGCGCTGCTCGTGGTGGTCGTGGGCGGAACGGCCGGCGGGGCGGCGCTCGCGCCCGGCCTGTTCGCCATTTCCCCGTTCACCACGGACATGACGATGCTCTTCGTGCCCTGCATCGTCGCCGCAACCGTGCTGTTCCACGTGCTGTTCGTTGCGCTTGACTCGTGGCACGCCGCCCGGCAGGCGAAATTGGTGTAGATTACGGTACGTTGTTTTCGGGCGCGTTCTCGCCGAGCATCGGCGCAGGTGCGGGCGCGGGCGCGCGGCTAGCCCCCGACGCCCGCCCGAGGCGAGGCGCGGCCCGACCGCTTTCCAAGAAGGAGCATTTCCATGACCACCTATCAGCGCTTGCTGAGAACCACCGGCATCCTGCTCGTCGCCGTGAGCCTCGTGCTGCTCGCGGGCGCCCTTGTGTCAGCTATCCTGATAACGTTCGTGTTCGCGGTTTTCAACGGCTCTTTAGGCAATGAGCTCGCCGTGCCGATTTCGGATGAGGACCGCACGGTGTTCATGACGATGCTCGCCCTGATTCCAATTACCATCACGGAATGTTTTATCGGGATCATAGCCGGATCCATGGGCAACAGGGCCGCGAAGCACCCCGACAAGACGAAGGCGGCCATCGTCTGGCTGTCCATTTTCGTCGCCGTCGAGGTCATCACCACTATCTACTACTCCGCCACCGGCGGCTTCAACACCCAGAGCGTCTGCATCACCCTGGTCCCGATCCTCATGGCCGTGCTCGGCATCGTCGGCGCGCGCAACGTCGGAAGGGAATGCGCCGAGGGCACCGCCAAGGACATCCGGGACATCAAGGGCGACAAGTACAAGTCCGAGCTGGGCTTTATCCGCGTCATCCAAGTATGCTTCCTGCTCAACGTCTGCCTGTCGCTGGCCCTGTGCGCCATGATGGCGAGCAGCAGCTTCACCTTCTCGTTCTCGCAGATCTTGGACTTCCTGAACCTGGTGCTCGACGGCGTGGGCTTCTACCTCATCTTCCAGCGTTCGAAGGCCGCGCGTTACTGGATCATGGGGCTTTCCGCCTTCAACATCGTCGCCGGCGTGCTGTACAGCCTCATCTCGGGCGAGTTCAACCCCGCGACGCAGCTGGTCCTGTCCGCATGGGATATCTTCCTGCTGCTGTACTTCGGCCTGGCCAAGCGCCCGCGCGAGGTGCTCACCCAAACCTTCGACGCCACCTACCACAAGCGCATGCAGGTGGAGGCGTGGGACATTTGGAAGCCCCGCACGTGGGAATTTTGGCGCAACATGATCATCTACTTCTGCCTGTTCTCCATCGTGGGGCACTGGATGGAAGCCGGGTTCTGCCTGTTCATCAAGTGGGGCATCGTGCCGGGCATCTACGATCCGAACAGCGGCATTTGGCGCGACTACCTCAGCCCCTTCCCCGTTTACGGCGTGGGCATGGTGGCGTGCGGCCTGCTGCTCTACCCCATCAAGACCAAGCTGCAGGAGAAGCTCGGCGGAACCTGGAAGCCTCTTCTGGCCAGCTTCGTCATCAACACGCTGGTGTGCTCGGCCATCGAGCTGATCTTGGGCCTGACGTCGAACATGCCGGTCGACGGCGTGTACCCGCTGTGGGACTACAGCACCATGCCGTTCAACTTCATGGGACAGATCTGCCTGCAGAACTCGACGGTGTTCGGCCTGGTCGCGACGCTGATGACCTGGGCCGTGTGGCCGGCGCTGCAGCGCTTTTCCGCCAAGATGCCCAACGACGTGCGCAAGACGGTCTTCGTGGCGGTCGTGGTGTTCTACGCCTTCGTCTGCTGCCTCTACGTGCTGAACCTGGGGGTTCTGCAGTAGGGGCGATGCGGACAACGGAGCGCAACGGTGTTTTACCAGGCTACAGGTAAACCGAACGGATCAGCTCGGCCATTTCGTTTGCATCTGCACCGAGCTTGAGGTTGCGCATCATGTTGTCGTCCCAGGGGCGTTCGGAAACGAAGCGTTCGATTTCGAACCGGATTGACTTCGGCAGGTCAACATGGCTTCCGGGCGCGAATAAGGCACACAGTCTCAACACGTCTCTGCGGTGCTTGTTGATCTCGTCGCTATGAACGGGCTTGCCGGCCGCCTTGTCAGCGGACAGGTTCGCCCAGGCGTGAATCTTGAACACGGGAAGGTACTCGAGGGACAGCACCGGAAGGCCGTCAATCTCTTCAATGCCGTCGTCCAACAGCCTGTAATAATCATCATCAAGGAGGATGGCCGAAAGGCTGCCCGATGCATCGATGGCTTGAAACCTACCAAGAGCGGTCTCTAGTCCCGCTAGATTTTCGGGCCTTTTGCTTAGTAGTTCAATTTTGGGCGGAAACGAGACGTCCGAAGGGGACTCGAACCGATACAGCTCGTACCTCTCGGCCTTGTTTTTATGCTGGTAGTTGCCCGCTTGAACAAATTCAACGAAGCGCTCGTAGAAACGACGGTCGAAGGCTTCGGCCACGATGACCATGTCGATGTCATGCGTCGCCCTTTGAGGTGCACCGTATTGAGCGAATATGAGGTTGCATGCCGTCCCACCGATGATGACGTAACGTTTCGAGTAGCCCTCGAACCATCTTTTGAAGGTCTCTAGCCCTGATACCATGCTTGATCCCCTAACGCCTGCCTGAGCGCAAGCGATGTGCGCTCGTCCTCCTCGTCTATGGTCAACATCATGGTAACCGGATCCACGCGGCCGTTCGCCGCAAATGGGCGTGGATCGTACCTCAAGACCTTGATGCGGCATCGAGATGCCGTATCTTCGGGGTCTTCGGCGATTTCTTTTGCCTGCTCAAACGAAATCGCATACTCCGGAAGCTCCGGCGGAAGCAGATCACTCAGCTCGGACAATGCCGAAAACCCCGTCTTCAGCCAATCGGCCTTCACGACGGAAACGGGAGCGGTAATCATTTCGCGCACAATGGGGCCTAGTCGTTTGGAGCCTTCGCTGAAGAACCTCTTCTTGTCCCCTATGCGGTAACCCTTTTTCCTTCCGGTTTTGCCTCCTATGGTGTATTCAAGTAGCCCGAGGGATGTAAATACGGAGAAGGCCGAGGAGGCGCTTCCCGAAGATATTCCGAGCGCGTTTTGGGCATCTGCCTGAAAGATAGGCTCGCTGTCTGCGTAAAGACAGTAAAGAAACACCGCTTGCTGCGCCGGAGTGAATGAGCGAGCGACGTCAACGGATTTCGCCGTCGTGGCCGCAAGGAACAAGGAGAGCTCGGGAAGGAAGAAGGAGCCATCGGCGGCAATGAAGCCCTGCCTTGCCTTGATGAGTGCCCGTCGCTGCTGTCTTGTCATTGGAGGAAGACAGAGCGCCACACTCCTGTTCAGAGCTTTGGCTAAGGCGCCTGCACGTTTAACGAGGTCTTGATCGCTTTCCATCTTATCTTTAGGGCGCGCGAGCACGACCTTTTTGTCGAGCAGGCGCGCTTCATACAGCTCGTATGCGCCAGACAGAAAAGGACTGAGGGGTGCGTTGAGGGGGCACACCGTTGCATCCGGATCTATGTTTTGACAAAGCTCATGCTCGATAAGGGATACGCATTCGTCCACGGCAAGCTCCAAATGTTCAATGTTTGCAGCTAATGTTCAGATTAAGCTGAGGATTAGTATATCATGCATGGGGATTAACAAAGTTGGAAGCGAGTGCGCTGCCACAGTTCGTTAGGACAACGATACGCCCCGGCTCAAAAT
>CAVCPR010000077.1:0-11985 GCA_963604235.1 Anaerovoracaceae bacterium | reverse complement strand
CGATCGTCGTGAACTATGCGGGCATCTCCCCCGACCGCGTCGAGGAAAGCGTTCGCCGCCTTGCCGGCATTTTCCCGGAATGCAACGTTACGCGCGAGTAACCCACCCCTCGCACCTTCCCGCCGCGGCGAGTAACCCGCCCAGGATCACTGCTGGTGGTCGCCCATTTTCTCGTCGAACAGCTCTTTGAACTCGTCTTCGTCCTTGATGTCGTAAAACGCGAGAAGCGAAATCGTTTCCGCGGAACTTAGGCACCGCAGCTTTTCCTGCGGGTCTTTCGCTTCTTTCGCCCGGTTCCTCATCGAGGAGGAAATTCTCCTGAGTCCGTCGCGATTGAAAACCAGCATTTCATCCGAGCAGGAAAGGATGCCCGTATTCGTGGCGCCGCTTCGTCGCTCCTTGCGCTTGCGGGTGGTGGAAGTGGTTTGAACCTGCTCTTTGACCGGGCAATTCTCTTCCAGCCACTTGCGCCCCACGAAGTTTTTCGACCTCATAACCTTCAGCAAGAGCACGACGATTCCGAAAACCGAGACGGCATCGAGCGTCCTGTCGATGATCATCGCCAAAACGCTGGAAACGAAGTAGCCGAAACCGTGCGACACGAAGAAATCTCGGTAGCCGTTCTCGAAGGGGGTGGTGAACACGCCATCGCTGAGGGAGAAGGCCAAAAACACGCTGATGGCAGTCTGGACGACTACGATGAGTACGAGGACTTTGCCTGCATTGCGATAGGGAAGCTTGCCGTTTTTCGCCTGCTTGAACAGATAGCCATAGGCAAGGGCGACAAGCGCGCTTTCCGAGAAATACAGGATGTTCTGCGGGCGGGCTTGATACACCGCAATGATCAGGTTGTTCACGAAGCTGACGATGATGGCGGCGGCGGGGTCGAGGGCGCATGCGACGAGGGCGGTGCCGGTGGTGTCGAGCCAGAGGGGCTGATAGAGCTCCGAGAACGTCGCGCACAGAAGATAATTCAGAAGTATGCCGCCAATGATATAGCCAAGGTAGAGTCGCACCCTTGGGTTGTCGTTGAGGTACTGCTTAAATCTCTTCGGGGTGATGCAAAACTTTGAAGGGTCTATCCCCTCGAAGAACCCCGCCGCATAGTAGTCGTCGCCCTCCTCTTCCTGCTGCCGCAATTGCTGCAGAAAGCCGCCGGTCATGATGCCGGCGGGAAGCGCGAGGATGAAGATGCCGACGATCGAGGTCACCGACGTCAGGATATATCCCAAGTCACTTACCGGCGTGATGTCTCCGAAGCCGATCGTCGTCAGCGTGATGGTCGACCAATACAGCGCGTCCACGAAGTTGTCGAATGTGGTGGGCTCGAACGTGAACATCAGAAGCGCCGTCGTGAAAATGAAGGCCAGCGCCAGCACGACGGCCGAGCCCAGCGTTTTCCTCTCGTGAACGAAGACGTTGACGATGACGGTCAAGTGCTTCGAATACCTAAAGAGCCTGATGATGCGCAGCGCACGCAAAAACAAAAATCCGCTGGGCAAGAGGTTGAGCGTCGGCAGGATGGAAAGCAAGTTTACGATCGCCGTGAAGGTGAACGGATACTTGAGAAACTCCGTCCATTTGCCTCGTTTCCCCTGCGCAATGTCGTACGTCATCCAATTCAGCAAGTAGTCGAAGCAAAGGATATACACGGCCACGACGTCGACGGTCGCAAGTGTGTGCTCGCCGAACTCCCCGATGCTGTCTGCACGGAAGATTATGGGAAGGATACTTGCGATCGAAACGATGACGATGAACAAATCGTAGAGACAGCTTGCGTTGTCTCCCCGTTTTGGACGTGCGACTATTTCGTAAATCCGTGTTCTCATGCTGACCCTAAAGCGTGTATTTAGACATTGCTGGTCTATCCTGCGTGAGAACTCTTGCGTGCGGCTTATTTTCCATCAAGAAAACCGATATCGGGCATTGCTGCGGGCGGCGGCTGGTTGCGGGCGGGCTTTGATTGGCGCGGTTGGTTTCACGGGCTGCGCGGTTGGTTGGGAGCGGCTGATTTCGCGGGCTGCATAGTTAGTTGCGGGCGATTGGCGAGCTGCAAGTAGTTTCCTTCGCGAGGAGACCCGCGCGGCGTGCGGCCCCGCCCGGTTGGCGGCGCCGCGCGATCCGCGCGCAAACCTTTCCACTATAATCAGGGCATTAACCGTTTCGCACCAAGGAGATGCCCATGCCAACCCGCGAAGACCGTCAAGCCGACGCACGCAAGAACCTCGCGCTCATGCGCGGCGCGTTCGCCAAGGAAACCCAGGCCACCATCGACGCCGCCCGCGTCTACGAGGACGGCGAGGGACGCGACCTCGCCCTGCCCGAAGTTGAGGAAGGCGCCGTAACGACCACGTCCGTCACCAGCGATTTCGCCCCGAAGGCGCTGCGCGGCGCCGAGGGGAAGACCGTGGTCGTCGACCCGTGCTCGTTCACGCGTCCCGGCGGCGCGTACGAGGACGGCTCGTTCGGCCCCGAGCAAATCCTGTGCGCGGAGAGCAACCTCTACCCGGTGCTGCAGGGCTGCAAGGCCCTCTACCACGACGGCAACCGCGGGTTCGCCTCGGGCCAGCTGTTCACCGACCGCGCGCTGTACCTGCCCGACGTGGCGTTCGTGCGCGACGGCGATATCCGCCACGCCGACGTGCTGGCCATCCCCGAGCCGAATCGTTCGCGCGCACTGGAGAACCACCGCAGCGAGCGCGAGGTTTCCGCCGCACTTGCAGCGCGCGTGGAGGCGTTGCTGCGCATTGCCGCTGCGAACGGGGCGGAAACCCTGATCATCGGCGCATTCGGTTGCGGGCCGCAGGGCTTTGCGCCCGAGGTGGCCATCGAGCTGTTCCGCGCTTGGATTGCCGAGCACCCCGGCGCCATCGGCCATATCACCTTCGCCGTGCCGCGGGCAAGCTTCGCAGCCTTCGACGAGGCCTTCGGCAGCGCGCCCGAGCAATCCGAGCCGCAGGCCCAGCCCTCCGCCGAGCAGAATGCGGAAGAAGACGAGGAAGACTTCGACCCGAACGACCTCCCCGAAGGCATCACGTTCCGGTCGTAAGGGCGTGCTACCCAAGGCGCGAGAGCGCGCCACCTTCCGCAAGTAAGAAGGTGGCGCGCTTTTGTACTGCGCGAAATCGCATTCGCACCCACGAATTATATAGTCAAAATCAAGCCTGGATCTGGGATTATATTACTCAGAATTTCGAGGTCTTAGCGCAAGTTCTACCATCATTAGGGAAGGCCAAAGGCACGACAGCGTTTCGCCAGCAGGGCCGGCGGGGCCGCTTACCGCCGGCGAAACGTGCGACCAGACGGCAAGCGGAGCGGAACACCACCTGGTGGGTTTCGCGAGTTTCTGTAGCGCTGTGCACGGAAATTAGGTTCTGATGGCAGGCCTTCGAGGTTTCCGAACCTTTGTGCAGCGATCAGCTACAGAAACTCAAGGAACCCACCAGCGAATCGTGAAAACCCGTGCACGGGGCTACAGGAACTTTGAAAGCCCGCCACAGAAGGCCGAAATCGCTGCACGGAGGCTCGGAAACTCGGTTTTCCCGCCATCGCAAAACCCAGCAAACCGCCGACGCCCCATTCGACCCTCTTCCCTATGCCGCCAGAACAGACGCGATTTGCCTTTGCATCGCCGCTAAATCGGAAGAATTTATCGGTACATGTGCCGCTAAGTCAGAATGTTTTGCTGCAAGATTTGCCGCTAAATCGGAAAGGTGGCGCGAGCGGCAGATCACGGGAGAGCGCCGAGCGAGCCCCGTGCCGTCTACAACGGATGGTGTATTTACGTTTCGGACGCGTGTAGCCTGCTGAAATGGCATTGCACAGCTGCCCTCTTCCCGGTAGTATGCACGGCGCATCAACGCATTACCTAGTTTTCCCCTATGCATTGCGCTTTTGTCGCCGGGAAGGAACGAAACATGGAACGGATCACGCTGCACATCTCCGGCATGATGTGCTCCGCCTGCGTGGCGAACGTCGAGCGCGCGCTCAGTGCCGTACCCGGCGTTTCGAAAGCCCGCGTCAACCTGGCGAAAAAAAGCGCGCGGGTCACCTTCGACGAGCAGCGCGCGTCCCAAGCCGACCTCGTGCGCGCAGTCGAGGAAGCCGGCTACACCGTTTCCGATGAGGCGCAACCGGGGAATTCCCCCGCAAAGGTCGCAGCCATCGCATTGGCCGCGGTCGCCATCTGGCTAATCGTGAGCATCCTCGGGTTCGACCTTTCCGGCACTGATTTTCCCCTGGCCACAAGCGGGATGGGCTACGGCATGCTGTTCGTGGTGGGCGTGCTGACCTCGTTCCACTGCGTCGCCATGTGCGGCGGCATCAACATCAGCCAGTGCATGCCGGCGGGCGCTGCGGCGAACGCGGGGGCGGAATCGAAAACCAGCGGGGAAGCAGTCGCAAGGGCGCAATCGAGCGATACCAATGAAGCAAGCGCAGAGGCGGAATCCGGCGAAAGCAAAACGGCGAACGCGAACGACCGCACGCGCAGCGCAAAACCCCGCCGCAAGCGCCCCTCATTCGCCGCTTTCAAACCCACGCTGCTCTACAACGTCGGCCGCGTTGCGTCCTACACCGTCATCGGCACTGTCGTCGGCGCGCTGGGCGCCACGCTTTCCCTTTCACTAGCCGCACGCAGCGCGATTCAGCTGATCGCCGGCGTGTTCATGCTGCTCATGGCACTGTCGATGCTCGGACTCGTACCCGGAGTGGCGACGCTGCTTGCACGGGTGAAGGCCGCTGTCGGGAAAATTTTGCCGAAGAAGCGCGACGACGCGAGCAGAACCGGTGCAACCAACGCCACAGCCGAAGCAAGCGAAACCACAAGCAGCACCACAAGCAGCGCCCCCGCGTCAAAGCGCCCACGCCGCGTCCTGCGAGGGCCGCTCATCGTCGGGCTTCTGTCCGGATTCATGCCCTGCGGGCCGCTGCAGGCGATGCAACTCTATGCGCTCGGCAGCGGCAGCGCGCTTGCCGGCGGCGCGTCCATGCTGTGCTTCGCGCTGGGAACCGTGCCCCTCATGCTCGGGCTGGGCGCGGTCGCCGGCAGCCTCTCCCGCCATTTCGCCCGCAAGGCCATGACCGCCGGTGCATGCGTCGTCATGGTGATGGGCCTGTTCATGACCGCAAACGGCTGGGCCTTGGCCGGGCTTCCCTCCGTGCAGCTGCCCAATGCCGGCCAGGCGATCGCGGGCGTGCTCGGCGGCTCGTGTTGCTCGAGCGGGTCGCAAACAACGAGCAGCTGCTGCGCAAGCGGATCATCGTCGCAAAGCGGATGCTGCGCAAGCGGCAACTCAGCAAGTGGAAACGACCCCACCTCGTCGGGCTCCTCCAGCTCGGGAAACAGCTCAAACAGCGGAAGCACCTCAAACCCCAACGGCTCGAACGGCAGCTCTTCCAGCTCCAAAAAGTCCGCAAGCGGCGCGACGGCGACCATGGGCGACGGCGTGCAAACGGTCGAGACCACGCTTTCCGGCGGCTACACGCCCATCACCGTTGTTGCCGGCACGCCCGTGAAGTGGACCATTTCCGCCACGAAAAAGACCCTCACCAGCTGCAACCGAACGATCGAGATCCCCGAGTTCGACATCGAGAAAACCTTGTCGGCGGGCGACAACGTAATCGAGTTCACCCCGACGAAAGCCGGCACCTTCACCTACACCTGCTGGATGGGAATGATCCGCTCAACCATCACGGTAACGGAAGCGTAAACGGGACGGCACTCCGTCGCAGCGCATTGCAGACGCGTTCGATCGGCCGGCAATCACCAGTCGGGATCGAAGTGCTGCTCGCAAAATGCCTGCAACCGCGGCAATTCGCGCTCAGCCGGCCTCATAAAGAACCACCTCATCGCGTTTGGCTTTCGCCAGTAATCGCTCGCCCGCTCCCGCAGTTGTGACCACGTCCACCGTTCGCCCCAGGGCATCGGAAAGCGCAGCCTGGAAATCCAGAACACACAGCCCCTTGACATCGCCCTTCTCCAGAAGGAGGTCGATGTCGCTTTCTTCGGCAGCCCGCCCCCGCGCATAAGAGCCGAACAGCGACACCTTCTGCGCACCATATTCCTTGGCAAGCAAAGCAACGACGCGACGGATTTCCCCCAGAGTCAGCTGCCCGCCGCTTAGGCGCTCTTGCTCAGGTGGCAATCGCTCGCCCGCAGCTTTCGGCGAAAAGCACCCGTTCACGCCATGGTCGCTTTCGGCCTTCCGGCCTTTGGCGATTCCTCAAGGCGCGCCTCGACAGAAGCCCGCGACACCATGCGATGCGCACCAACTTTCCACGAATCGAGCAGCCCGGCAGAAGCCAATTGCGTCACACGGGCGCTGCTCACGCCAAGGGCGCGAGCAGCGTCAGCGGCAGTCATGGCCGGTATGTCTGACAGCTCTCGGGAAACCGCCAAGGCGATGACCTTTCCGCCATGCGTTGGCTCGTGCCCCATTGCCACCGGGGGTAAATCGCGCCCGTTCATCAGGCAATCATCCACCATCGAAGCAAGCCAGTCGGCCGCGCTTTCTCCAGCATCATCCAGATCATCGCCGAACGTAGCTCCACCCCAATCATTCAGGCACAGGGCAGCAACAGAGCCCTCGCCATCATCAAAAAACTCGAACTCACAGACGTAAAACATGCCCACTCCTTTCATCTGACGCCGAATACAGTCTTGGAAGGGGGCCTAGCGTAGTCCCGCCTGCCTGAGAATCGCCTTTGCTTCCTGGTCATGCACTTCTGTATGGCGCTTCACCAGCACAGTTAGGCTCCCTCTGCAGAACTTCTCATGCTTCGTTCCTCCCTTGGAAATAAACCCGTTAGCTTTAAGGATTCTCACCAGCTCCCGTCTTTGCATGCACCCATCCCCTTTATGCTTGATATCTTAATACCTATTAATATTTATTCCAACCCTTTTTATTCGCCTATTAAGCAAAGATAGGAAGCCGTCACCCGCCCCCGAAGGCGACACCCAGCCAAGCATCGGCTCTAACTCGTTAATGCAAGTATAAGCACGAACACTTGTTCTGTCTAGATGACAATCTGAATGCTTCGTAGACGAATCAGAGCAGCAAGCCCTCTCGCAAGGGGGGGGCTTACGCGTGGAAAGTCATTAAGCAGAGCCGCGAGAATCAGCAGCAAAAAGGGCCGCGACCAGTTGATCGCGGCCCTTTCGTCCGGTTGTCTTTCGATGTCGCTCGTTCGGTCCGGCAGCCCGGCTCCGGCGCCGACCAGGCGGCACCGGGCTCCCTACGCCGGCCAGCCCCTGTCGGACGCTTGGCCCTTAGCGCCACTCGGCGTAGATCACGTCGCCGGGCTTGGGGTCCTCGATGCCCGGGCCGTTCGGCAGCATGTAGTACATGTTCGCCGCGAAGCTCTCCGGCGTGCCGGGGCGCCCCGCCACCGGATGCGCCACCAGCGTGCCGTCGGCGGCATGCTCGGCGCGCAGCAGCTTGATGCCGAAGAACTCGGGCTTGCCGGGCTCGTGATCGGGGTGCTCCATCGGGCGCTCCTCGCCGCCCTTCCCGCCGCGCGGGCCCTTCCCGCCCGGGCGATGCGGCGGCTTCGGGAACTCCTCGGCCAGCACCACCGGCGTGCGCTCGACCTCGGGCTCAAGCCCCGCGAACGCGCGCATGAGCGGGCGCAGGTAGAAATTCAGCGTGAACGACGCGCCCGCCGACGGGCCGGAAATGCCCACGATCGGCACGCCGTCGACGATGGCGAAGCTGGAATGATGCCCCGGCCCGTGGTTCGTCTGGTGGCAGATCATCTGCCCCATCTCCTCCATGACCTCGCACGACCAGTCGTCGGAGCCCTTCGACGAGCCGGCATTGAGCACCACGATGTCGGCCATCTCCACCGCGCTCGCGATGGCGTCGCGGATGGAATCGCGGCAGTCGGGCACGATGTCGAACGGCACGAACTGCCCGCCCCACTTCTCGCACTTCGCGCGCACGAGGATGCTGTTCGTCTCGAAATTCTTGCCGCGCCCGGCGAACCACTCGGGGCGCTCGGGGTCGAACGGCACGCCGGGGGCCATCAGCTCGTTGCCGGTGGGGATGAACGCCACGCGCGGGCGGCGCACCACGGGCACCGCGGCGTTGTTGCCGCTGCCAAGGCGCGCGGCGATGTCGGGCGTCACGACGGTGCCGGCCGCGGCCAGCACGTCGCCGCGATGCATGCTGCTGCCCACCGGGCGCGTGCCGGCGCCCAGCTTCGACGGGCCGGCGTCGATGGTGACGTGCTGCTCGTCGTCGGACACCTGCACGTGCTCGATCACGATGGCCGTGTCGAAGCCCTCCGGCATCGCCACGCCCGTGTTCGCGAACTGCCAATCGACACCACGCACCCACCTCGACGTGTCGGGCAGCTCGCCCTCAGGCAGGTCGGCGAAATCGGCCCAGTGCAGCGCGATGGAGTCCATGGCGCAGGTCAGCGCCGAGGGCATGTCGTTTTGCGCCGTCACGTCGTGCGCCAACACGCGCCCGATGGACTCCGCGAGCGGCACGCGTTCCACCATCTTGCGCTCGACCTCGCGCACGTGCGCCGAATCGCCCTCGCCGTAACCGCTCCAGCCGAAGCCGCCCGGCTGCGCGTCCAAGGCGGCGAGCGTCTGCTCGACCGCTTCCTCGCGCGACAGCTGGATATGCTGGGAATGATCTCTCATCGGGATTCCTTTCCGAAAAACGCGGCGGCGCGCCCGCATGACTCCCCTTGCGCGAACCCTTGCGCGTTCTCCTCTATCCTCAAATAACAACAGTTGTAACTATAGCCTACGAAGCCGGTTGCGCGGGCCTACCATTTTAGTTGCGAATCGAACGCGCCGCGTGCTTGCGGCGGCGCGGGGGCGACCGTATACTTCGCAGGCGTAAAGGAGCGCGGGTGACCCGGAAGCGTCTGGGCATCCAGCCTCGCAGCATGAAACGAAAGGCACGAAGGTGACCAGCTCGTATGGTCCGTGCCCTGCAGAACGTGACGCGCATGCGCGCGTGGGGTTCGTGGGAGCCGGGAAAATCGGGTTCGCCTTGGGGTTGCACCTGCATCGAAGCGGGGTGCGCATCTCGGGCTATACCAGTCGCACCGAAGCATCCGCCGCATGGGCGGCGCAGTGCACCGATGCCGTCGCGTTTCCGTCGCTGCAGGCCCTCCTTGATTCCTCCGACATCATATTCATCACGGTTCCCGATGCGCAGATCGCGCAAGCGGGTGGGGAACTTGTTGCCGCAGCCGCTTTGCGGGGTGCTGGCGGCCTCGCCGGCAAAGTGGTCTGCCATTGCAGCGGGGCGGCGAGCTCGGATGCGCTTGCGGCCTGCCGCGCCGCCGGGGCCGCGTGCGCGAGCGTGCACCCCATGGCCGCGGTGCCGGACGTGCCGCGAGGCGGGAGCGCGGGCGAGGCCGAGCACGAGGCCGGAAGCGATCGCGCGAGCAGCTCATCCGCCGCGCAGGCGCCCCTTCCCCAGCCGGCAGCAAGCGCCGGCCAAACCATCCCCGACCGTCTGACCAGCACGTTCTTCACGCTCGAAGGCGACGCCGAAGCCGTTCGCGCAGCCGAAGCGCTGCTCGATGCCGCGGGCAACCGCCATCGCGCCATCGCCGCCGCCGACAAGGTGCGCTACCACGCCGCGGCCGTGTTCATGAGCAACCTCGTGTGCGGGCTCGCCTTCGAAGGCCTCGGCCTTTTCGAGGATTGCGGCTTTACCGCCGACGAAGCGCTCGCCGCGACCGCCCCGCTTTTCCTCGGAAACAGCGCCGCCATCGCCGAGCGCGGGCCTATCGACGCGCTTTCCGGCCCCATCGAGCGCGGCGACGCCGAAACCGTCCGCGCGCACCTCTCCGCCCTGACCGGGCAGGCGCGGACAGCCTACGCGACCCTCTCGCTTTCGGTCTGCGCAGCCGCCCGGGTTCGCCACCCCGAACGCGACCTGGAGCCCATCGCCCGCCTGCTGCGGGAAGCGCTCGCGGCAGGTGAGGCGCCACCCACTGACGGGGCGCCGAGCGACACTCGGCGCCCCGTCAGCGCACCGAACCCGTAAACGAACCCGTAAAGAGACTGCCCGCCAACGCGCAGCGCGGGCGCACAGAAGCAACCGCAAACCAACCGATCACGAAAGGAAGCACCTCATGAAGAACACCGTCGCAACGTTCGCCCAGGCCAAAGCCGAAGGACGCAAGCTCACCATGCTGACCGCCTACGACTACTCCACCGCCAAGCTCGAGGACGAGGCCGGCGTCGACAGCATCCTCGTCGGCGACTCGCTCGGCAACGTCATGCTCGGCTACGAGGACACGCTGTCGGTGACGATGGAGGACATGATCCACCACTGCGCCGCCGTGGCGCGCGGGGCGAAGAACGCGCTCATCGTGTGCGATATGCCGTTCATGTCCTACGAGGTCAGCGTCGAGGAAGCCGTGCGCAACGCCGGGCGCCTGCTCAAGGAGGGCCGCGCGAACTGCGTGAAGCTCGAAGGCGGCTCTGAAGTGTGCCCGCAGGTTGCGGCGATCGTCGCGGCCGGCATCCCGGTCGTGGGGCACCTCGGCCTCACCCCGCAGTCCATCAACGCCTTCGGCGGCTTCAAGGTGCAGGGGAAGTCCGAGGCCACGGCGCGCAAGATCATCGAGGACGCCCGCGCGCTCGAGGAAGCCGGCGCGTTCGCCATCGTGCTCGAGGCCGTCCCCGCGAAACTCGCGCAGCTGGTTACCGACGCCGTGGGCGTGCCCACCATCGGCATCGGCGCGGGCGCGGGCTGCGACGGGCAAGTGCTCGTCTACCAGGACATGCTCGGCATGTTCAGCGACTTCACCCCGAAGTTCGTCAAGCGCTTCGCCAACGTCGGCGACGCCATGCGCGAAGGGTTCGCCGCCTACATCGCCGAGGTGCGCGCCGGCACCTTCCCCGCCGCCGAGCACACGTTCAAGATCGACGACGAGGTGCTCGAGAAGCTGTACTAGCGCCGACCAAGGCTCGGAAGCCGAAACGGCAATCGAGCCTCCACCAAGACCATCGGGCGCCGCACGCGGCGCTCAGCCACCGGGGACTTCCGCGTCGCCCCCCACAATGAAAGGATTCAACCGTGCTCACCGTCGCAACCACCGTCGAAGAAGCTAAGCAGGTCATTCGCCAATGGAAGGCCGAAGGGCTCACCGTCGGCCTCGTGCCCACCATGGGATATCTGCATGAAGGCCACGAAAGCCTGATCAAGCGCGCCGTCGCCGAAAACGACCGCGTCATGGTCAGCGTGTTTTTGAACCCCATCCAGTTCGCGCCGGGCGAGGACCTCGCCACCTACCCGCGCGACTTCGAGGCCGACAAGCGCCTGATCGAGAACGCCGGCGCCACGCTCGTGTTCCATCCCGAGCCCTCCGAGCTCTACGCGCCCGACGCCGCCACCTTCGTCAACGTCGAGGGCATCACCTCCGAGCTGTGCGGCAAGACGCGCCCGACGCACTTCCGCGGCGTGTGCACCGTCGTGAGCAAGCTCATGAACATTTCCGAAGCCGATCGCGCCTACTTCGGCCAGAAGGATGCCCAGCAGCTCGCCGTCGTGCGCCGCATGGTGCGCGATTTGAACATGAACGTGCAGGTCGTGGGCTGCCCCATCGTGCGCGAAGCCGACGGGCTGGCGAAAAGCTCGCGCAACACGTACCTGTCGGCCGAGGAGCGCGCCGCGGCGCTCGTGCTCTCGCGCGCCGTCGCCGAGGGAGTGCGCCTGATGGAGGCCGGCGAAACTTCCGCCGCAGCCGTGACCGGCGCCATGAAGGCGCTGATCGAGGCCGAACCGCTCGCGCGCATCGACTACGTCGAGATGGTGTCCTGGGACGGCATCGTGCCCGTTGAGGTGGCTGACGGCCCGGTGCTCGTGGCCATGGCCGTCTACATCGGCAAGACCCGCCTGATCGACAACTTCATCTTCGGGGAATAGCGAACCGGGCCCGGCGGCGAAGCGGGGCGCGCCGAGCCAAACCCGGCCGGCTCCGCCCGCCCGCCCGCTTCCCTTCCCC
>CAVCPR010000076.1:0-12089 GCA_963604235.1 Anaerovoracaceae bacterium | reverse complement strand
AGTTCGCACAGCATAAAAGCGCCGAAGGCGCATCACTGTTTTCAACGCGGGTTGGCGGCGATTCGCAATCGGTGCCGCACCCCTGCGGCTCAAAACACTGTCGCGCCTTCGGCGCTCTCTAATACTGGCCGAACTCGCGTTCGGCTCTACGGATTTTTACATCTGAAGTAATGCTTTCATCGGGCATTTTCGTAGGTGCGAACGCAAGTTCGCACAGTATTTGTTTAGCGCCCGCAGGGCGCGTCACTCCTTTGACGCCGAAGGCGTCTTTTGACGAGATCGCGAGTCGGTTTGCTTTCAGGGTGTCTTTTCCCGCGAAGATACTTCACCGACGTAACAAAACGCTTCATTCCGACTTTACAAGATGCTGGCAGGTTGTAATGAACGCACTAGTATCTGGAACGAACGCAGCGTATGGGTTATTCTTCAACTAGTCGCATTCACAATGCGCCGCATGTGTCCCATATCACTGTTTTCGCAGGTCGCTTCATGATAAAGTGCCTGCGGAAAAATAGCTGTGCGAGGGAACCGGTTTCCTTTTGGGGATCGGTCTTTGTTTTGTGCGGCTACATGTATTTCGCTGTTTGGACGGGGCTTTTGAGAGGATGGGGCTTCGTCTGGGAAAGGCTGCGATCGGCAGGTCATGCGGCCTGTGAAGATGAGAAGAGGGAACTCGCATGAACAATGATCTACGAGCTCGCAAAATGCAGTCGGTGCCGCGAGCCGCAACATGCACCGGCGTGGCCTTGGCGCTGACCTTGTCGTTGACGCCTGTCGCATCGCCGGCATACGCCGTCGACGGCGCGGCCGCAACTGCGGACGGCACAACCGCAACCGCAGCCGACTCCCAAGCTCAGTCGGCCGTTTCGCTGCGCGGCATCGATACGCTCTCCGTCGGGGGAGACGCCTTCGACCTGGCGACGGTCGTGGGGCTTGGCGGCGACACTCTGTACGCCGACGTGTCCGTCAACGGCTCAGTCAAGCAGCGCGACCTTCCGTACACCTACGACCGCGCCACCGACGAGGCCGGCGTCGTGTCGCTTTCCGCGAAGGCTTCCTATGTGGCCGCGCATTCCGGCGCGATCGACATCTCCTTCCACACCAAGGACGCCGACGGCGTCAATTCCGCCGCGCTCCTCGATGCGACGGTGTACGCCGTCGCCCTGCGCGTGAACGGGCAGGCGCTCGGGGGTGCGCTGGGGGGGGGTTCTCTCCTAGGCATTCGCACGTGTCCGGCAGCTGACGCCACGCAGCCCTTCGAGGCTCCGCGTCTGGTTGTGCGTGACGGGAAAACCTACCGTCTCGCCACCGCCGCCGCCACCGCAACGCCCGAGCTGGTCGACGGCGTGCTCTACGTCGACTACGAAGCCGTTGACGAGGCGGGCGTTTCCGCGTCGGTGACCTACGTTGACGAAAACGGCGCCGTGCTGCTGCGCGACGACCTGGGAACCCTTGCGGACGGCCAGGAGCAGACGACCGCCGTGCGCGACACCGTCGAGGCCAACAACCGCGTCTACGTGCCCATTTCGAAGATGCCGACCGTCACCGTGAGCGCGGCATCGCCCGAGGTCGTGGTGCATTGCCTGCCGCGCAAGGAGGCCAGCCAGGAAACGCGCACCGCGACCATCAATTACGTTTCGGCAGATGGCACCCAGCTGATGCGCGACAAGGTTGAAGTGGGCGTGGGCGGCTATACCTACGCTCCGCCGACCGTGTTCTCGCAGGCGCGCGACGGCTCGGTCGAGCGCTATGTGCTGGCCGGCGGCAGCGACAACCGCGGCGCAACCTGGGACGCTTCCGCAGCCGCGTCCCTGACGCTGGCCTTTGACGGCGCCCCCGAAATCACGCTCGTGTACGAGGCGCAAGCTGCGACCCTCAGCTACACCGTGAACTTCGCGCTGGTCACGCCCGCCGACGGCGGCGGCTATGCCGTGCAGGTCGACTCCTCCGAAAGCGCGACCGTCTCCGAGGCGGCCGCGGCGAGCGTGAGCCTGCCCGCCACCATCACTCGCGACGGCGAAACCTACACCCGCGCGGGCTCTGAGGACGCGCTCACCTACACCTGGTCCGACTTCACCGCCGGCCGCACGCTTTCCGACACCGTCTACTACACGCGCTCGGACGTCGCGCCGGCTTCCGCCTATGACGTCACCGTGCGCTACGTGGACGTGATCAGCGGAAACGAACTGGGCAGCGAAACCCTTTCCTGCAGCCCCGATGGCGACGCGCTCGCGATTTCCGGCCCCGAGTCCCTTGAGGCCGCCGGCGCAACCTACCAGCGCCTGACCGGGCAGGAAGCCGCCATCGCGCACCGTTACTACGCGCCGTACCGCACCTACACCATCTATTACGCGCAGCCCGGCGCCGTCTCCGAGGGCGACACCACGGTCGTGCGCACCGACGTCATCGACGGCGGCGTGCGCTACTACGAGGTCAACCCGACCACCGGCACCGTGACCACCACGACGGCCAGCGGCACCGCGACGACCGGCGGCCTGACCGCATCCACGCCGTATTCGACGGTCGTCACCAACAACAACGCCGCCGCTTCCGCCGCGCCTACCTCCTCCGACGTGATCGCGCCGAATGGCGAAAGCGCCTACGAGGAGCGCATCTCCGACGAAGAGACGCCGTTGGCTTCCGCTGACGAGGGCGCAACCGCCGCGCAGGAGGGCTCGATGGTGCCGGCCGGCATCGCCGCCGCAGCCATTGCCGCCGTCGCCGCGGCCTGCTTCGCCGCTCTGGCGTTCGTGCGCAGAAGCGTCCGCAAGCAATCTGCCGCGTCGGGCGACGGCTCGAAGGAGGCGTAAGGAACCATGAAGACGAAAGATACCGCCATGAAGTGCAGCTCCGCTCCCTCCACCAACGCGCGCACCGCGTCTCGCCGCTCGCGCGCCCGTTCGCTTTCCGGCAAAGCGCTGTCCATCGTGATGTCGGCCATCCTGGTCATCGGCCTGTCGCCCCTGACGAAGGTCTCGAGCGCCGACGCCGACGGCGCCGATGCGGCCTCCGCGACGGCCAGCCAGCTTCCGTCGGGCACGTACTGGAATAACGGCGACGTCAGCTTCACCACCATCGATAGCAGCAACACCTTCACGTCGAGCGTCTGGGACGACTACCGCGACAACGGCTATGACGGGACGGGCAATGCGCTCGGTATCGCCGGCAGTTTCCACCTGGTCGCGTTCAACGAACTGAACACCGCGAGCAGCCACGTGTACGGCAACATGCTTGCGAAGACCGTGACGGGCAATCAGGACTACGGCACCGACGGCCGTTTCGATGACCTGTACGGTCACTCGACGCTCAGCTATTTCCAGAACTACCAGGGCACGCACTCCCGCTTCGGCGCGACCGCCTTCGCCAAGCAGGCCATCGTGTTCGGCAGCAACACCGACACGTTCAGCCTGTTCTCGGTGAACGAAAACCAGCACGACATCATCAACTACGGGAACACGAAGACCTCGCAGACGAAGGTCGACTTCCCGAAGACCATCGCGCAGGATCTGGACTCGTCCACCACGCCGTTCATCAACCTGGATGACGTGAAGGCCGAGGCCGAGGCGCTTTCGAATACGCTGGCCGCGCGTTCGAGCCTGGGCGGGGCGACGTACGACTTCTCCGACATGAACAACAAGAAGATCACCTACACGAAGGGATCCGGCTGCGCGTATGTCGAGCTGTCGCTGTCCGACCTGACGAGCAACGGAAACCCCATCCGCATCAACGACGTTCCCACCGACGGCACGGGCGCGCTGGTCATCAACGTCGACTGCAAGGGCGCTTCCGCCGCGATGCCCGACCAGATCATCTTGAACGCCGCGGACGGCAAGCAGGCGGGCCTCGGCGAAGTCGATGCCGACACGGGCTACGTGCTGTGGAACTTCTACAACGCAAGCGGCGCGACCATCACCGGCGCCGGCATGGTGAGCAGCATCCTGGCGCCCGGTGCCACGCTGAACCTGAAGGGCAACGCCTGCGGCACCTTCATCGCCGACAACATCACCGTCACCGGCGAGACGCACACGCGCCCCTTCCACGGCAAGTTCCACGAGGACGACACCACCTCCGTGAGCGTTGAGAAGCAGTGGCTCGATTCGAAGGGCGAGGCCGAGGTCGACATCGCGCACGACGCCATCACGGCCGAGCTGTGGTACGCCGACGAATCCGGCAACGCGACGACGGCCGTGACCGACGCTTCCGGCAAGGCCATGACGGTGCAGCTTTCCGCCGCCAACAACTGGAAGCACACGTGGAGCGATCTGCCCACGAAGAGTGACGGCCAGACGCTGCACTACACCGTGAAGGAAAGCGGCCTGGGCGCGTCCGACGCAGCATCCTATGACTCTTCGGTTGCGGGCGACGGCAACGCCTTCACCATCACGAACCAGCACAAGGCCGAGGTGAGCGTGTCCGCTTCCAAGGTGTGGAAGGACAACGACAACATCGACAAGCTGCGCCCGACGTCGGTGACGCTGAGCATCGTGCGTCAGGTTGAGGGCGGCGCGTGGACGTCGACGGGCGAGACGCTGGTGCTTACCGCCGACAACGAGTGGACGGCCACCAAGACCGGCCTGCCCGCGACCGATGCGAGCGGCAAGGCGTACGCGTACAGCCTGCAGGAAGCCGAAGTGGCCGGCTACACGGGCAGCATCACGTCGGACTCCTCGACCGACGAGTTCGGCAACGCTTCCTATGCGTTCACGGTGACCAACACGCATCAGGCGTCGAAGGTGAGCGCGACGGTGAAGAAGGCCTGGAACGACGACGATGACCGCGACGGCATCCGCGCCGAGAGCGTGGACGTGAACCTGATGCGCAGCGTGAACGGCGGCGCGAAGCAGATCATCGGAACGAAGACGCTGTCGGCCGCCAACGGCTGGACGGCCACGTTCGAGGATCTGCCCACGTGGGGCGACGAGGGCACGTACGCGTATTCCATCGACGAGGTTTCCGTGGCGGGTTATGCGGCCAAGGTCGCCACCAGTCAGGATTCCGCCGGCAACTACACGTTCGCGCTGACGAACACGCATGAGGTCGCCAAGACCAGCGTTGGCGTGCACAAGGTGTGGAACGACGCGAACGACCAGGACGGCCTGCGTCCCGAATCCGTGCAGGTGCAGCTGCTCGCCGGCGGCGAAGTGATTGCCGGCAGCGAAAAGACGCTTTCCGCCGCCAACGGCTGGTCCGCCACGTGGTCCGATCTGGTGAAGAACACTTCCGGCAAGGCCATCGACTACACGGTGGCCGAGGTGGGCGACGTCGAGGGCTACACGCCTTCCGTCACCGGCGGCTTCGTCGAGAGCAAGGGCGCCTTCGCCTACACGCTGACCAACACGCACGCGGCCGCCAAGGTGGGCGTGAGCGTGCAGAAGGTGTGGAAGGACGCCGACGGCGCGGCCGACGCGAGCGACCACGACGCCGTTACCGTGCAGTTGTATAAGAAGGTTGCCGGCGGCGACAAGGTTGTCATGGATGGCTACACGCTGACGCTTTCCGCGGCCAACGGCTGGGCCGGCTCGTGGGCGGATCTGCCCGCGAAGGCTTCCGGCAGCGACGTCGAGTACAGCATCGAGGAGGTCGGCGCGCCCGAGGGCTACACGGCTTCCATCGAGTTCACCAAGGATGCGGACGGCAATTTCGCCTACACGCTTACGAACACGAAGCAGGCCGGCCCGGAGACGACTTCCGTCGAGGTTGCGAAGGAATGGAACGACGCGGACAACCAGGACGGCGTCCGCCCGGCGACCGTGCAGGTGCAGCTGTATGCGAACGGTGTGGCGACCGGCGAGGCGGTCGAGCTTTCCGCGGCCAATAACTGGCACTATCAGTGGACCGATCTGGAAAAGAACGCCGACGGCAAGGCCATCGCCTATACGGTGGGCGAAGCCGAGGTTGCTGGCTACACGCCCGCCATCTCCGGCGGGCTGGTTGCCGACGGCACGAGCTACTCGTACAAGCTGACGAACACGCACGAGGCTGCCGAGACGAGCGTTTCGGTGTCGAAGGCGTGGGTCGACGCGAATGACCAGGACGGCATCCGCCCGGCATCCGTGCAGGTGCAGCTGTTCGCCAACGGCGTGGCAACCGGCGAGGCGGTCGAGCTTTCCGCAGCCAACGGCTGGAGCTACGAGTGGGCCGGCCTGGCGAAGAACGCCGCCGGCAAGGCCATCGACTACACGGTTGCCGAGGTGGACGACGTCGAGGGCTACACGCCTTCCGTCACCGGCGGCTTCGTCGAGAGCAAGGGCGCCTTCGCCTACACGCTGACCAACACGCACGCGGCCGCGACGACCGAGGTCGACGTCCAGAAGGCGTGGCTGGCCTCCGACGGCACGCCCGAGGGCGGCGACCATGACGCCATCACCGTGCAGCTGTACCGCTCGATCGACGGCGCCGCGGCCGAGCCCATGGCCGGCTACGTGGTTGAGCTTTCCTCCGCCAATGGCTGGAAGGCCTCGTGGAAGGACCTGCCCGCGAAGCAGGGCGGCAAGGACGTCGCGTACTCGGTGGCCGAGGTGGGCGTGCCTGCGGGCTACACCGCGAAGGTCACGACCGGCGACGCGCCGAACAGCTTCACCATCACGAACACCGCCGACAAGAAGACGCAGGTGAGCGTGGTGAAGGAGTGGATCGACGCGGATAACGCCGACGGCGTGCGCCCCGAGTCCGTGACGGCGCAGCTGTGCACCGTCGACGCGCAGGGCACGCCGGTGCCGCTTTCCGGCAAGACGGCGGTGCTTTCCGCGGCCAACGACTGGAGCTACACCTGGGAAGGCCTCGACGCGAACGACGCCGCGGGCAACCCCATCGCCTACAGCGTGCAGGAAGCGGTCGTCCCGGCCGGCTACGAGGGCGGCGTTTCCGGCGGCAAGCTCGCCGACGGCACCTTCGCCTTCACCATGACGAACACGCATGAGCGCGCCCTGACCGCGGTCGACGTGACGAAGGTGTGGAACGACGCGAACGACGCCGACGGCCTGCGTCCCGAGAGCGTGACGGCGCAGCTGTATGTCGTCGATGCGCAGGGCGCTGCCACGCCGGTCGCCGACAAGACCGCGGTGCTTTCCGCCGACAACAACTGGACGGCGAGCTGGACCGACCTGCCGGCGAAGGAAGCGGGCGCGGCCATCAAGTACACCGTGCGCGAGGTCGAGGTTCCCGCGGGCTACGCGATCGACATCGAGGGCGTGGCGAACCAGGACGGCTCCTTCGCCTTCACCATGACGAACACGCATGAGCAGGAGGAGGTCGAGCTGTCGCTGGCCGGCTACTCGGTGCGCTCCATTTCCGACGCGGCCCCCGAGGCCGGCAAGGTCTGCTACGTCGACCCGAAGGTCAACAAGGTGCTGACCGGGCGCGCGCTCGCTGACGGTGAGTTCGCGTTCCAGCTGATCGACGACGCGACGGGCGCGGTGGTGTCCTCGGCGACGAACGACGCGGCCGGCATGGTCGACTTCGACAAGGCGAACAACGTCTCGGGCGACGACATGAACCCGTGCTGCCTGCAGTTCACGGCTGCCGGCACCTACACCTACACGGTGCGCGAGGATCCGAGCAAGGAAAAGGATCCGACCATCGACTACTCGACCGAGGTGGTGACCTTCGTCACGACGATCGAAGAGGTGAAGGCCGAGGACGGTACGACGTCGCTGAAGGAAGCCGAGAGCAAGTACATCGTCTACGCCAGCGCCGCCGACCGCGCCGCCGGCGTGGCGGGCAAGGTGATCGCGGTGACGGGTTCCGACACCGTGCACCCGACCATCACGAACTCGGTGAAGGCCATTGAGCTGGGTCTGACCAAGTTCAACGCCGACTCCAGCGAGACGCTGCCGGGCGCCGTGTACGGCCTGTACCGCGCGGCCTCCGTCGCGGGCGGCGATTCCGCCGACGACGTGCTGGTGGCGAAGGCGACGTCCGACGCCGAGGGCCACATGACCTTCGTCACGACCGATTCGACCGAGGTCATCTCCACCGACACCGACTACTGGTTCAAGGAGATCTCCGCGCCCGCGGGTTACAAGCTGTCGCAGGAGCCCACCCAGAAGTTCCAGATCAAGCTGGTTGGCGAAGGCAATGACGTGAAGTATCAGCTCGCCTATGCCGACGGCAGCACCTCGAAGGAGTACAGCATCGGGACCGTCATCGAGTTCGGCGACGGCGCCGGCGTGACCGACGAGGCGCTGAGCGTGAAGGTGAACAAGGTCGACTCCGCGCGTCAGGGGCTGGCCGGCGCGAAGCTGGGCGTGCGCCTGGCCGATGGCACCGAGGCGCTTGACGAGTGGACCAGCAACGGCGCCGGCCACGTGCTCACGGGCCTGGTTGCCGGCAAGGAATACGTGCTGTACGAGTCCGAGGTTCCCGAGGGCTTCGCCAAGGCGGCCGATGTCACCTTCACGGTGGACGATTCGGGCGCGATCACGCTGGTCGACAACGCGTTCGCCAAGGTCAATGACAAGGACGTGCTGAACGCCTACGCCGCCGGGTCGGACGTGTCGATGGTGGACTACAAGAAGAACGAGACCGTCGAGCAGAAGGTCGTCCAGCGCGAGCAGGCGAAGACGACCAGCAATACGGCGACGAAGTCCTCCACGGTGAAGACGGGCGACAGCCTGCCGGTCGCGGCGATTGCCGTAGTGGCCGTGGTGTGCCTGGCGATTGCCGTGGCAGCGGCCTTCGCCGCCCGCCGTCGCAAGGGGAAGTAACGATCTGAGCGCCCGGTAGCCTGCGGTCTAGTGCACCGCGGGTTGCCGGCCGCTTTGGGAAAACAGTGTCGCGCCTACGGCGCTCTCTTATAAGGGCTGAGCTTTCGCTCGGCCCTACGATTTTTTGCAGTCAAGGTAACGTTTCTGCCAGGTGTTTCATTTCCGTCGGGATACCTCGTTGCGTGCGCTTGCGGTCGGCCCTTGATTTTCTGCGGCGGCATTATCCCTGATGAAATGGTAATTTCGCCGCCAAGTTTCGTAGGTGCGAACGCAAGTTCGCACAGTATAAAAGCGCCGAAGGCGCATCACTGTTTTCAACGCGGGCTGGCGGTGATTTGCGATCGGTGTCGCACCCCTGCGGGTAAAACACTGTCGCGCCTTCGGCGCTCTCTTATAATGGCCGAACTTGCGTTCGGCCCTACGTATTTTTGCATCTGAAATAATGGCCGAACTTGCGTTCGGCCCTACGCAAATCTGGTTGTAACGGTAATTCCGGCAGATAGGATCACCGTTGCAACAAAGCTTCGTTTGAACAAAGCTCTAAATAGAGAGCGCCCGGAGGGCGCGACAGTGTCTTCAAAATGCGGCGAATCCCGGCATCCTCGCAATGCGCAACGAACCAACCGCGATCCCGCTCCCTGCGGTATCATTGCTGCAGCATTCGTCCGCCCCGGCTCCCGAAAGGCACCATCCATGCAACGTCGCGCGTTCTTTAAGCTTGTCGGCCTCGGTTCGGTTGGCATTGCCGCCGGCTCGGTGCTTTCCGCGTGCGAATCGCTGCCCTCCACCACGCCCACGCCCGACGGCGTCTCGGTCGTCGCGCAGCCCGACGTGCTGTTCACCATGGCGGTCGACGTGCTGGTGCTCGGCAGCGGCGTGGCGGGCCTTTCCGCGGCCATCGACCCTTCCGAGAGCAAGCTGTCGGTGCTGGTGGCCGAAAAGCTCGACGTGCTCGGCGGCGAGAGTTACGAGTCGAACGGCGTGATGGACGTGGTCGGCAGCAAGCTGCAGCAGCGGGCCGGCATCACCGAGACCTGCGACGATACCTGGCCCGATCGCAAGAAGGCCCTGGAAAACGCGGGCGTGACCGACCTGGATTTCGCCAGGACGCTCTACTATGCGGCGCCCGATTGGGTCGATCGCCTGCAGGAATCCTACGGCGCGCAGTTCGCCGACCCCTCGACGTATGCCGCCAGCGACGCGAACCGCCGCCGTGTGCTGCCGAAAAACGGCATCGGCGACACCGAGAGCGTCATGATGCCCCTGCGCGACAAGCTTGCCGAGCAGGGCGTTCAGTTCAAAACGGGCTATTCGGCCAGCGCGTTCATCCTCGACGAGAGTGGCCGCGTGTGCGGCATGCGCTTCACCACCACGAAGGAGTCGCAGTCCGTCATCGACGTGAGCGCGAAGGCCGTCGTCGTGGCGACCGGCGGCTTCGCCAGCAATCAGGCGCTCATGCGCGATTACCTGCCCGATTGGCAGCGCGTGGGGTGCTACACCGCGGCATCGATGGGCGAGGGACAGCGCATGTGCCTGACGCTCGGCGGCAAGCTCGGCGGCATGGACGTGACGCCCTCGCTCACGAGCGACCTGCCGCAGGCGGCGGCCTGGAGCATGTTCGTCACCACGCTCGTGGTCGATGCGCAGGGCAACCGGTTCGCCAACGAGGACTACATGCGCTCGCTCGCCGAAACCTGCTTCAAGCAGGAGCGCGGCTACTTCTGGACCATCTTCGACGCGCGCATTTCCGAAAGCGGGCAGTCGCGCAGCGCCGCCCAGGTCACGGCGAAGAACCCCAAGCGCGTGGTGGGGCCGGCCTCGAGCGTCGAAGAGCTTGCGAGCCTGATGGGGCTGCCCGCCGACGTGCTGCGCAACACGTTCTCCGATTACAACGCCAAGGTCGCCGCCGGGCGCGACGACGCGTTCGGTCGCCAGCAGTTCTTGGAGGAGCTGCAGCCGCCCCTGTACGCGCTCAAGCAGTTCCCCGTGCGCTTCCGCACACGCGGCGGCGCGGTCGTCGATGCCGCCGGGCGCCTGCTCGACGGCGTGGGCAAGGTGATTTCCGGGGTGTACTGCTGCGGCGCGGCGGCGGCCGGCAGCGGCGACGGGCTTGCCACCAACGGGGCGTTCGGCCTGCTGGTGGGGAAGGCCGTGGTCGAGGACCTGGCGGGCGAGGCGCAGGCGTAGGCGCGCTTGGGTGCAGCCGGCGGCGTTCGCGGGCGGGCGGATGGCTGCCGGTGATTGCTTGTTGCCCTGCGGAAGCCTGTCCGCCGCGTCGCCGCCGCCCGCCCGCAGCCAGCCCACTTCGGCTCTTTTTGGCCACGCGAGACTTCGAAACCTGCAGATTGGATGGCTGAGGCGTCCCCCCGCGGGCTCCCGCTGCGACCGTTCCTTGCTCGAAACCCTCGCGATTCCGCCGCGTTGACCAACCGTCGAAATCCCGCAACGGGAAGGAAACACTGCGCTACCATACTCGGAAGCGATGTTTCCGCTTGCGGTAGAAAGGACAACCATGCGAGCGAGCGATATGTACCAAACTTGCGCCGATGCGCTGGGCGCGTATGCCGAAGGGGCCGGGTTCACCGACGTCGTCGTCGGTCTTTCCGGCGGCATCGATTCCAGCGTCATCGCGACCATGTGCGTCGACGTGTTCGGGGCCGATCATGTGCACGGCGTCATGCTGCCGGGCCCCTATTCGACCGAGCATTCGCTCGATGACGCGCTTGACCTGGCCAATAACCTGGGAATCCGCACGAACACGGTGTCGATTTGCGAACCGTTCGAGGCGTTCGAGGCGGTATTCCGCCGCTCGGGCTGCGGCAAGCTTTCCGGCACCGCCGCCGAGAACACGCAGGCGCGCTGCCGCACGGTCATCCTCATGGCGCTGTCGAACGCCAACAACTGGATGCTCGTGAACACGGGCAACCGCAGCGAGGCGATGATGGGCTACTCGACGCTCTACGGCGACACGGCCGGCGCGTTCGCGCCCATCGGCGGCCTGTACAAGACCGACGTGTACGCCGTTGCGCGCTGGCGCAACGAGAAGGCGACGGCCGCGGGGCAGGTGGCGCCCATTCCCGAGCACGTGCTGGTGAAGCCGCCGAGCGCCGAGCTTTCCCCCGACCAGGAGGACGAGAAGTCGATGGGCATCGACTACGCGACGCTCGACCGCATGCTGATCGCGCATTACGAGCACGGCGTGAGCCGCGACGGGCTCGTGGAGGCCGGCTTCGAGGCTGGGGAAGTGGACCGCATCCTCGCCATCGCCGACGGCATGGCCTTCAAGCGGGCGATGGAGCCCCCGTTCCCCGACGCGAAGTTCTACGAATAAAAAACTGTCGCGCCTTCGGCGCTCTCAAGTACTGGTTGAACTTGCGTTCAACC
>CAVCPR010000075.1:0-12104 GCA_963604235.1 Anaerovoracaceae bacterium | reverse complement strand
TTGGCCACCGACTTGGAGATGGCGCCCGACGAGAGCGTGACCTGGGTAATCGATCCGGGCGACTATTCCGCCGACGTGCTGTTCATCTTCGAGAACGGCCGTGCGGCGCGCGTGGCGTTGTCGGGCTACGCCACCAAGACGAACCGCAAGAAGCTCAAGAACGCCATCTACGGCGGCAGCAAGCTCCTGTTCGCGACGGTGCTCGAGGCGGACCGCGACGTGGCGCTGGTGTCGAGCGACCAGCGGCTCGTGAACTTCAACACGTCGCTGCTGAAAACGAAGACCACGAACAGCACCCAGGGTGTGCAGGCGCTCACCGCCAAGGGCGGACGGGTCGTGACCATGGTGGGCACCGCCGAGGAATTCCTGGGCGCAGAGGCCAACGTGGACAAATTCCGCGCGGCAAGCCTCCCGTCTTCGGGCGCATCCATGAAGGAAGAGGACATGAAAACCCTCTTCGACCTGGACGAGTAGGGGATAGTTTGGGCTGACGCGCGGTTCTTGGGCGGCGCTTAAGCCTTTCCGGCGCGGTAGGTGCTTGCGAGGCGGGAGACGGTTTCTATCATGAGGCGGGCATCGAGCGGCTTGGTCAGGTGCTCGTCCATGCCCGCTTTCTTTGCCGTGATTTTGTCTTCGGTGAATGCGCCCGCTGTCATCGCGATGATCGGGATTTCGGTTGCGTCGGGCCTTTCCATTTGGCGAATCGCGCGGGTTGCCGCATAACCGTTCATGTTCGGCATCATCACGTCCATCAGTATCGCGTCGATCTCGTCCGGCGCGCTTTGCGCAAATGCCTCGATAGCTTGCCGGCCGTCATGCGCTTCAACGACGACCGCTTCTTCCGCTTCAAGCAGGAATTTCACGATTTCCCTGTTCAGCTCGTTGTCCTCGGCCAGAAGGATGCGCATGCCGCGGATGGATGCGGGTGCCGCCTCAGCGGCTGCGGGTTCGCTTGCTGGCTCGCTTCGGTCAATCGCGAATGGAACGATTACGTCGAAGGTCGACCCTTCGCCCTTCACGCTCTCGACCGTGATGGTGCCGTCCATTTTGTCGACGAGGTTCTTGGTGATCGACATGCCCAGTCCCGTGCCGCCGTATTCCGAACGCGCCGTTTCGGTTTCCTGCACAAACGGATCGAACAGCTTTTCCAGGAACTCTTTCGACATGCCGATGCCGGTGTCGCGGCATTTGAACTCGATGAGCACGGTGTCGTCTTCACAGGAAACCTCCCGGCAGGTGATGAATATCTTGCCGTTGGGCTTGTTGTACTTGATCGCGTTGCTCAGGATGTTCGTCATGATGCGCTTGAAATGGACGGGACTGCCCACCAGCTTGTAATGCAGTGTCGAGCAGTTTTCCTCAACCAGCTCGATCCCGCGGCTTTCGGCCTGCTTGGCGATGACGGTGTGGACGCTCTTGCAGATTTCGGCCAGGTCGAACGGGATGTGCTCCAAGGTGATCTTGCCCGATTCCAGCTTGTTCATATCGAGGACTTCGTTGATAAGCTCTAAAAGCACCCGCGCCGATTCCTTGATTTTACGCCGGCAGTCGTCGCGTTTCTCCAGGTCGTCGGTGCAGCGCTCCGCGATATCGAGCATGCCCAGGATGCCGTTCAGGGGCGTGCGGATGTCGTGGCTCATGCGCAGCAAAAAGTCGGTTTTCGCGCAGTTCGCCCGCTCGGCCTCCTGCTTGGCGGCGATCAGTTCGCGCTGGTAGGCTTCCTCTTTCTCGCGCTGCTGCGCTTCCTGCTCGAGGTGCTGCTCGATGATGTCGTCGATGAACTGGAAGCCGGCGATTACGTTGCCCGCGTCGTCCATCTTCGTAACGGAGAACTGGTAGTTGTGCATCACGCCGCCGTCGATGCTGCGGTAGGTGCCCGTGAACTCCGTTTTGCTGCCCGACAAAACCCGGCGCAGATTCTCCACGCTCAGCTGCTGGCGCAGGCGATCTTTGTCCTCGTCGTGCACGCGGTAGTTGATCCAGCGCTCGAGTACGCTTTCGTAGGGAAACACCTGGTTCCTAAGCGCCACGACCTCCGCGAGGTCGTAGTCGGAGGCCATCTTCAGGATCTTCGCCGTGCCTTCGTTGATGTTCGCCTGGTAGACGTTGCGATAGTTGCGCGAAAGGATGTCGAAGATGGTAAGCTGCTCCTCGAGCTCGCGCTGATGAGCCTGTTGGATCTCGCGTTGTCTTTGCTGCTCGGCGATGATGTCATCGATGTTTTGGAAGCCCGCAACGATGTATTCGGCATTGTCGATTCTGAGATATTTGTACTCGTAATAGTGCGTTTCGCCGTCGGAAAGCACGCGATAGCTGCCGCTGTATTCGTTCGCGGATTCCAGGTGCGCCCGCACCTCGTCAAGACTGATGGCCTTGAACATCGTGTCGCGGTCTTGCGGGTGAACCCGCTCGGAGACGTACTGCTTCTGCACGACGTTGTAGTCGTAAACGGCGTTCTCGTCGAATTCCAAGCCGGTGGTCACGTAGCCGTTCAGCTTGAGGGCTCGCGCCTTGCCGGCGTTGGCGTAGATGAGGTAGACATTCGCGTAGGCGCCCGCGAGTGCGCTGAAAATAACTAGCTGCTCAGCCAGTTTGTCGTCGTGGTGTTGCGTCGATGCGTCCATGTTGAACATCCTTGTCATCGCTGCCGCCGGAAGCGCAGCGCTCAATGAGTCGTCTCCTTATCGTTTACTTGATTTTACCGTGAAGGGCCGCAGCTGCGCTAGAGAGAGTAAGGGGAAGGCGCCGAACGGGGCGCCCGAAGGATTTTGGTCGCATGTTGCAATCCTGGTCAATCGCGCTGCTAGGTTGGCATGATTGGCGCGATTGGTAGGACGGAATACCATAATTGTGGTATGATGCCATAAACATGGAATATTACGAAGGGAGTTGAAATGTCTGTCTGCGTTCCGATTAAGGATATGAAGAACACTGCTGAATTTACCGACACGGTTACGAAATCCCCGGAACCTGTTTTCGTTACGAAAAATGGCCGAGAGGCCATCGTGTCCATGTCTCCAGAGGTATACGAAGGATTGCGTAGGGAGGCTGCTCGGGCTCGCTTGTACGATGTCGTCGAGCGGGGCCTTGAGGACGTGCGTCTCGGGCGTTGTGCCGATGCGAAGATGGTGAGCAAAAACCTGCGAGCTATGTATGGCGCATAACGTTCTTGTTGCCGAGGCTGCACAGGCGGCGCTTGTGGAAGCGTGTGCGTATATTGGCAGCGTTTTGTGCGAGCCTTCGGCAGCGGTCGCATTGCTCGATGAGTTCGATCGATTCGTTGAATCCGTCGCCGATCTTCCTGAGATGTATCCGCTCTGCAAGGAGAAGCGTCTTGTCGCAAAGGGGATTCGCAAGGCCCTGATATGCGGATATGTTGCGCTCTACGTCTATGATGGCGATGAAGTGAACATCATTGCCCTTTTCCATCAAACGCAAGATTACGCAAGGCTCCTGTAGAGAAAAGTCGATCTGGTGGCTCGATGCGCCGCGTTTCGTGAAGCCTTGCGCTCCGCGCCCGCGCCCCGTCCCGGCCCTGATATGCGGATATGTTGCGCTCTACGTCTATGATGGCGATGAAGTGAATATCATTGCCCTCTTCCATCAAACGCAGGATTACGCAAGGCTCCTGTAGAGAAACGTCGATCTCGTGGCTCGATGCGCCGCGTTTCGTGAAACCTTGCGCCCGCGCCCGCGCCCCGTCCCCCGCGTGCCATGCTGTTGCCGGCGTGAATTTCTTCTTCTTGCCCACGTGATTCGTCTTGGTGTGGAACAATGGGACGCAGCAAGCCCAAACTGAGTGTTTCGCTCATTACTCCAAAGGGGTCCCCATGATCAGTGTCAAAAACGTCAGCAAGTCCTACGATGGCGGGAAATCTTATTCCGTGAAGGATTTATCGCTCGAAATCAAGGACGGCGAGATTTTCGGCCTGCTCGGCCCGAACGGCGCCGGCAAATCGACCCTGCTCAACATGATGGTCGGCGTGCTCGACCCCACGAAGGGCTCCATCGAGATCGACGGCATCGACGTGGCCAAGTCTCCCGTGGAGGCCAAGCGCCATCTGTGCTACGTGAGCGACTCTCCCGATCACCTTCTGCGCCTCAAGGGGCGCGAATACCTGCAGTTCATCGCCGACATTTATGGGGTACCCGGCGATGCGCGCGCCGAACGTGTCGCCAAGCTTGCCGAGGAATACGGCATGGCCGGCGAGCTGAACAACCAGATCCGCTCCTATTCCCACGGCATGCGCCAGAAGATGATGGTCATGGGCGCGCTTCTGCCCAACCCCGACGTTTGGATTCTGGACGAGCCCATGACCGGCCTCGACCCGAAGGCGTCCTGGCTGCTTAAGCGGTCCATGCGCGAGCATGCCGACGCGGGCAAGACGGTGCTGTTCAGTACGCATGTGCTTGACGTCGCCGAAAAGGTGGTCGATCGCGTGGGCATCGTTGCGCACGGCAAGCTTCTGTTCGTGGGCACGGTGGACGAGATGCGCGAGCAGTTCCGCAACAACGCTTCGCTCGAGGAGATGTTCCTGGAGCTTACGAGCGCGCAATCGCCTTTCGGCAACGACAACGCGGCAGCGGGCGGGGCTGAGTAGCATGGTCGAATTCTCCTTTTCCCACTTCCGCAGCATGCTCTCCGTCATCAGACGCGGCGAGGTGCGCGAGGAAATCGATGCCGAGGGGTTGTTGGGCAGCTCGTCGGACAAGCTGTCGCCTACCGCGAAGCGCGTCTTTTCGGGTGTTTTGCTGGTGGTGCTGTGCCTTGTGCTTTTCGGCGGGGGCTGTGTCACGGCGTCCGCAAGCGACCTCGACATCATCCGAGTGTTCTTCATGATGGTCGCCTCGCTGGTGGTGTTGGTCGTGGTCATGGGCTTCTACCAGGCCGTGAACATGCTCTATTTCGTGAAGGACTTGAACTTCTACCTGGCGCTGCCCGTTTCCGCAGTCACGATCATGGGTGCGAAGCTGGCGTACTATATCCTCTCGCAGGTGGCTATCAACTGCGTTGTCGTCTCCTTCGGCCTGGGATTTCTGGCCGGTAGGGGGGCCGACCCGGCAAGCTTCGTGATCCTGATCCTGGCGTTTTTGCCCTGCGTGATCGCCACTGCCCTGGCTCTTATCATCATCGTCATTCCCGTGATGCGCTTTTCACGCATTGCCGCCGATAAAGACAAGTTCGCGCGCGTGTTCGGCACGCTGGCCACGATAGTTTCGGTGCTCGTTGCTTTCGCCGTGAACCTGGTGACGCGCTCAGCCTCTTCTTCGACGATGTCTTCCCTGGGCGATGCCGCCTCTCATGGCATCGTGGGTGTCGTGCTGGCCGTTGTGTGCGCTCCGACGCTGCTGATTTCCGAGGTGTTTGCCGGCAACGTCGTATTGGGCCTTGTGGGCATGTATGCGCTGGCGTTGATCTACGTCGCGGTAACGGCGCTGTTCGCCAAGAAGTGGTATTTCGAGGGCGTTCGGAGTATACAGGGCGGTTCGGGCAAGAAGAGCCGCAAGCGCTATTCCGCCGGTGAGCTTGCGGGAGCGGTGAAGCAGCGCGGGCAGTTCAAGGCGTTTCTCGCGCAAGACGTGGCGAACCTCGTCCGCGTGCCCGCGTTCTTCCAGCAGTTCGTGCTCCCGATGTTTATAGGATCGCTGGGTATCGCGTTGATCGGCGTCGTCAGCATCTACTCCAAAGATGCCGAGGAGTTCAACGAGATAAGTGGGCTTTTGCTTACGGCTAACGTCGATGCGAACACGTATCTGGCGCTTGTGTTCGCCCTGATGGCCATCGGTATTTTCTCCTGCCTCACTTCGCACCTGTTTTCCTTTGCGCTCGGGCGTGACGGGGAAGACTTCTTCTTTCTGTGCGCCATGCCACTGAACATGCGGGATTACGTGGCGTCGAAGTTCGCGAGCGGCTATCTCATTGCGCGCGTGCCGGTGTTCGTGGTGCTGCTCGTCGCCGCGATTGTGGTGGGGATACCGGTCGATGCAGCGGTGGTTGCGGTGCTGGCTTGCGCCCTGCCCCTGACGGCGGTCGACTTGCTCATGTTCGCCATCGGCAGCAAAAAACCTCGTCTTGCCTGGGAAAATGAGGCGCAGCTGTGCCGGCAGTCCGACGCAACCCTATACATGTTCATCGCGTTCATCGTTGGCATTGTCGCGTTCGCGCTGCCGGGCATGGCGGCGTTTATGATCTCCTTGCTCGGCATCTCCGGGTATGTCGGTGCGTTTGCGATATTCGCCATCGGCGCCGCGGAGGTGGCCGGTGCGGGAGCCTTCGTGCTCATGGGCGCCCCCGACAACATGGAGCGCGTCCGCCGGTAGGCGCGCTCGCGTGCGGTTGCGGCGGTTGGAGCGAGATGGTGTATTGCACGGAATACGAAACGGGTCTCATTGGGAAGCTCGCGCTGGCGTCCGATGGCGAGAGCCTTGTCGGCTGCTGGTTCGAGAACGACCGGTTTTTCGGCGATACGGTCGAAGGGCCGTTCGTTCCCGATGATGACCTGCTCGTATTCCGCAAGGCGAAGGAATGGCTCGACCGGTATTTTGCCGGCGGCAGGCCCGGCATAGGCGAGCTGCCTTTGAAGCCGAACGGTACCGCGTTTCGCCATCGGGTATGGGGCAAGCTCAGGGAGATTCCCTATGGGACGACGGTTACCTATGGCGACATCGCGCGGCACCTTGAGCGCGAAGGGGGCAAGCGGGTTTCCGCACAGGCGGTCGGGGGAGCGGTCGGGCGCAACCCGCTGTGCGTGATCGTGCCGTGCCATCGGGTGATGGGCGCCGGCGGGAATCTCACGGGCTTCGGTGGCGGTATCGACACCAAGCTCAAGCTGCTCGAGCTGGAGCACGTTGACACGGCGGGCTTCCATTGGCCTCGGTAGAAGCCCGATGGTTCTCCCGGGCGCATCCGCATCAGCGGATGAAGTTGGTGTAGACGGTCGGCTCGGGTGGAGCGGGCCGGACTCCCGCCTGGTCAGCACTGCGAATCGCCTTGATGAGGAACGCCATATTGTGTCCGAGGTTGCGCATCGTCCGAAGACCCTCGGCATCCTTCTCCACGTCCGCAGGCGTCGCGCCGTGCACGATGTTCCAGTAGCTCGAGGTGGCGATGGGCATTTGCATAAGCTGGAAATACCGATTGAGCTGGTCGATCGTCGCGGTGTTTCCCGCTCGGCGGCAACTTGTCACGGCAGCGCCGACCTTCATGCGCAACGCGTTGCCTTCGGAGCTTCGCAAAAGGGCATAAAAGGCGCGATCGAAGAAGGCGCTCGCAGCACCCGTCGCCGCGCCGAAATGGACGGGGGAGCCCAATACGATCCCGTCGCAGGTGGGCGCTAGGGCGACGAAGTCGTTCACGCGATCGTCGATCACGCAGCGCCCCAGCTCGTCGCATCGACGGCATGCCAGGCAGCTGGCCACGGGCTTGTTGCCGACCCAAAAGGCCTCGGTTGCCATGCTCTCCTCGCGAAGCGCGTCTGCGACCTCCTCGAGCGCCCGGTTGGTGCAGCCCGCTTTATGCGGCCCTGCGTTGACGAGCAGCACCTTCGGCTCGGGCGAATCATGCATTGACCTGCTCCTTTCTTCGTCCCTTTTCCTGGGCGAATCTCCCCGCTGCTTTGCCGGCGACGGCGCCTATGCACTCATGGGCAAACTCGCCCACAAGTGAATAGGCCATCAACAGGGGCATCGCCACCGCCATCGCGACATCGACCGCTATCCAAGCCTTGTTTTTGCTCACCTTCTCCACCCTTGCGTTGAAATCAGTTTTCGAAAAGCCACCCATGATCTGGGCATTTCACAAACGCTTGTATGGGTGAACCCGTTTTAAATCCCGGCGGCCCAGGAGCGCACTTCGCTTTCGGATGCGCCGGACGAGAAACGCTCGCCCGTCTGCCACTGGCCGGTGCCCGCCGCATCGGCCAGAAGCTCGCCGCTTTGCCCCAAGCCCGAGGACGAGGAAGTGCAGAAGGGGATGACCTTCTTGCCGGTGAAGTCGTTGTCGGAAGCGAACCGGTCGCACGGCCAACCCGCGATGGCCCACCAGATGGGATATCCGATAAGCACGGTGTCGTAGTCGGCCCAGCCGTCCGGGGTTGTCTGCACCAGCGGCACATCGCGCAGGCTTTCGTCGTCATGCTCGCGGGAAACGCGGCTGCTTGAGTTCGTCCAGTCGAGGTCGTCGTCGCTGTAGATTTCCTGCGGCACGATCTCGAAGAGGTCGGCGCCCAACTCGTCGGCCGCGACTTCGGCCACGCGCTTGGTGTGGCCCTGTGCCGAATAGTACGCAACGAGAACTTTCCCGGCGCCGCTGGGTGCGGCGGCTTCGGAAGCCGCGGTCTCGGAGCTTGAAGTGCTTGCGTTTTGAGCTTCGGAAGTCGAGGACTGCTGCGCCTCGGAGCTAGACGAAGCCTGCTGCCCCGAGCCTCCCTCGCTCGATGAGCACGCCGAAAGCACGCCGCCCATCGCGATCGTCGCCGCGGCGACCGTTCCCATCTTCACGAAGTCCCTTCTTGCGATATCCTGCTTTGCCATTGCCATACCTCCTACCAGTTTTTCTTGTCTTGACGGCAGTCGTGATTTGATTTGCGCTCTTCCACGATCTGGGCGAACCACTGGACCATCGCGGGGTCGCTGTGGCTGAAGAAGCTGCTCGTGGCCGTGTCGAGCGCGGCGATCTGCTGCATCTCATCGCCCGTGAGCGTGAAGTCGAACACGTCGAGGTTTTCCTCCATGCGCTCGCGATGCACCGACTTGGGAATCACCACCACGCCGCGCTGCAGGTTCCAGCGCAACATCACCTGCGCGGTCGTCTTGCCGTGCGCCGCACCGATCTTCGCCAGCACCTCGTTGTCGAACAGGCCGCCGCGGCCCTCGCCGAACGGCGCCCACGCCTCGGGGACGATGCCGTACTTGCGTTGCCAGTCCATAAGTTCGACTTGCTGGCACAGCGGGTGGGTCTCCATCTGGTTGACCATGGGCGCAACGTCGTTGAACTCGCAGAACTCGACCATGCGGTCGACGTAGAAGTTGGAAATGCCGATGGCGCGGATCTTCCCCTCTTCGTAAAGCTTCACGAGGTCGCGCCATGCGCCGAACGCGTCGCCGAAGGGCTGGTGCAGAAGGACGAGGTCCAGATAGTCGGTCTTGAGCTTGCGCAGCGATTCCTCGACCGAAGCGCGCGTGGCGCCTTCGCCGTAGTGCTCGAGCCACACCTTGGTGGTGAGCCAGATGTCGCCGCGGTCGATGCCCGATGCGGCGACGGCCGCGCCGACCTGCTCTTCGTTGAAGTAGCTCTGAGCCGTGTCGATGTGGCGGTAGCCCACCTCAAGCGCGTCGTGTACGCAGCGCTCGCATTCGTCCTGGGTAACCTGGTACACGCCGTAACCGAGTTGCGGCATCTTCACGCCGTTGCTTAATTCCACATACGTCATGCTGTCCTGATTGAAAGCCATAATCGATCCTTTGCTCTTTTGGTTTCTCTTGACAATGCGGTTATATCAACCGATAGTTACTACCGGTCAAGCGGAAAACCCGAAAATGGAGGAACTATGGCGCAAGCTGCTGCAACAACGGGAAATGCACCGAAGAAGGTGCAGGTGAGCGGCACGTTATTCACCATGAAGGACGTGTGCCGCGAGGCGGGCATGACCTATCAGACGCTCAAGTTCTACTGCAATCAGGGTCTTGTTCCCAACGTGAAGCGGGACAAGAACAACCGGCGCGTGTTCGACGAGCACGACCTGGAATGGATTAAGAGCCTCACGTGCCTGAAGAAGTGCGGGATGAGCATCGCGGAGATGAGCGATTATCTCGATTTGTGTCTCGAGGGCGAATCGAGCATCCCCGCGCGTAAGGAAATGCTTGCTGAAAAGCGCGAACGTCTGGTCGAGCAGCTGGCCGAGGTGCAGGCGAGCATCGACTACATCGACTGGAAGCAAGGCTTCTACGACGACGTGCTCGCCGGCCGTACGGAGTATTTCAGCAACTTGGTGCCAACGGAGGCTTAGAGGGCTTGCCTCTAATCGGCCCGGCGAAGGGCGCGACGTTTTCTTTCGCCGGCAGCGCGGCAACGCGGCGACGCCGCGGCAACGTACGGGTTCTCGCGCGACGGGGGGCGATGGGGAAGGGGTTGCGCGCCGATTTTCCTCCGCAGCCCCTTCCCGGCGTCTACCTCAGAAGCTTCTTGGCGGCTTCAATCCAGTCGTCGACTTCGGCTTGCGGGGTTTTCTGCACGGTACCGCCGGTTGAATCGAATGTGACCTCGAGGCTGGGGCCTGCCGTGGCTCCGGCAGCGGCGGCCTCGATGTCGGCATTGGTGCTGCCGGGCCAGCCGGCGCTCGTCGAGAACGCCACGACGGTCTTGTTTGCCCAGTCGACACCGCCCAGGAAGGTCTTGACCGCAGGTGCCATGGTGTACCACCAGGTCGGGGTTCCCACGGCGATGACGTCGTAGTCGGCGGGGTCGAGCTCGAGCGGCTCGATTTCAGGCTCGAAATTGGCGTTGACCTCGTCCTGCGCCTGCTGGACGGTGGCGTCGTAATCGCTCGGGTAGGGCACGACGGTCTCGATGCGCGCCACATCGGCGCCGCAAGCGCGGGCCAGCTGCTCGGCGATCTTCTTGGTGTTGCCGTTGGTCCAGGTGTAATAGACGACCAGCATCTTCTTGCTCATGGCATATCCTTTCGTTGTCGTGTTCGCGGTTGCGGCGCTTATGCTTCCAGCGCGTTGTAAGTCTCGTCGTCCACGGGTTCGCACCACTCGTTTCCGCAGTTCTTTCCGGGGTAGCTGAAGGCCACGTGGCTGAACCAGGAATCCTTGCGCGCGCCATGCCAGTGCTTGACGTTCGCGGGGATCTCCACGATGTCGCCGGGCTTGAGCGCACGCGCGGGCTTGCCCTCCTCCTGGTACCAGCCGAAGCCTTCGACGCAGATGAGCACCTGGCCGCCGCCGGCAGTCGCGGTGTGGATGTGCCAATTGTTGCGGCAGCCCGGCTCGAAGGTGACGTTGTGAATGGGCAGGTAGTCGCCCTCGCCGGTGAGGTTGTTGAGGTAGCTTTGCCCCGTGAAGTACTGCGCGTAGGCGTCGTTGGGCTCGCCCAAGCCGAAGAAGCCGCCGTGGGCCTCGGGCGCGTCGGCTGCGGCGCCGGCACCGGCACCTTCGCCCTCCGCGGAATCCTCGGCGTACACCTCTTTCGCCAGGTTGAAGGTAGCCCACGCCTTGGGCCAGCCGGCATAGAAGGCCACGTGCGTGATGGCCGCCGCCATCTCCTCGCGGGTCACGCCGTGCGCCTTCGCGTTGGCGATGTGATAGGAAAGCGAGCTGTCGGTGATGCCCTGCGCCATGAGGGCGACCACGGTGATGAGGCTGCGCGTCTTCAGGCTAATGCCGCCGTCGTTCCAGTTCTCGCCGAAGAGCACGTCGTCGTTGAAGTGCGCGAACGCGGGGGCGAAGGTGCCCAGCGCGTCGCGGCCTGCGGTTTGCTTGATGGTCATGGGATTCTCCTTTGGTCGTTGCTTGCGGCGGTTTTACTTGTGGCAGCTGCGTTTTTCATCGAGGCGCAGCTGGTAGATGAGGTAGTCGAGGCATTCGAGCTTCTTCTGCTCGCCGTGGATGCCATCGAGGAGTTCGCGTCGGTAGGCCGTGAGGCGGCACAGCTTCGCGCAGGCGCTCGGCAGGGCGTCGATCTCGGCGATGAGCGTCTCGCCGCAGCCGGCGTCGCGCAGGTTCTCACGGGTTTTCTCGTCCATTGACGCCTCCTAGCGGGTGCGTTTGATTTTGGTGGTGCCGGCGAGCGCCTTCTCACCGGGGCGGAGCTTGGGGATTTTGATGCCGGAGTGCCCGGGGGTTGTGTGCTGCATGGCGTCCTGCTTTCCGTTGCTTTTCCTTGTCCCCTCAACAGTAGGCGCGGCGCCAAGCAATGTAAAATGCCTATAGGAACTATCTAGGCATACGTAGAACGAATGATACGGGAGCACCACGATGGAACTTCGAACGCTGCGCTACTTCCTCGCCGTTGCGCGCGAGGAGAACATGACCGAGGCGGCGAACGTGCTGCACGTGACGCAGCCGACGCTTTCGCGCCAAATCGCCGATTTGGAACGCGA
>CAVCPR010000074.1:0-13079 GCA_963604235.1 Anaerovoracaceae bacterium | reverse complement strand
GGCACGCCCGCGACTGGGAGAAGAAGGCGAAGGCCAACAAGGGAGCCGCCACGGCACTCGACGAGGCCAACGCCGCCAAGCAGACGGCGGAGCAGCAGATCGCAGAGCTGACGCGCCGCCTGGACGAGAAGGAGAGCGCAGAGAAGCGCGCCAAGATCGCCGCCAAAGTCGCGGAAGAGAAGGGCGTTCCCGCCGAGCTGCTAGTCGGCGAGGACGAGGAGGGCATGGCCGCATGGGCGGACAAGATGCTCTCCGCGTTCAAGAAGAAGCCCGCCGCATCCGTCGAGAAGCCCGGAAGCTTCGACAACGGCACCGGCGGCGACGGCAAGGGCGAGCTGCGCGACTACGTGAAGCAGCTCCTTAAGTAGAAAGGCCAGACATGGCAAACGACACCAGCAAGATCGCGCTCCCCTCGAGCGTCATCACCGAGGTGCTGAACAAGGCGAAGGACACCTCCACCATCGCGGCGCTCTCCCCGAGCGTCCCGCAGAAGTTCGCCGACACGACCTACCTCGTGTTCAACCCGACCTCCGAGGCGGAGGTCGTGGCCGAGGGCGCGAAGAAGTCCAGCTACGAGCTGTCCACGACCCCGGTCGAGGCCAAGCGCGTCAAGGTCGTGACCACCACCCGCGTCACCGACGAGCTCAAGTGGGCGGACGAGGACAACAAGCTCGAGATCGTCAGCAACATCATCGTCGACCAGGCGGAGGCCATCGGACGCGCCCTGGACTACGTGGTGTACCACGCGATCAACCCCAAGACCGGCCTCGTCCTCGACGGCTACACGTCCCTCGTGTCCGGCGCGACCGCCGTCGAGCACGGCACGTCCGTGGTCGATGACATCGACGCGCTCACCGACGCGCTCATCGACTACGACATCAACGGCTTCGCGCTCTCCCGCAGCTTCGCGAGCGACCTGCGCAAGCAGCGCGTGCCCGCCACCGGCCAGCGTCTCTATCCCGAGATCCCGCTGTCCCTCAACGTCGGCACCCTCGACGGCATCCCCGCCGCCGTGTCCGGCACGGTAAACGGTCGCCTCGCCAAGACCGCCACCAACGTGCTCGGCATCATGGGCGACTTCGGCACCATCAAGTGGGGCATGTGCCGCAACGCCTTCTCCGAGGTCATCGAGTACGGCGACCCGGACAACACCGGCCAGGACCTCAAGGGGGCGAACCAGGTCGCGTACCGCACCGAGGCCGTTCTGGCCTTCGCGGTGCTCGACCCCAAGGCCTTCTCCGTGCTCAAGAGCGCCTAGGAGGCAGGCATGGGCAACCTAGTGCAAAAGTTCATCGTGGAGGACGTCTCCGAGGCGTCCCCCATCATGCCCGCCCGCTGCGCGCTCGTGCTGCCCGACGGAACCCCCGCGCTGCCCGCCAAGGCCAAGAACCCCGGCAGCAAGGCCACCGTCGCCAAGCTCGTCGAGGCTCTGGTGGACGCCGGCCTCATGGAGGCCGAGTAGCCATGGCGCTGGCGACCGTCGAGGATTACGCGGCGCGATACGGCGAGCCGGGGGACGCGGATCGCGCGGCTCTGCTGCTCGATGACGCGAGCAACCTCATGCTCTCCGCCTTCGAGGACGCGCTGGGCGACTACGCCGAGGGCGTATGCGCGGCGTTCGACCGCAACGCGTGCGCCGTCTGCTGCCTCGTGGTCAACCGCGTGCTGACCGCCCCCGCCGCCTTGGCGGGCGCGACCCAGTACAGCCAGGGGGCGGGCACCTACACGGCCTCCGTCACCTACGGCTCCGCGCTTGGCGAAATGTATCTCGGGCGCAGCGACCTCAAACGCCTCGGGCTGCTCATGCAGTCTCTCGGGGCGCTGTCCCCGCTCGACCACTCCGGGGCGGACGCATGAGCGGGCTGATACGCGGCGAGGCCGTGACCGTCACGCGCACGGCCTCGACCCTGGACGAGCTCGGGGAGCCTGTCGAGACGGCATCGGCCACCGAGACGGTCGGCGGAGTGCTGGTCTCCCCAGGCGCGACATCCGACCTCGACTCGACGAGGCCGAACGGCGTGAGGGTGGCCTTCACGCTGCACTTCCCGAAGTCCTACGGCGGAGACCTCAAGGATGCCGTCATAGGCGTGCGGGGCATCGACTGCAAGGCGGTCGGAGACCCGCAGAGGTATGCCGAGGGCAACACCCCCGGCGAATGGAACATGGCCGTGGAGGTGACCCGGACGGATGGGTAAGGCGAGCTGCAAGGTGAAGATCCAATGGCGCGGCTGGAGCCGGCGCGGCTACTCCGAGGTCATGAACGGCTCGGGCGTGCAGTCGCTGCTCGACCGCAAGGCGAGCGCCTGCGAGGCCACGGCCAACGCCACGTTCTCGCCCCACGCGGGCGAGGGCGCGGGCTACGCCGTGGACGAGGTGAGCGGCGTGCTCGCGAAGGGGCGAAGCGTCTCGACGCAGACCCCCCACGCCCACGCGAGCGAGCGCAGGCACAACCGGCTCCAAGCCATGTTCGGGGGCGAGTGATGGACGCGGAGCGCGTGGTCGCGCTTGCGATCCAGAACGCCACCGGCATCCCCTGCCGCCTGGACGTGCCCGCCGAGCGCCCGGAGGAGTTCGTCACGGTCGAGCTCTCGGCGGAGAGCGCCGACCGCTTCAAGCGCACGGCGCGCATAACGGCGCAGTCGTGGGCGAAGACGCGCAAGAGGGCGCGGGAGATCGCTGCGGCGGTGGAAGCCGCCTGCGAGTCCGCAGAGGACGAGCCGAACGTTTTCGCCTGCGTCCCCGACGGCACCTATCGATGGGACGACCCGGAGACGGGCACGCCCAGATACCAGACAAACATCAACGTGCATATCTGCGAATAAGGAGCGAAAAATGGCAGAAGCAACGACCAACAACGCGGCCAACGCCTCCACCACCAAGGGCGTCAAGGGCGGATACCTCTTCGTGGCACCCAAGGGCACGGCCTTGCCGACCGACATCAAGACCACCCTCAACGAGGCCTTCAAGGTCTTGGGCTACGTCTCCGAGGACGGCTACGTGGAGTCCCTGGAGACGGACACGGAAGACATCAAGGACATGAACGGCGACCTCATCCATTCCGAGAACACGTCCCGCGTGGAGTCCGCGACCCTGACGCTCGCAGAGATCAAGGCTGCCACCCTCAAGCTCATGTACGGCTCCGGCAACGTGACGGACTCCAACGGCCTCATCACGGTCAAGCACAACGGCAACTCCTCGGACGAGTGGAGCATCGTCGGCGAGTTCGTGCTTAAGAACGGGCGTCGCTGGCGCAAGGTCGTGCCGGTCGCGAAGACCGACGAGCTGGGCGACCTGACCCTGGCCGTCGCGGAGCTCGCCGCGCGCGAGATCACGATCAAGTACATGACCGACGCAGACGGCAACACATGCTACGACTACTACGAGTCCACCGAGACGGGGTCGAACTAATGAACGAGGTCGCGTTCGAGATTGACGGGGTCGAGCTGGTCGCCGATTACGACGAGCTGACCTCCTACAAGACAAACAAGCAGTTCGCCCGCAGCGAGTCCGACCCGGCGGGCATGTTCGAGGCCTACGAGCGCGTGTTCGCGGGCCGCGACGAGGAGTACGCCGAGGCTCTTGGCGGCTCCGTCGAAGCCATCGGTCGCATGATGCGAGGCGCGTTCGAGGCGGCGAAGGCAAAAAAATCCCAGGATTCGTCCGAGACCTCGAAGGCCACCGAGACGAGATAGTGGCCGACTTCCAGCAGTTCTACGGGCTCGCCCTCCCCCTGGAGGGAGACCCCGGAGACCTGCCCAGGATGGCCCTGCTGTGGGACATGCTCCCGGAGCAGAGCCGCACCGCCCGCCGGCAGCGCCCGGAGCTGGCATGGACGACCGCCGACTACATGCTGTGGCGCATGGAGCACCAGCTGCGGCTGCTCTCCTGGGGGCTGTCGGACAAGAAGTCGCGCAGCCCACGCGCGCCGCAGCCGCTCAAGACGCCGGGGCAGCTGGCCGACGCGAGGGCGCGCAGAGACCACGCGCTCGCGGCAAGGGCGGAGATAGACACGATTCTCGGGATGGAGGTGCGAGATGGCGACTAGCGTCGGCAAGGCGTACATAACCCTCATGCCCTCCATGCAGGGCTTCGCGGGCGAGATATGCTCCGAGTTCGGGAGCACGGGCACCAAGGCCGGCAAGGAGTTCGGGGACGGCATGTCCTCGGGCGTGGCCGGCGGCACCGAGAAGAGCGAGGGGCTGCTGAACAAGCTCGGCGGCGTGGCCTCGACCGTCGCCAAGGGCGCGGTCGCGGGCTTCTCCGCGCTCACCGCCGCCGTCACGGCGATAGGCGGCGCGGCGCTCACGGCATATGCCGACTACGAGCAGCTGGTCGGCGGCGTGGACACGCTGTTCGGCGACGCGTCCGGGACGTTGCAGCAGTACGCGGCGGACGCGTACAAGACTGCCGGCATGTCCGCGAACCAGTACATGGAGCAGGCCACGAGCTTCGCGGCGTCCCTCGTCAGCTCCTGCGGCGGCGACACCGCCCAGGCGGCGGAGTACGCCAACATGGCCATGGGCGACATGTCCGACAACGTGAACAAGATGGGCTCCAACATGGTGGACGTGCAGAACGCCTACCAGGGCTTCGCCAAGCAGAACTACACCATGCTCGACAACCTCAAGCTCGGCTACGGCGGCACGCAGGAGGAGATGAAGCGCCTCATCGACGACGCGAACACCCTGCGCGCCGAGCAGGGCAAGAACGCCGACCTCACCATCGACAGCTACGCCGACATCGTGGAGGCCATCCACACGGTGCAGGAGAACATGGGCGTCACGGGCACCACCGCCCAGGAGGCCTCGTCCACCATTTCCGGCTCCATCGGGATGGCCAAGGCCGCATGGGAGAACTTCCTGACGGCGCTCGGGCGGGACGATGTGGACTTTTCCGAGATCACGACCCAGCTGCTGGAGTCCATCGGGGCGGTGGCGACCAACGTCGCGCCGCGCGTCGCGCAGATCGGCCAGGGCATCATCCAGGCGTTCCCGGCGGTGCTTTCCGGCCTGGGCACGGTACTCGCGCCCATCGTATCCGAGGCCCTGGCGACGGCCTGGGGCATCGCGCAGAACGCGCTCGCGGGCATCGGCATCAAGCTCCCGTCCGTGGACTCGTCCCAGATGATGGACGGCATCAGCACGGCGATGGACATGGCGAAGCTCGCCTTCACCGACCCGCAGGCGTTCCTCGACAAGGGCAGCGAGATGGTGACGAGCCTCGCGCAGGGGCTGTCCACGGCCATCCCCCAGCTCGTCAGCTCGGGGCTCGACGCGCTGGGGCAGTTCGCTTCGGGATTCCGCACCATGTTCCCGCAGGTGATCCAGATGGGCGGCGAGCTGCTGCTAGGCATCGCCCAGGGGCTCGTCAACAGTCTGCCGACGCTCATCGAAAAGGGACCGCAGATCATATCCGACTTCGCCAACGGCATCAGCGCGGCGGCGGAGACGCTTCTGGGCATCGGTCTGAACATCATCGTGACCATAGGCCAAGGCCTGCTCAACGCCATCCCGACGTTCATCGAAAACATCCCGGCCATCGCCCAGGCGGCGTGGGACGCCTTCGTCGCGTTCCAGTGGCTCAGCCTCGGCGCGACGATCGTCAAGGGCATCGCCGGCGGCATCGCCTCCATAGGCTCGACCATCCCGGCGAAGCTCAAGGAGTTCATGGACGCGGGCATCTCGCACGCCACGGAGTTCGCGAGCAGCCTGGCGAGCAAGGGTCTTTCCGCCGGCAAGGACTTCCTGTCGAACGTCTCGTCCAACGTCTCGCAGCTGCCCGGCAAGCTCGCCGCCTGGATATCCGACATGATCGGCAAGGCCGCGAGCTTCGCGACCGAGCTCGGGAGCCGCGCGAGGCAGGCCGGCTCGTCGTTCGCCGAGTCCCTGGCCTCGTACATATCGAGCCTGCCGAGGAGGATCGCCGACTGGCTGTCCAGCATGATACGCAGCGCGGCGGACTTCGCGAGCAGCCTCGGCAGCAAGGCCACGCAGGCGGGCTCGCAGTTCCTCTCAGGGCTGCGCGACGGCATAGGCAGCGCGGTGAGCTACGTCGCCAGCATCCCGGGCAAGATAGTCGACGCCCTCGGCAACATCGGCTCCCTGCTCGTCAACTCCGGCAAGTCGCTCGTCTACGGCTTCGCGGACGGCATACAGAGCGCCGTCTGGTGCGCCATCAACAGCGCGACCGACGTGCTGTCCACCATCCGCTCGTACTTCCCGTTCTCCCCCGCGAAGGAGGGGCCGTTTTCCGGCCACGGCTACACGACCTATTCGGGCGAAGCCCTCATGACCGACTGGGGCAAGGGCATGCGGAAGGGCTCCTGGTCTGTCACGGACGCGATCACGGGAGCCATGAGCCAGGCCAACGACCTCATGGCCTCGGGCGTGTCCGCCGTGTCCGGGTCTGTCGCCGTCGAGACGGCGGCGAGGGGCGAGTCCGAGAGCGGCGCGCTCGGCAGCATCGTCGCTCTGCTCGAATCCATACGGGACAAGGACGGCGACGTGTACCTCGACTCCAACAAGGTTTCTGCGGCGTTGACGGCGCGCAGCCGCTATGCAATGGCAGGAAGGGGCATCGCATGATATACAACGGCATCGACCTCGCGCCGTACCTGATCGTGACCAAGGTGACGCGCCCCGTCACCGCGTCGCGCAGGCTCGAGCAGACGCAGGTGCCCGGAATGGACGGGGCGCACGTGGCGAGCCAGGGCGTGGGCACCATGACGGTCAAGGTCGAGTGCAACGTGCTCGCCGGCCCCACGGCTGACGTAGCCGACCTGCTGCGCCTGCTGTCGACCGCGCTGCGCAGCGACGGCGCGGCCAAGCTCTTCCTGGACGATGACCCCGGGCGCTATCTCATGGCGTGGTACGAGGGCGGCGCGGAGCTGTCCCGCAACTCGCACAAGCCCGGTCTCACGCTGTCGTTTCTCGCGTCCGACCCGATAGCCTACGGGGCGGCGCGCAGCGCGGCGGTCGGCACGTCCGCGACGGTCGTAGACGCGGGCGGCACGTACAAGGCCAAGCCGGTCGCGACGTGCAAGCCCCCGAGCGGGTCTTACTGGACGCTGTTCAACGTCACGAGCGGCGAGTTCGTGCGCGTCGAGGCGTCGTTCACCGGCTCCCAGACCGTCGTGCTCGACATGGAGCGGGAGCGGTGCACCGTCAATGGCTCGGATCACGCCGTGACGCTGGCGAGCGACTTCTTCGCCCTCGACGGCGTCCAGCAACTGAAAACAAGCGGAGGAACCGCGACCATCGAATGGGAAGAGAGGTGGCTGTAGCATGAGAATCGACGTCTACACGTGGCAGGACGCCTACGTGGCCACCATCGGCCCCGACGAGCTGCTGGCGTTCGTTCATACCGACGAGCTGAACGGCGAGGACTCGGTTGCGATCACCACCACGTTCCCGCTCAAGCAGGGCTACCGCCTGGTGTGGGCAGACCGCCTCGGCAAGGCGCATGAGCACATCTGCCAAGACCCGCAGGGCCTGCATGCCGACGGCGAGACGCTGTACACCGACACGGCCCTGAACTCCGTGGCGGAGCTTTACGGCGATTACATCGAGGACAAGCGCCCGTACGCCTACAGCTACCTCCGGGCGTTGCAGACCGCGTTGGAGCCGACGCGCTGGGAGGCCGGGACGGTTGACCAGCCCGGCACCGTGGCGTCCGGCCTGACGTTCTACCACACAAGCGCGCGCGAGGCGCTGCACGACATACTCGAGTGCGGCGGCGAGCTCGAGACCGAGATCACGGTGTCCGGCGGGGCCGTCGCGTCCCGCAAGGCGAGCATCCGGCAGCATCGGGGGGACTCGGCCACGCACCGGCGGTTCACCTATGCCAAGGACCTCGTCAACATCAGCCGGACCGAGCATTTCAGCGCTATCACGGCCTGCTACGGATACGGCAAGGGCGAGGAGACCGACTCCGGCGGGTATGGGCGCAAGCTCACCTTCGGGGACATCAACGGCGGCAAAAACTACGTCGAGGACGCGACCGCGCTCAAGGCTTACGGAAGGCCGGACGGCAAGGGCGGCTACGCCCACGTGTTCGGCGAGTACGAGAACAGCCAGTGCGAGGACGCATCGCAGCTTCTGGCCGAGACCCGCGCATACCTGGACGAGCGCAAGGAGCCGGGCGTGACCTACGAGGCCGACGTCGTGGACCTCGTGCAGTTCGGTCGCGGCTGGGAGGGCGTCGCCGTCGGCGACGACGTGCAGATCGTGGACACCGAGTACAGCCCCGAGCTTCGCTGCTCCGGGCGCGTGACCAAGCTCGTGACCGACGAGCTGGGCGGCACCATGACCGTGACCCTCGGCAACGTGACCGAGACCATGGCCGACCTGTGGGCCAGCCAGCAGCAGAAGGTCAACAGCCTGTCGCGGCGCTCGTCCAACTGGGACGTGGCGGCGACCACGCCGGCGGCGTACCTGCAACAGGTCGTGGACGGGCTGAACGCGCAGTTCAACACACAGGGCAACAGCTACTGCTTCACGAGCTTCGAGCAAGGGACCATCTGGGCGAGCGTGCCGCTCGACGAGAACGGGCACCCCACCAAGACGGGCGGCAGCGCGATACAGATCTGCTCGCAGGGCTTCCGCATCGCGAGCGGCACCAAGTCGGACGGCTCCTGGAATTGGCGCACCTTCGGCACCGGCGAGGGCTTCACGGCTGACATGATCACCACAGGCTCCCTCATGGCGTCGCTCATCACCGCCGGGATTCTGCAAGACAAGGAGGGCAAGAACTTCTGGAATCTCGACACGGGGGACTTCCGCCTGAGCGCGGGAGCCACTGTGGACGGGAAGGCCGTCGCCACGGCGGACTCGACCATCTCGGGCGTTGACGTGGAGTACGCCCAGAACCAGAGCGCGACCGTCGCGCCGACGTCCGGCTGGCAGACCACGGCACCTGCCTATAAGCAGGGCTATTACATCTGGTCGCGCACCAAGACCACGATGCAGGACGGCTCGACGTCGTACTCGACTGCGGTCATGATCAGCGGTCGGGACGGCGACAAGGGCGATGCCGGCACAGGCATCGCCTCGATCGTCGAGGAATACTACCTGTCGACGAGCAGCACCGCCCAGACCGGCGGCAGCTGGTCGACCTCCCAGCCCAAGTACGTCGAAGGCCGCTACTACTGGACTCGCTCGAAGATCACATGGGACGATGACGCGGTGACGTACACGACGCCGCAGCTCGCGCAGGGGATCAACAACGCCAACGAGACGGCCAAGGCCGCTTCCGACGCGGTCGTGACCCTCGATGAAGCCCTCGACCAGGAAGAAGTGCTCTACCGCCTCACCAACGGCGATACCGAGCAGGGAATCTACCTCGAAGACGGCAAGCTATACATCAACGGCACGTACATCAAGTCCGGTGTCGTAGACGCGAGCCTGCTCAAGGCGGGAAAGCTGCTCGTCACCGACAAGGACACCGGCAAGACCGTCTTCTATGCCGACATCGACGAAGGCAAGGTGTACATCGGCGGCGACAACGTGCAGATCGGCGGCAGCTCGCTCACCGACGAGCTGGACAGCATCAACTCGGACGTGACGGCGGCGGGCGCGAAATACGGCTACTGCTACACGTCGGCGGCGAACAGCGCCAAAACGGTCAGCATCAGCGGCTTCAAGCTCGCCGTGGGCGCGACCGTCTGCGTCAAGTTCACGTATGAGAACAAGGCATCATCCCCGACGCTGAACGTAAACTCGACCGGGGCGAAGAACATCGCCTACAACGGCAATAGCCTGCCGGCGAAGTACTACTGGAAATCGGGCGACCTGCTCACGCTCACGTACGACGGCACCTATTGGCAGGTCGCGGACAGCGCGGCGCGAAAGAACGCCCGCACCATCTGGGCGAACGACACGACGAGTGTCAATGTGAGCGCCGGGACGGTGACGTTCGACAGCAACACCTTCGTCTGCAATGCGAACAACTTCAAGGTGACCTCGGCGGGTGTCGTCACCGCCGGCAACATAACCGCCACAGGGGCCTTCACAGGCGGCTCGACGACAAGCGGCTACGGGATGAGGCTCGGCACCGACGGGTGCCTGAGGGGCTACCGCAACGGCTCGGAGGTCGCCCGCGTCGACCCGACGGCGGGCGTCCGCTACATCCCCACGGGAGAGATTCTGTACGGCCTGCAACTGCACGGCTCGCAGATCATCCGCGAGGTGACGCCGCACAAGTCTGTGCTCGCATCGTCGGACACCAGCGCAACGAGCACGCAAACCGGCACCGGTGCCGTGTACCTTGCCGGCTTCACCTACGAACCCGACGATGGATGGGACGTCCATACCCTGACGGCGCTGCATATGCCATTCATCAACGGGCAGTGCACGAGAAGCTTTTAGGAGGATATCGATGGAGCAAGAGAAATGCGTCGTTGCGTACATCATCCACGACGCCATCAGCAACACGGAGTGCTACGTGAGCGACTTCGACAAGGAGAAGCTGCGCGAAGCCGAGGAGCAGAACCTGCTTATCATCGAGGAGTACAGCGACGGCGAGCGGAGGCTGACAACAGCCGACGATGTTTCCGAGCCGCCCGCCGCGATGGTGGACGGAATCAAGCTGGTCGCGCCCAAATACGTCGATGACCGCACTGCCGCCACGGTCGCCGTGTTCGACGCCCTGGCGGCCATCGTCGACCCCGAGAGCGCGGTCGCCACCGCCGAGGAAACCGGCGACGAGACGGCAGCGCAGGCCGACCCGGTGGAGGCCTTCAAGGCGGCGCTGGCGGCTCTCAAGACCTTGGAGGGCGGCAATGATTAACCACACCGTCGCACTGGACATGCGCAAGCGCCCTGGGCGAATCCCGCCGCGCCTGACCCTGCGGCGCGGCGAGAGCCAGACGCAGAAAATCACTGCCGCGCTCACTGACAATGGCGCGGCCTACACGCCGACGTACCAGAGCGCCCGCCTGTGCATCCTGCATGCCGACGGCACCTGGGCGCGCGTGTCGGCCACGGTCGGCACGGCGAGCGTCGCGGCCACGCTGTCGAGCGATGCGCTCAACGGGGCTGGGCGCTGCCGGCTGGCGTACTTCGAGTTCTACAGCTCCAACGGCTACAGCGAGACCACCGAGAACATCGAGCTGGTCATCCTGGGCAACGTGGACGGCACGACCGACCCCTCCAAGAGCTACAGCGACGAACTCGACGCGCTTTACAAGAAGTGGAGCGCGTACGAGACGGCTGCGGAAGCCGCAGAGAAGGCGCGTGTCTCCGCAGAGGCCACCCGCGCGGCGAACGAGAAGGCGCGTGTCTCCGCAGAGGCCACCCGCGCGGCGAACGAGAAGGCGCGTGTCTCCGCAGAGGCCACCCGCGCGGCGAACGAGAAGGCGCGTGTCTCCGCAGAGGCCACCCGCGCGGCGAACGAGAAGGCGCGTGTCTCCGCAGAGGCCACCCGCGCGGCGAACGAGAAGGCGCGTGTCTCCGCAGAGGCCACCCGCGCGGCGAACGAGTCCGCTCGCGTCAAGGCCGAGCAAACCCGCCACGACGAGCACGCGGCTGACCAGCAGGCATCCGCGAGCGCGGCGAGCGCGGCCAACGCGGCGGCATCCAAGGCCGACGTCGCGGCGAGCAACGCATGGAGCGTCGCCAACTCCGTGGCTGCCGACGCGTCGGCGACCGCCGAGCTGGCGGCGCAGAAGGCGCAGATAGCCGACCTGTACGGCAAGCTGGCGGACGCGACGGACGGATTCATCTACAGCGACGGCACCATCTACTGCCCCTCGTCCAAGGCATCGGCTTCGGGCGGCACGGTGACGTTCGGCGGCACGTGCTCCGCATCCGGCACGACCATCACCCTCAAGTAAAGGCCACGAAAGGAAAGGAACCAAATGGCACAAGTCGATAAATTCAGCGTGGGCGGCGCGAGCTACGAGGTCATCGACAGCACCGCGCGAACCAACGCGCAGACGGCGCTCAACAACGCGGAGTACAACCGCCTGTCCCTCGTCGGCAAGTACGGCGGGCAGAGCATCGCCACCGTCCTGGCGGGCGAGATCGGCTCCGGAACGGTCTACGACGCCCTGCACAAGCGCGTTGCGGCGGGCAACTTCGCGGGCCTGCGCGTGGGCGACTACCTCGACGTCCCGCTCGTGAGCGCGTCGGGCGTGACGTCGCAGCAGTCCGTGCGCTTCCTCCTCGCGCACATCGACCCGTACCTCAACTGCGGCGACTCCTCCAAGGGCCACCACATCGCCTTCATGGCCTCCGCGCCCGTCGCGGTGGCCGAAACCGCGACCGGCGCGGCCAACGGCAGCTACCTGATGTGGAACACCACGAACACCAACCAGGGCACCGCCGACGTCAAGAACCCGTACCTCGGCAGCAACCTCAAGGCGTGGGAGCAGCTGTTCGAGGCGTGCCTGCCCGAGGGGCTGACCAAGTACCTGCTCACCCAGCGCGTCCTTTTGGAAGAGCGTTACAGCGCGAGCGGCGCGCTCAGCGACTCCAACAGCTGGAGCTGGCAGGACATCGGCAAGGTGTGGTCGCCCTCCGAGATGGAGGTGTACGGCTGCCCGGTGTGGGGCACCAAGGGCTACAGCGTGGGCTTCGACTGCCAATTCGATTTGTTCCGCGATACCGCGCACCGCTTGAACGGAACTCGGTGCTCTTGGTGGCTTCGTTCCGTCATGGGCGGCTCCACGTCCTGCGTGTGCTACGTCGGCTACGGCGGCTATGCCGACTACACCTCGGCGACGGACACCTGGATTTGCCCCCGCCCCGGCTTCCTCGTCGGCTAGCCAGCCGAGTGCTCTATACTTTTGTTCTTGATGCGACCGCCTTGCGCGGTCGCATCCCTGCCCGCGCAGCGGGCCGTTTTTTCGCCACGATTCCAGGAGGAGCCATGAGCGGCGTGTACCAGCGCAACCGCGAGGTGTCCGAGTACAAGTTCTTCACGCAGGCCATCGCCATCCGCGTGGAGGTCAACAAGCTGATGGCCTCCTCGTCGGTGGTCCCGAAGGCCTACAGGCTGCTGAACGCCGTGCCCACGGTGGAGACGGCGCGCGGCTTCACGTGGCTGAAGAAGCGCATCGTCTACGCCGAGACGGGCCGCAT
>CAVCPR010000073.1:0-13096 GCA_963604235.1 Anaerovoracaceae bacterium | reverse complement strand
GAGAGCGCCCGAAGGGCGCGACGGTGCTTTCTCGGGCGGGCCGACAGACCCGTGCCCACCGACCGACCGAACGAGCAGCCTGAACAGCCTGTGCAACCTGGGCGAACCCTATTCCTCGCTTTCGGGGCCCTCGGCGTCTTCCGTGCCTTCGACGCCGGCGGCTGCTTCGCGCTCGAGGCGGGAGCGGCGGGCGCTGTAGGCCGCGAGGCCCGCGCCGGCGGCCGCCACGGCGGCGAGCGCCGGCGTGAGCGAGCCGAGCGCGCCGTCACCGGTCTTCGCGCCGGTCGCGCCCTTGCCGGAGCCGGACCCGCTGCCGGAACCGCTGCCGTTGCCATCACCGGAGCCGTCTCCACCGCCGTCACCGCTACCACCGTCACCGTTGCCGCCACTCGAACCCGAGCCGCCGCCCGGCGTCACTTCGCCCGGCAGCACCTTGCCACTCGGCTCGTTATCGACTGCCGACGCGATGGTCAGCTCGACGGTCTCCGAGTTGCTCTCGGTCGTCCCGTACACCGTCACATCGGAGCCCTCGACGGCCACTTTGCCGGTGTTCGGATCGACATAACTCAGATCGGCCGACGGCGCAATGACCGTGAGCTTCCTCTTCCCGCTCCAATCCGCGGGAATTTCGATGTCGACCATAAACGTGCGCGTCTGCCCGGGAATGAGCACCGCGTCGCCGTCGTCAGCCACCAGCATGTTCTGCTTGGTCGCGTCGGACATGGTCTCGTCGTAGTAGTCACCCTCGTACAGGCCGCTGTTCTGGGCGTTCTTCGCTTGCTTGAAATTCAGGACGGCATCCCCGATGGTCGCGCCCGTCTCGGCATCGACGAACACGAGCTTCGCCTGCGTGAGCACCACGTTGCCGGTGTTCCTTACCGTGATGGCGAACGAATTGCTCTTCCCCGCCGAAACCGCGGCGGCAACCGGGCAGACCACGTTGGTCGCGATGGAGCGCAAGAACGGCACGCTGAACGAGTACAGGTCGGCCTTCGACGAGTCCGCCTCGGTCACATGGCGCATCACGAACGAACTCGCAGACAGCTTCTTCCCGTTGGTATCCTCGACGACCAAAAACGAGTCGATTTCCGTATCGCACTCGGCGAAGACGAACGAATGGGTGAAGACGCCGTCCACCAGCGCGAGCGCCTTGATCTGGCGGATGGGGTCCTCCACGTGCGGCGTGGCCTTTCCGTCGGCGTAGTCGTAGCCGATAAGGCCCGAATGGTTCACCTCGTAGTAGCAGTACTTGTGGCCCACGCGCAGCTGCATGTTGCCGAGCGGCACCCGCTCGGGGCCGACGCACGAAATGCCGAACGTGGCGAAGCCGGAAGCGGCCCCGACATGCTTCTCGATCTCGTCGACCGCGGGAAGCGTCGCCAGCGCCAGATAGGCGAGCGACCCCTCGGCCATAACGTCGACGTCGGTGGAAACCGATGCGATCAGGCTATGCGCGCTTTCCCAGGGGTTCAGGCGCTTCACGTACGAATCGACATCGATGACGGGGACGACCGCGGCGGAGGCCAGCATGTTGCGGCTCAGCCCGTCCTTCGCGAGCACGAGCTTGATCGAGCGGACGCCGGAGCCGTCTTTGACGGTGTAGCCGAACGTGGCGAAAACGGCCGACTGGTCGGTCGGCGCCGCCTGAGCGCAGTCGGGAACGATCGACTCAACACCCGTGGGCATGTTCACCGACAGCAGCTGCACCGCCGACGTGTCACCGAACACGAAATGCGCGATGTTCATGCCCGTCTTCACGCGGTCGGCGTCGAACAGCTCTTCCTTGGTGTCCGCGTGGTCGACCAGGAAGAAGCCGAACTCATGGTCGAAGCCGTCGGACTCGACGCGCTCATAGGCGGGCGCCGAGACGTCCTCGCGAACGACGAGGAACGGCTTGCGGAAGGCGTAGTACTGCTTCGTCTCCTCGTAGGTGGGCGACTTCCACGAGACGTTGCCCTTCGCGACGAACGCGCCCTGCGTCGCGGCGGAGGCGGCGTCGCGCAGCCCGAGCCGAACCGCCGTGGCGACCGTGGCCTCGGCGGCGGCGAAGATGGTGGTCTTGTCGCCGGCCGAGCGCTCGCCGGAGATGACCAGCAGCAGGATGCGCGGATCGTTGGCGTCCTTGCTCGAGACGCGCACGTCGAAATCGTAGTCGTAGAGGGAATCGCGGCCCACGCCGATGGTGGCCGTTTCGAACGCGACCGGGAAAGGCTTCGACACCGCGGCGTCGGTGATGCTCTGGTACACGACGCGGCCGAGCGTCTTGCCGTTGTAAGTCACCGGCGCGATGCGGAACAGGTAACGAACCCCGTTGACCTCGATGAGCTTGCTCTTCGAGGCGCTGAAGACGTCCTTGGCCACCAGGTCCATATGGCGCGGGCGAACGCCGCCGCGGCTTCCCAGCTTGTAGATGACGTCGTCGCCGGAGCCGCGGTCATCGAACTTCGCGTCATGGCCCTCGGTCCAGGTGTAGGCATAGCCGTCCGCGGAAGCGACGGCCGCGAGGCTGCTGTCGGAGCTGTCGGCGCCGGAGCCGGTGGCGGTGGCGGAAGCGGCCGCGGCAGCGGGCGCCACCATGTCGGCGACGACGATGTTGCCGGCGGAAACGGTCCACTCGTCGGCCGGGAACGCGGCGGCGCGCAGGGGTTCCGCAGCAGCAGCGGCCACGGACGCGCCGGCAGCCTCGGCAGTGCCCGCGCCGGCGGTCTCGCCTTCGCCAGCCGCCGCCGCAACACCGGCAGCAGCCGCCAACGCGGCGCCCTCGCTCTCGCCGGCCACCGACGCAGCCGCCTTCCCCGTCGACACGAGGATCTCGGCGCGCGCGGCAAGCTCGGATTCCGGAACAATAACGAACGCGGACGCATCGACGTCGTCCTCCACGCCATCGGCCGCAAGGGACGCGTCGGCACCGTCGGAAATGTAGTATTCCCCGCCTTCGCTCATGCAGGAGTATTTCGCCTCGATCACGGCAATCTCGTCGTCGGCGCCGGCAAGCGAAGCGGTCGACGAGCCTCCCCGGTTGTCGGTATCGTAAATATGCGGCCAGCTGCCGTGCGCAAGGCTGAGCGACTTCTTGAAGAACAGCAGCTCCACGAAGACGGAAATGTCCGCCTGGGCCCCGAAGGTGAACCGCGGATCGGGCTTGCCCTTGTAATCGGTTGCGGCGTTCTGGCGCCATTCGAATGTGAACGACAGGCCGCCGCCGCCGCGCACGCCCGCGGAAAGCACCTTATGGATGCCGACGCCGAGCGAGGCCGCGAGCGGGATGTTGAAGGCAAGGCTCTCGGTTCCGCTGGGGCTGAACTTCAGCCGCGACAAAATGCGCGAGAGGTTGTCGATCGGCTTGGAGGGGTCCTGCAAATCCGAGCAGTCGGCGCTGATGTTGTACGACAGGCTCGCCGCGACCTCGAGCGACAGCTCGATACACACGTACATGGGGATGTAGGCAACCGTGAACGGCTGTGTGTAGCTGCCGCCGAACTTGCCCCCGAGCACGACGCCGAAATCGCCTTCCCATTTCTTGTCCGCGGCCTTGTAGTCCAGTTCCGCGATCAGCTGGAACGTAATGGTGAGCGTGACCGCCTTGGTCGCCTTCGGGGTGATTTTCTTGCCGTTGATGGCGTTGCCCACCATCTCTGCGGTCTGCTTGAACTTGTTCTTGTAGAACTGGATCTTACGCGAAATCTGGTCGGCAGCGCTGCCGCGGGGCTTAGAGCGCCATTCCGTGTTGCCATCGTACTCGTCCGGGGCGTTCGTGTAATTCAGCAGCTCCAGGTCAAGGCCGAACAGGACATGGCCCGTGGGATCATAGCGAAACACGACGGGAAACGACGGGGTCCAGCAGCTGAACTGCAAGCCACGCAGGCACTTGAGCATGTTGTCGTCGTTGGGCAGGGTGATTTTCTGGTCCTCGACCTTGCGCAGGCCCGTGCCCGCCTCGCCCTGCAGGGTCGCATCGCCGCCGTCGTCGGCCGACGCCAGGTCGGCGCTGCTCGTTTGAGCGTCAGAGGAGAAACCGCTGTTGATGGGCGCGATGTTGTCGCTGGCCTGCTTGAAGCCCTCATCGCACGGGGCGCGGAACACCCCGAAACCGGTCTGGATGGAGAAAAGCGGATTATCCCGATCGTCGGCGACGGCAATGGCAATGAGGTCGCCCGGTTCAAGCACGACCCCGCTGCGCGAAGTGGAAAGAAAGTCGCCAGTGAAGGAGAAGGCTTTGAACTCGTTCGCCTTGCCCTCGATCATCTGCATGTTGCCAAGGGTGTATCCGACGCGAGACGCCGTCGCGCTCTTGCCGATGACCGGCTGCACGCAGTAGAAGCCGTCTGACGGGAAAAACAGCTCGCATTTCAACTCATGCTGGGAAGTATTCGCCGGGGAGAGGACGAATTCCTGCTCGTTGTACTGAACGTCCCAGCCGTCAAGGGAGATGGCGCGGAAATACGGCTTGCCGTCGAGCGTGCGGGTGGGAACCTGGATGGCCAGCCCGTCCATGATGTGCATGCGCGGGATGCTCACCTCGCGATGCCCGTCGGCGGTGACGGTGATGGCGGCGTCGAATTCCATGAAGTCGCCGGCCTGATCGGAGTGCATCTTGCGTGCGAGCGGCTCGACGTCGAAGACGATGCGCCCGTCGCCTCCCGACGTGCCCTCGACTTCCTTGTTGTTGTACAGCGACTTGATGTGCACCTTCACGCCGCTCGCGACGGTGCCGGTTCCCGCCGCCGCGTCATAGACGATGACGCAGAACTTGCCGGCATCGACGGTGATGGTGTTGGTCTCGTCGGCAAAGGCGCCGTCGGCGATGCCGTGATGCCCGGTGCCGGGAAGCCAGAACGTGTTGCCGAGGCCCAAAACCGGCTGCAGGAAGATCGATCCGATGGCGCAAGCCGCACCCGCCGCAAACGCGCGCCGAGAAAAGCTCCCGCCGTCAGCCGGAGGGGCAGCCATCAAGGGCGCCCCCGCAGCCGCCGAGAGATCGTCTGCCGCAACCGCAACCGAATCGGTCACCGCCAAGGCCATATCAGCCGCAACCGAGGAACAAGTTGAGGAAGACTCGGCGGAAAATTCCGCAGTTGAACCGGAGGTTTCCGGGGAGAGGCCATTCCGAACGTCCACGCATACCCACTTTCCGCCCATATTGGAGCACCGGCGCGCCCGGGGGCAAGATGCAACCAACCCGTTCACGCGCAAATCGAATGACTCATTCTAGTCCCGTTTCATAAAGCAGAGGCATCAACTCAAAGAAAAACGCAGGCAACGGAATCCGTCCGCCATACCCCCTGCGGAAGGACTACGGAATCTGTCTGTAGGGGCGTACGCAAGTGCGCCCAAAAACGGCCCAAAGGCACTCCCGGACGAACAACCCCACCCGCCCGCCCTAACCGCCTACGGGCCGTCGGGCGCCGTTTGCGCGATGACGCCCCGGTAATGTTTCCCCATCGGTATCATTTACAGGGTCGTAACAGTCCGGCAATTCACCGGAAGCGTTGCCCCGATACAGTGGGCAACGTCGGAAGAGACGGTCCAACCGCCGCTTCACAACCGAATATCTTCGGATGACGGCACCGGGAGAGACCTCGCGCGACGAGGCGCCGAAGGGGAGGCAGGAACTCTCAGGCAAAAGAACCGGTGCTCGACGAAACCCTGGAAAGACGCGCCGGCCGGCGCGGCACCGAAGATGCAATCCGCCCATGCGGAGAATCTCTCAGGTCACAAGGACAGGGGCGCAGACAGCTACACCACGTCTGCGCCCCTGTCCGTTTTCAGCCGAGAGGAGACCCATGAGCGAACTGAAAACACCCCTGTACGACGTCCATGTTGAAGAAGGCGGCAAGATCGTCCCCTTCGCCGGATACCTGCTGCCCGTGCAGTACGGAGGCGGCGTCATCGCCGAGCACATGGCCGTGCGCCAGGCATGCGGCCTGTTCGACGTGTCCCACATGGGCGAGTTCACGGTGAAGGGCCCCGGCGCGCTCGCGACCCTGAACCACGTGCTCACCAACGACTTCACCAACATGACCATCGGGCGCGTGCGCTACTCCGTGCTGTGCTACGAAGACGGCGGCTGCGTGGACGACCTGATCGTCTACAAGTTCGGCGAGGAATCCTACCTGGTGGTGGTCAACGCCGCCAACCGCGCCAAGGACTTCGAGTACATGTCGCAGCACATCCTCGCCGACACCGAGTTCAACGACATCTCCGACAGCGTGGCGCAGATCGCGCTGCAGGGCCCGAAGGCGCCCGAGATCATCGCGAAGCTGCTGCCCGCCGAGCAGATCCCCGAGAAGTACTACACCGCCGTGCGCTCCGCATCCATCAACGGCATCGAGTGCATGATTTCCCGCACCGGCTACACCGGTGAACTGGGCTACGAAGTCTACACCGCCGCTGCCGACGCGCCCGCCGTCTGGCGCGCGCTGCGCGAGGCCGGCGAGGAATTCGGCTGCATTCCCTGCGGCTTAGGCGCCCGCGACACGCTGCGCCTGGAAGCGGCCATGCCGCTGTACGGCCACGAGATGGATGCAACCGTCTCCCCGCTCGAAACCGGCCTCGATTTCGGCGTCAAGCTAGGAAAAGAGGAGTTCATCGGCAAGGATGCGCTCGTCGCCGCCGGCACGCCGGCACGCACGAGGGTCGGCCTGGAGGTCATCGGGCGCGGCATCGCGCGCGAGCACATGCCGGTGTTCAAGGACGGCAAGCAGGTCGGCATGACCACCTCCGGCACCAAGTGCCCCTTCGTGAACAAGGCCATCGCCATGGCGCTCGTGGAGAACGGATCGCTGTCCGAAGGCGACGAGGTCGAAGTGGAAGTGCGCGGCCGCATGGTCGCCGCCAAGGTCGTCCCGCTGCCGTTCTATAAGCGCAGCTAGGCGACGCGCCGGCTCACCGAGCGCCGAGGCGCCCGACGCGCCGCGACCGACCGCCGCGCGCCAACCGGGCGCCCACCCACCCCCAAGCAACCCGCCCCGGCACCCGTCCGGGGCCGACCGCAAACCAAACAAAACCAAACCTGAAAGGAAACCATCATGGCAACCGCACCCGCAGAGCTGAAGTACGCGAAATCCCACGAGTGGGTCAAGGTCGAGGACGGCGTGGCCACCATCGGCCTGAGCGACTACGCGCAGAACGCCCTCGGCGACCTCGTCTTCGTGAACCTGCCCGAGGAGGGCGACGAGGTGACCTGCGGCGAGGCATTCGGCGACGTTGAGTCCGTCAAGGCCGTCTCCGACGTGTTCTCCCCGGTCAGCGGCACGGTATGCGCCATCAACGAGGAACTGCTCGACGCGCCCGAGACCATCAACCAAGACCCCTACGGCGCCTGGTTCATCAAGGTGGAGAACCTCGGCGACACCGAGGAGCTGCTCGACGCCGACGCCTACGAGGCCCACTGCGCCGCCGAGGCCGAATAACCCGCAAACCCCTCCAACCACTAAGGACAGCACATGGGTAGCTACATTCCTGCGACCCCGGCGCAGCGGGACGAGCTGCTCGCCGCATGCGGCCTCGGCAGCATCGACGAGCTGTACGACATCGTTCCCGCCGAAGTCCGGATCGACGAGCTCGACCTCGCGCCCGGCCTCTCCGAGATGGAAGTCGCCGAGACGGTCAGCGCGCTTGCCGACAAGAACACGCGCTTCAAGAGCATCTTCCGCGGCGCCGGCGCCTACAACCACTACATCCCGGCCATCGTCAAGACGGTCACCTCGAAGGAGGAGTTCGTCACCGCCTACACGCCCTATCAGGCCGAAATCAGCCAGGGCGTGCTGCAGAGCATCTTCGAGTACCAGGCGCAAATCTGCGAACTGACCGGCATGGACGTCAGCAACGCGTCGGTCTACGACGGCGCCACCGCAGCCGCCGAGGCCGTCATCATGCTCGAAGAGCGCAAGAAGTCGGGCGTGGTGGTGTGCGGCGGCGTCGACCCGCAGACGCAGACGGTGCTCGGCACCTACTGCGCAAGCCGCGACATTCCCGTGACGACGATCGGCCAAGACGGGCTGACCACCTCGGCCGCCGACCTCACAGCTGCGCTCGCCGGCGGCTCATACGCGTCGGTGCTCGTGCAGAGCCCGAACTACTTCGGCTCCATCGAGGACGTCGGCGCGCTGGCGGCGGCCGCGCACGAGGCGGGCGCGAAGCTCATCATGAGCGCGAACCCGATCAGCCTCGGCGCGCTGGAGTGCCCCGCGAAGCTCGGCGCCGACGTGGCCGTTGGCGAAGGGCAGCCGCTCGGCATGCCGCTGGCCTTCGGCGGCCCCTACCTGGGCTACATGGCCACCACCGCAAAGAACATGCGCAAGCTTCCCGGGCGCATCGTCGGCGAAACGACCGACAACGAAGGCCGCCGCGCGTTCGTCCTGACGCTGCAGGCCCGCGAGCAGCACATTCGCCGCGAGAAGGCCTCGAGCAACATCTGCTCCAACCAGGCGCTGTGCGCCATGACCGCCTCGGTCTACCTGGCGGCGGTCGGCCCCGAAGGCCTCGCCCGCGTCGCCGCAAACTCCGCCGCGCACGCGCATTATCTGGCCGGAGAGCTGGCCAAACTCGGTTTCGAGCTGCAAAACGAGGGCGCGTACTTCAACGAGTTCCTCACCAGCTGCCCCACCGACGCCGAGGCGTTGCTGACCGCACTTGAGGAGCGCGGCATCCTCGGCGGCCTGCCCACGCAGCGCGGCATCCTGTGGTGCTGCACCGAGCTGAACACCAAAGCGCATATCGACGCGCTCATCGACGCCATCAAGGAGGTGCTTGCATAATGGAGCTCCTGTTCGAACGCAGCAAGCCCGGTCGCAAGCTCGACCTCATCCCCGCCTGCGACGTGCCCGCCGTCGACTTCGGCGCCGCCGCACGCGAAGAAGCCCCGCGCCTGCCGGAAATCGCCGAGGTCGACCTGGGCCGCCACTACACCGAGCTTGCCAAGCAAACCCACGGCGTCAATGACGGCTTCTATCCCCTGGGTTCGTGCACCATGAAGTACAACCCGCGCATCAACGAGGAGCTCGCCGCGCTGCCGGGCTTCACGGGCATCCATCCCCTGCAGCCCGCCTCCACCGCGCAGGGCTGCCTGGAAGTCATCGCGAAGACCACGTCCATCCTGTGCGAGATCGCCGGCATGGACGACATGACGCTGCAGCCTGCCGCAGGCGCGCACGGCGAGTTCACCGGCCTGCAGCTTATCCGCGCCTACCATCTCTCGCGCGGCGATGCGGCACGCACGAAGATCATCGTGCCCGACTCGGCCCACGGCACCAACCCCGCCTCGGCCGTCATGGTCGGCTTCGACGTGGTGGCCGTCCCCTCGAACGCCGAGGGCGGCGTCGACCTGGACGCCCTGCGCGCGGCAGTCGGCGAGGACACCGCAGGTCTGATGCTCACCAACCCCAACACGCTCGGCCTGTTCGACCCCAACATCCTGGAGATCACGCGCATCATCCACGAGGCCGGCGGCCTGTGCTACTACGACGGCGCGAACCTCAACGCGGTCATGGGCCACGTACGCCCCGGCGACATGGGCTTCGACTGCGTGCACCTCAACCTGCACAAGACGTTCTCCACCCCGCACGGCGGCGGCGGCCCGGGCGCGGGCCCGGTCGGCTGCAAGGACTTCCTGGCGAAGTTCCTGCCCGGCCCGCTCGTGCGCGAGGGCGCCGAGGGCTACGAGTTCTACACGCCCGAGGCCTCCATGGGCCGCGTGCGCAGCTTCTACGGCAACTTCACCGTGGTCGTCCGCGCGCTCGCCTACGTGCTGACGCTGGGCAAGGAAGGCATTCCCGAGGCTTCCGCAAACGCCGTTTTGAATGCAAACTACCTGCTCAAGCGCCTGTGCGACGAGTATTCGATCCCCTATGGCGAACGCTGCATGCACGAGTTCGTCATGGACATCGAGCCGCTGAAGCACGAAACGGGGGCGTCGGCCATGGACGTGGCCAAGCGCATGCTCGACTTCGGCGTGCACCCGCCCACCATGTACTTCCCGCTCATCGTGCACGAGGCGCTCATGGTCGAACCGACCGAAACGGAATCGCCCGAGACGCTCGACGGCCTGGTGGACATCCTGCGCACCATCTACGACGAGGCCAAGCAGGACGGCGAAAAGCTCCACCACGCCCCCTTCACGCGCTTCATCGGGCGCCCCGACGAGGTGGGCGCGGCGCGCAAACCCCGCCTGCGCTACACGTTTGACGAGGAGTAATCGTGATCGACACGCTGGCGATCGTCACATCGGATAGCGTCGACCCTTACGGCAACCTTGCTTTGGAGGAATACCTCCTGGGCAAGGTTGCCCCTGGTTTATGCATCCTTTATTTGTGGCAGAACGAGAACACCGTGGTCATCGGCCGCAACCAAAGCGCGCTCGACGAGTGCAACTGCTCCGCGCTTGCCGCCGCAGGCGGGCACGTGGCCAGGCGCCTTTCGGGCGGCGGGGCCGTCTACCACGACCTGGGCAACCAAAACTTCACCTTCCTCATGCCCAAGGGCGACTTCGACAAGGCGAAGCAGACGCGGGTTTTGTGCGAAGCGATGCGGACTCTGGGAATGGATGCGCAGGTCAGCGGGCGAAACGACCTCACCATTGACGGAAAGAAGTTCAGCGGGCACGCCTACTACCACTCGCGGGCGGCCATGCCGGCGAGCTACCACCACGGCACCATCATGGTCGACGTCGACGCATCGGCGCTCTCGCGCTACCTCAACGTCAACCCGCTCAAGCTCGCCGCCAAAGGCGTGAAGTCGGTGCGCTCGCGCGTGGCGAATCTGGTCGAGTTCTCGCCGGGACTTGACTGCGCCGCGGTGCGCGAGGCGGTCGCTCAGGCATTCGGCCAGGTGTACTGCCTGCCGGTCGGCGAGCTCGCGCTTGACGAAGAGGATATGGCGAACGTGGCGAAGCTGCGCGAGCGCTATGCGAGCGACGCGTGGGTCTACAAGGACGACCGCCCGCTGGAAAACAGCGCCCAAGCGCGCTTTGCCTGGGGAACGAACCGCCTGGACTGGACCTGCCGCGACGGGCGCATCGTCGAGGCGGCGCTATGGTCGGACGGGCTCGACGCCGATACGCTCGAGGATATTCCGAAGCTGCTTGCCGGGGTAGCGATCGACGATGCGGCCGACCGGGAAACGGTTGCCGCGGCGCTTGCTCAGCAGGGGTTGGACGCGGAAATCGCCCATGATCTAGCTTCGATGTTATTGTAAGGAGAATGGTTCAATGCATTACGATATCGCCATCATCGGCGCCGGCCCGGGCGGCTACACCGCCGCCGACGAGGCCGCGAAAGCCGGGAAAACCGTCGTGCTGTTCGAAGAGCGCGACCTGGGAGGCACCTGCTTGAACAGGGGTTGCATCCCCACGAAGGCGCTCATCCACGCCGCCGAGCTCGCGCATGCCGCACGCGAGGGAGCCGCCGTAGGGGTTTCCTGCGAAAACGTGACGTTCGACATGAAGCAGGCGCATGCGCGCAAAGACGACGTGGTCGGGCAGCTGCGCGACGGCATCGCCAAGCTCATGAAGGCCGACAAGGTCGACGTGGTCGTGGGACACGCCACCATCGTTGCCGCGGGCGCCATCGAGTGCGCCGGCGAGCGCTACGAAGCCGACGACATCGTCATCGCGACGGGTTCGGTGCCCAATTTGGTTCCCATCCCCGGCATCGACGGCCCGGGGGTCTACACCTCTGACGACCTGCTGGAAGGCGAGCCGGTCGAACTTTCGAGCATCGCCATCATCGGCGGCGGCGTCATCGGCATGGAAATCGCGGGCATGTACGCCAACGCCGGCGTGGCGGTGCATGTGCTGGAGGCGGCCGAGCGCATCCTTCCCCCGCTCGACAAGGACATCGCACAGCGCGTCGCCATGCTCGGCAAGAAGCAGGGCATGAGCATTTCGGCCGGCGTGCGCATCCAATCCATCGCCGGCGAGCCCGGCAACGTGACGGTCACCTACCTCGACAAGAAGGGCACGGAGCAGGCGCTGGCGGTCGACGGCGTGCTTGCCGCGACGGGGCGCCGCAGCAACCTGGAAGGCCTGTTCGCGGAAGACTGCGGCTGCGAGCCGGAGACCGGGCGCGGCGTGATTGCCGATGCTTCAGGCGCGACGAGCGTCGAGCATCTGTGGGTGATCGGCGACGCGAAGGCGGGCAACATCCAGCTCGCGCACGTGGCGTCCGCCCAGGCGCGCAACGTGATTGCCGCCATCTGCGGGCAGGTTCCCCCCGTCGACGAGTCGGTGGTGCCTAGCTGCGTCTATACGAGCCCCGACGTGGCGAGCGTCGGCATGACGGAAGCCGAGGCGAAGGACGCTGGGATTGCCGTCAAATGCGCCAAGGCGGTGACGGGATCGAACGGCAAATGCCTCATCGAGAACGCGCCGTCCGGGTTCATCAAGCTGGTGACCTGCGCCGATGACGGCGTGATCCTCGGCGCGCAGCTGGTGTTCCCCCGCGCGACCGACATGATCGCCGAACTCGCGCTCGCCGTACAGTTGAAGCTGACGACCGCGCAGTTGGCGCAAGTCATCCACCCCCACCCCACCTTCTGCGAAGCCATCGGCGAATTGGCCCGCGATTTAAGCAGGTAAGAAAGCAATTGCAAAGATAAGCGTTCTAGCGACGGGCCGGCGGTATCACCAAACCGCCGGCCCGTCGCTTCTGCGAGCGCAAATCCGGCTCGCATTGAAAACAGCGATGCGCCTTCGGCGCTTTTATACCGTTCGAACTCGCGGCCGCGCCTACGAATTTCAGGTCGAAATCAAATCCGGACCTGGGGTCTCGTTGCCCCAAAACTTCGTAGGGTTGAACGCAAGTTCAACCCTTACTAGAGAGCGCCGCAGGCGCGACACACATTTCCAAAACGGGCCGGCGGGATACCCACCCGCCGGCCCGTCGCGCCCACAAGCAAGACCCGGCTCGTTTTAAAATAAGCGTGACGCGCCCTTCGAACGCTGAACTATTTATGCGCGAACTCGCGTTCGCGCCCACGAAAGTCCTGATCGATACAGAGTTCCAGCAGCGAGTTTCCTTTCACGCCCACAGAATTCTGCTGCAAGAACTAACGATTCATCGGGAATAACGCTGCTGCAAGATTTCGTAGGTTTGAACGC
>CAVCPR010000072.1:1933-13121 GCA_963604235.1 Anaerovoracaceae bacterium | reverse complement strand
GCCCCGGCACCCGCCTGGCCGGCCACCCCGGCCACCCCGGCGGCCCCGGCCGCAACGTTCACTGCATTACTCATGGATTTCCTCCCCACGGTAGCGGGCGATGGCGGCGCAGTCCTTGTCGCCGCGGCCCGAGATGTTCACAACGATGATCTGGTCGGGGCGCATGGTCGGCGCGATCTTGCGCGCGTGCGCGATGGCGTGCGCGCTCTCGATGGCCGGGATGATGCCCTCGAGCCGGCTTAAGTACTCGAATGCGTCGACGGCCTCGTCGTCGGTGACGGGGACGTACTGCGCGCGCCCGCTGTCGTGCCAGGCGGCGTGCTCGGGCCCGATGCCGGGGTAGTCCAAGCCGGCCGAGATGGAGTACACCGGCGCGATCTGGCCGTATTCGTCCTGGCAGAAGTAGCTTTTCATGCCGTGGAAGATGCCGAGCTTGCCGGTGTTGATGGTCGCCGCCGTCTCGAAGGTGTCCGCGCCGCGCCCGGCCGCCTCGCAACCGATGAGCGCCACCGATTCGTCCTCGATGAAGTTGTAGAACGCGCCCGCCGCGTTCGAGCCGCCGCCCACGCAGGCGATGACGGCGTCGGGCAGCTTGCCCTCGGCCTCGAGGATCTGCTCCTTGATCTCGCGGCTGATGACGGCCTGGAAATCGCGCACGATGGTGGGGAAGGGGTGCGGGCCCATGGTCGACCCGACGCAGTAGTGCGTGTCGGCGATGCGGGTCGTCCATTCGCGGAAGGTCTCGCTCACGGCGTCCTTCAAGGTGCCGGTGCCCGAATCGACCGGGTGCACCTCGGCGCCGAGCAGGCGCATCTTGTAGACGTTGAGCGCCTGGCGCTCGGTATCCTCGCGGCCCATGAACACGACGCACTCCATGTCGAGCAGCGCCGCGGCGGTGGCGGTGGCCACGCCGTGCTGCCCCGCGCCGGTTTCGGCGATGAGGCGCGTCTTGCCCATCTTCTTCGCCAGCAGCGCTTGTCCGAGCACGTTGTTGATCTTGTGCGCGCCGGTGTGGTTGAGGTCCTCGCGCTTCAGGTAGATCTTCGCGCCGCCTAAGTCCTCGCTCATGCGCCGGGCGAAATACAGGCGGCTCGGGCGCCCGGCGTAGTTGTTCAGAAGCTCGGTCAGCTCGGCGTTGAATTCCGGGTCGTCCTTGTAGTGGTTGTACGCCTGCTCAAGCTCGCCCACAGCGTTCATGAGCGTCTCGGGGATGTACTGCCCGCCATGGACGCCGAAACGCCCGCGGGATGTGGGGGAATTGCTCATCGGTTAGCTCCTTTCGCGGCCGCGGTGGCCGCTTTCATCTTGAGGGGGTCTTTCACGCCTTCGGTTTCGATGCCGCTCGACATGTCCACGCCGACGAAGTTCGTGCCCGCCGCCCGGTGTGCTTGGGCGGCTGCTTGGGCGAGGTTGCCGGGATCGAGGCCGCCCGCCAGCAGAAACGGGCGGGGAAATCCTTCGAGCAGCCGCCAGTCGAAGGGCTTGCCGCTGCCGGCTCCGCTGTCGAGCAGCACCAGGTCGGCGGTGCTTGCGGCTGCGGCGGCGATATCGTCGTGGCCGCGGATGCGGAACGCCTGGATGATGCGGGCGCCGCGGGGCGCGGGGCGCGCCGGGACGGCGGGCTGGGCAGCGGCACCGCTGTTCGGTTCCGGCTCGCCGTCGGCGCCGCCATCGCCTGCGAGTAGCTGGCGAAGGCGTGCGATGTATGCGTCATCCTCGCTGCCGTGCAGCTGAGCTGCGCCGATGATGCCGTCTGCCAGTAATCGGTGAACGGTTTCCACCGGAGCGTCGACGAAGACGCCGACCGCGTGCACCGCCGGCGGCAGCTTGGCGGCGAGCGCGGCAAGCTGCTCGGTAGTGATGCTGCGGCGCTTGCCCGGCACCTCCACCACGAAGCCGACGAAGTCGCAGCCGGCGGCAACCGCGCCCGCCACGTCGGCCTCGGTGCGCATGCCGCACAGCTTCACCAGCAGCTCGGGGCGCTCGGGGTCCGAGCCCGCAACGTCCAGCGCGCTCGAGGCGGCGGCAACCGCGCTCGCTTCGCCAGCAACGTCCGTGCTGCTAGCTGCCTCGGGGTCCGAACCTGCAACGTCCAGCGCGCTCATCGCTCATCGCCCCGCAGCTCGGCCAGCTTGGCGCGCTTGTCCGCGGCGCGCATGAGCGTCTCGCCCACCAGCACCGCGTCGGCGCGCATCTCCCGCGCCGCATCCACGTCCGCCGCGCTCTTCACGCCGCTTTCCGATACGAACAGCGTGTGCGGCGGCACCAGGTCGCGCAGCGCCCGCGCGGCCGACATGTCGACGTCAAACGTCTTCAAGTCGCGGTTGTTCACGCCGATGACGCGCGCCCCGCATGCCACGGCGCGCTCGACCTCCTCGGCGGTGTGCGCCTCAACCAGCGCCGACATGCGCAGCTCGTCGGCCAGCTGCCGATAGGCAAGAAGCTGCGTGTCGTCGAGGATGGCACAGATGAGCAGCACGGCGCTTGCGCCTAGGGCTTTCGCCTGGTAGACCATGTATTCATCCACCACGAAGTCCTTGCGCAGCACCGGGATGCGGACGGCGTCGGCAATCTCGGTCAGGTACTCGTCGGCGCCTTGAAACCAGTAGGGCTCGGTCAAACACGAGATGGCCGCCGCCCCCGCCGCCTCGTAGTCCTTCGCGATCTCAAGGTAGGGGAAGTCGGGCGCGATCAGGCCTTTCGAGGGGCTTGCGCGTTTCACTTCGGCGATGAAGCTCATGCCCGGCTGCTCGAGCATGCCCTCGAAGGGGAAGCTGCACGGCGCGAGCAGACGCGCCTGAGCGAATTCTTCCGCGGAAAGCCCCGGGTCCTCGGCGTTGCAGCCCAGGCAGTCGCGCCCAAGCGCCTCTTCGGCGGCCTGCCGCATGCTCTCCAGGCTGCGCTCGCGCTTCTGCGCCGCCACGCGCTCGCGGGTCTTTTCGGCTATTTCGTCAAGAATGTTCATGTCTCTCCTGGTCAGCTATCGGTTCGAAGCCGTCACGTACGCCTCGAGCGTGGCGAGCGCCGCTCCGGAGTCGATGAGTTCGCCCGCGCGTGCGATGCCGTCTTTGAGCGAGGGCACCGCGCCGGCGACGTAGAGGCCCGCGGCGGCGTTGAGCACCACGGTGTCGCGGCGGAAGGTTTTGTCGGCGCCCGAGAGGATGTCGCGCGTGATTTGCGCGTTCTCTTCCGCATCGCCGCCGCGCAGGTCGTCGCGGGTGCAGCGGGCGAAACCGAACTGCTCCGGCGTGAGCGTGTAGGTGAGGTATTCCGGCTCCGCGTCGTCCGCGCCCGCCTTGAACTCGCAGACGAGCGTGTCGCAGGCGGTCGAAAGTTCGTCGAGGACGCACTGCCCGAACACCACCATGCCGCGCTTGACGCCGAGGCTCACGAGCACGCGGGCGAGCGGCTCGACGAGCGCGCCGTCGTAGACGCCGAGCACCATGGAGGTGGGCGAGGCGGGGTTGGTGAGCGGGCCTAGGATATTGAACACCGTGCGGATGCCCAGCTCCTTGCGGATAGGGCCGACGTACTTCATGGCCGCATGGTATTTCTGCGCGAACAGGAAGCAGATGCCCACTTCGTCGAGCAACTCGCGGCACAGCTCGGGCGACTGCTGCAGGTTCACGCCGAGCGCCTCAAGACAGTCGGCGGCGCCGGATTTCGAGGAAGCCGCGCGATTGCCGTGCTTGGCGACCTTCACGCCGCCTGCCGCGATGACCATCGACGCGGTGGTCGAGATGTTGAAGCTTTGCGCCTTGTCGCCGCCGGTGCCGACGATCTCAAGCGTGTCGCCCGCATAGTCGACGGGCGTGGCGTGCGAGCGCATGGCGGCCGCGCAGCCGGAAATCTCCTCGATGGTTTCGGCTTTGGTGGATTTCGTCGACAGCGCGGCGAGGAACGCCGCCGTCTGTACGGGCGTGGTCTCGCCGCTCATCACCTCGTTGATGGTGTCGAAGGCCTCCTGGTAGGTGAGGTCCTGCTTGTCGACGAGCTTGTGGATCGCTTCGGTGATCATGGGTGTCCTTTCGGTGGTTGCGTTCGTGCTGTTTCGTTATCTGGATCGCGTTTAATACGTTTGTGGCGCGCTTCGCGCTTTCTATTAGGGCACGAGCTTGCGCTCGCGCCTACGGATTTCGGTTGCGGAGCCTTGCTTTACAGCTGGGTTTCCTGTGCGGGTGGTTTTCCCTCACTTCCCGAACCGCTGCGCTGCGGCGAGGAAATTCCCGATGATCGCGGCGCCGTTGGGGGTCATGACGCTTTCGGGGTGGAACTGCACGCCGAAGGTGGGGGCGCTTGCGTGCTCGACCGCCATCACCTCGCCGTCGGCCGTGCGCGCGGTGACGCGCAGGCTCTCCGGCAGTGTGGCCTCGTCGGCGGCAAGCGAGTGGTAACGCGCGACGGGGAACGCCGCCGGCAGCCCCGCGAACAGCGTGGTCTCGCCGCAGGCCAGCGCCTGGGAGACCTTGCCGTGCATCAGCTCCTTGGCGTATCCGACGGTGCCGCCGAAGGCCTCGCAAATGGCCTGATGCCCCAGGCATACGCCGAAGATGGGGATGCGCCCGGTGAAGCGCTTGACCGCCTCGATGCAAACCCCCGCGTCGGCCGGACGTCCCGGCCCGGGCGACAAGATGATCGCCTCCGGCGCCAAAGCCTCGATATCGTCGCAGGTCAGCGCATCGTTTCGCACCACGCGCATGTCGGGATGCATCGACCCCGCCATCTGATAGAGGTTGTAGACGAAGCTGTCGTAGTTGTCGATGAGCAGGATCATCGCACGCCTCCTTCCGCGGCCTCGATGGCGGCGACGACCGCGCGGGCCTTGTTCCGGCATTCGGCGTACTCGGTTTCCGGCACGCTGTCGGCCACGATGCCCGCGCCGGACTGCACGCACACCCGGCCTTCCTTCTTGTATGCCAGGCGAATGGAGATGCACGTGTCCATGTTGCCCGTGAAATCCAGATACCCGATGGCGCCGCCGTAGATGCCGCGCTTGGCGCCCTCGAGCTCCTGGATGATCTGCGCCGCCCGCAGCTTCGGCGCGCCGGAAAGCGTGCCCGCCGGCAGGATGGCGTCGATGGCGTCCACCGCGTCGAAGCCTTCCCCGATGCGCCCGGAAACTTCCGACCCGATGTGCATGACGTGCGAGAACCGGTGGATGGACAGGTAGCGGTCGACCGAGACGCTGCCCAGCTCGCAGACGCGCCCGAGGTCGTTGCGGCCCAAATCGACGAGCATGTTGTGCTCGGCAAGCTCCTTCTCGTCGGCGAGCAGTTCCGCTTCAAGCGCCTCGTCGGCTTCGGCCGTCGCTCCGCGCGGGCGCGTGCCGGCCAGCGGGAACGTCTTCACCACGCCGTTTTCCAGGCGCGTGAGCGTTTCGGGCGACGCGCCGGCCAGCTCGATGTCGTCGCTCACGAAGAAGAACATGTAGGGGGAGGGGTTGGTGGTGCGCAGCACGCGGTACACGTCGAGCAGGCTGCCCGTGGCGCGCGCGGTCATCGGGTTGGAAAGCACCACCTGGAAGATGTCGCCCTCGTGGATGAAGTGCTTCGCGCGGCGGACCATCTCCGCGTATTCGTCCTGCGAAAAGCGCGGGGTCAGCGGCTCGCTTAGGTGCAGCGGCGGGAAGTAGGCGCGCGTGTTGCCCTCGAGCAGGGTTGCCATGTCGTTGCAACGGGCGCGGGCGCGCTCGTAGGCGGCTTCGATGCCGTGTTCGTCGTCGAGTGCCACGCCCGAGATGATGAGCACCTTCTGCTCGAGGTTGTCGAAGACGATGACCTGGTCGAACAGCATCAAGTCGACGTCGCGGAAGTCGCGGTCGGCCAGCTGGTTGGTGCGCAGGCGCCCCTCGGCGTACTTGATGTAGTCGTAGGAGAAGTAGCCTACCAAGCCGCCGGCGAGCGGCGGCATGCCCGGCACCTGCGGGCTTGCGAAGCGCGCGAGCACCTCGCGGATGGCCTCGCCGGGATGATCGACGGTGCGCTCGGTCGCTTCCTGCTGGCCGCCTTCGGCGCCCTCCGTGATGCGCAGCAGGCCGTTCGTGCAGGTCAGCTCCAAGGTGGGGTTGCATCCGAGGAACGAATAGCGGCCCCAGCTGCGCCCCTCTTCGACGCTTTCCAGCAAAAAGCAATGGCAGCTCGCCGAGCGCAGCGTGCGCATGACCTCGACGGGCGTGAACCGGTCCGCGAGCAGTTCCTGGCATACGGGCACGCGCTTGTACGCGCCGCTGGCGGCATACGCGCGAACCTCGTCGATGGACGGAAACATCTTCGGCACCTCCTTAAACCTTGCCGGCCTTATGCGGCCGGGCCGGTCGGGGCATGAAAAAAGCCCGTCCCGGCAAACGATTGTTTACCAAGGACGAGCTTACAGAAAACCCGCGGTGCCACCTTGCTTCCCGGCTTGCGCCGGGCCCTTTGCGAAGCGCCTTCACGCCTCCGGCAACTCACGTATGCCCTCACGTCGCGAATACTGGGCAGGAACCCCTGCCGTTCACCGCGCCCTCAGCGGCCCATTTGGCAACCTGCGTTCGGCCCGGATCCCAGCACCCCGGACTCTCTGTGCGTGCACAGTTGCTTTGACTTCCGCCTCAACGGTTTGTCGAAACTGGTTGGCATCATAGGCTTACTTTGAGCGCCGGGTCAAGAAAAATTTTAAGATTCCTCGGCGTGCGGCGAGGGCGCAATGTGGATAGAGTTGTACCGCAAACCCCTTTCTCTGCCGTTCGCCGGTAGAAAGCGACCGTTTACCGCTTGTAACGCCTATAGGCATACTAGGCAATTGTGAAAACCTAGAATCCCGCTATGCCTATAGGTAATTGGGTGAATCGCGTAACGTGGCGGCATGAACGCCCGCGTATCGCACGACGAAGCGGTATGGACAGCCTTGGCGCCGTATGACGAGACGACGCGGGCGAGCTGCATACCGCACGACGAAGCGACGCGAGCAAGCTGAGCATCGCGTGACGAGGTGATGCAAGCAACCTGCACGCTGCGCGACGAAGCGACGCGCCCAATCTGAACGCCGCATGACGAGGCGGCGCGGCCGTAGGCGCATCGCGTGATGAGCGATACGAAAACGAGACGAGACGAAACGATACGAGGAGACCATGACGAACAAGCTGAGCTTGTCGCGCCGCACGTTCGTGGCGGCTGCGGCGACCTTCGCCGGCGTGGCGGCATCCGGCGCCCTTGCCGGTTGCGCCGGTTCGCTGGCAGAAGGCGACGGCGCGCAAAAAACCGAGGACACCGTCGAGATCAAGCACTGCTGGTGCCAGATGTGCGGCCCGGCGCGCACCCACTGCTCGACGCTGTGCACGGTGGTGAACGGCCGCTGGGAGCACGTCGAGGGCAACCCCGAGGCGGGCAACAACTGGGGCCGCGGTTCGAAGTCGCTGTGCGCGAAAGGCCAGGCCGCGATGCAAACCATCTACGACCCGACGCGTCTGCGCTGGGCGATGAAGCGGGTCGGGCCGAAGGGCTCGGGCCAATTCGAGCGCTGCACCTGGGATGAGGCGATCGGCGCGCTTGCCGACAAGCTCAAGGAGCTCAAAGCCGACGGTACCCCCGAGGCGCTCGGCGTGCTTTCTCCGCAGTATTTCGCCGTGCTCGCCACGGTGGGCCGTCGCTTCATGAACGTCTACGGAACGCCGAACTACCTGCACAGCGCCATCTGCAATTCGCAGCGCGTCGCGTCGAAGCGCATCTCCATCGGGCCTTCCGCCGATTGCGCGCCGGGGCAGATCGACAAGTGCAACCTGTATGTCATCTGGGGTGCCAATCCGGAAAATTCCGCCGTCAACCAGGGCAAACCCGCAGCGATCGTCAAGCAGAAGGCGCGCGGCATGAAGCTGGTGGACATCCGCCCCATGATGGACCAGCTCACCTCGAAGGCCGACGTGTGGGTGCCGCTGCGCCCCGGCACCGACGCCGCGCTCGCGTACGCTATCCTCAACGTTCTCATCGACGAGGACCTCTACGACCACGACTTCGTCGAGAACTGGTGCAGCGGCTTCGACGAGCTCGCCGAGCACGTCAAGCAGTTCACGCCCGAATGGGCCGCCGAAAAAACGGGCATCTCGGCCGACGAGATCTATAGCCTCGCGCGTCTCATGGGAACCGAAAAGCCGATGGGCATCCTGTACGGCAACGGCGTGGGCGACCAGCAAAACGACGGCAACTGGGAAGTGGTCGCCATCAATCTCATCGAGGCGATCACCGGCAACCTCGCCATCGCGGGTGGCGGTGGCGCGTCGAAGGTCGCCCCGAAGGCGCAGATCAAACTGAACGCGATCGACGTGCTTTCCGACCGCATGCCCGCAAGCGCCGCGGATACGGAAAACGGCTGGACCGCCGGCGCGTCGAAGCTGGTGGCGCCCGAGTTCCCGCGCTGGTTCCAGAACAGCAAGACCTGGGAGAGCGGCCCGACGTCGGCATACTACAAGGGCCTCATGAGCATCGCGAACACGCCGGAGGGGCAGAAGGCCCCGCTGCGCTGCATCATCGCGCAGTCGACGAACCCCTTCGGCGCCACGCGCCAGCCGAAGGACATCGTGCGCGCGCTCGAGAAGCTGGAGTTCTACTTCGTCATGGACTCGCACTGGAATTCGTCGTGCGACTGGGCCGATTACGTGGTGCCCGCCTGCTCGCACTACGAGGCTGGTCAGCAGATCGGCGTGAAGAACACCGCCGCCGGCACGTTCGCCGCCATCAACGAGCGCGTCCAGGAGCCGCAGGGCGACGCGCATTCCGACTGGCAGTTCTGGCTCGACTTGGGCGTGGCGATGGGGTACGGCGACGACTTCTGGGGCGGTGACATGGAGGAATGCCTGCGCGCGCAGCTCGAGGGTTCGGGCACCACGCTCGAGGAGCTGCACGCTGCCGCTTCCGGCGTGTTCAAGGCGCATCCCGCCGGCTCGAGCGCGACCGAGCCGAAGTACCAGGACTACGCCACGCTGTTCGCCGCGCTGCCCGGCGGCAAGGTGCAGTGCGCCAACGCCTGGATCGGCGGCAAGCCCAACGCCGACGACACCGGCGAGCTCGGTTGGCTGCCTGAATACTCCGGCCCGCCCGAGGGAATCGCCGAGACGCCGGAGCTTGCCGGCGACTATCCGCTGATCATGAGCGACGTCCACGCGTATCGCCTGTGCGAGCACAGCTACTATTCCTCCATTCCCTACCTGCGCGAGCTGCAGCCGACGCCGTGGGTGCGCATCAACCCCGCCACGGCGAAGAAGTACGGCATCGCCGACGGCGACTGGATTCGCATCGAAAGCCCGCATGGCTGGGTGAAGATGACGGCGCAGTACTTCGAGGGCATATCGCCCGAGGTTCTGATGGCGCGCCGCGGCTGGTGGCAGAACTGCGAGGAGCTCGACCTCCCGGGGTACGGCTGCATGGACGGCGGCGGCGACCCGACGGTTCTGTACAACACCGACACGTCGCTGTTCGACCCGTTCCATTCGGGAATGGCGAAGCAGACGCTCGTGCGCATCAGCAAGCTTGAGGGGGAGGAATAAATGAGCGTGCAATACGGATTCCGCGTCGATACCGACAAGTGCATCAAGTGCTGGGCGTGCGAAGTGGCGTGCAAGGCATGGAACGGGATTTCGGCCGGCGGCATTGCGCGGCGCAAGGTCCACGAGGTGTGCGAGGGGACCTTCCCGAACGTGACGCGCTACTTCACGTCGCTCACGTGCCAGCATTGCGCCGAGCCGGCGTGCGCGCGGGTGTGCCCGGCCGGGGCCATTTCGAAGCGCGAGGAAGACGGCATCGTGGTGGTCGACAAGACGCGCTGCATCGGGTGCCACTACTGCTTCATGGCCTGCCCCTTCGGCATTCCCCAGTACACCGATGCGGGAATGGACAAGTGCGACTGCTGCTTAGGCTGCAGAGTCGAGCCGGGCGAGACGCCGCATTGCGTGCGCGCGTGCACGACGCAGGCGCTGACCTACGGCGACCTGTCCGAGTTGGCGGAATCGGTGCAGCAAGGCGTGGCCGAGCAGGCGGCGTCCGCGGCGGGCAAGTAGGGCAGCCATGGGGGAATTGCAAACGGTTTGGGGCGTGCTGCCCTCGGCGTATCTGTTCCTCGCGGGCGCGGCGGCGGGAACGTTCTTCGTGAGTGCGGTGGCCGTGTTGGCGGTCCCGCGGCGCTATGGCCGCGTGGTGAATGCGGGCTTCCTTACCGCGCTCGTGTTGCTGGGCGTGGGGCTGTTGTGCCTGGTGGCGGAAACGGAAAAGCCGCTGCGCGCGCTGCTGTTGCCGATAAGCTTCACGAACACGGGCTCGTGGATGACGATCGGCGCGTGGCTTCTGCTGGTGACGATGGCGGTCTACGCGGCCGCAGGCGTGCTGTCGCTGCCGCGGTTTCGCGCGGGCGATGCGGGGTCGGCGGGGCTGGCGGACTCGGCTGAATCGGCTGGCGCGGATGGCTCGGTAGATGCGGGCGCCGCGACTGGCGCGGCTGGGTCGGCTGAGCCAGCTGAAGCGACTGCCGCGGCTGGTTCGGTAGATGCGACTGCCGCGGATGGGTCGAATGGATCGGATGCTGCGGCCGGCGGCGTCGGCCGCGCGGTGCGGGCGCTTGCCGCGGTTGGCGCGGTGCTGTCGGTGGGCGTGGCGGCCTATTCCGCCGTGCTGCTCATGGCTGCCGGCTCGGTGCCGCTGTGGAACGACCCGGTGCTTATTGCGGTGTTTTTGGCTTCCGCGGCGAGCATGGGCGTGGCGATCGTCTCGGCGCTGCGGCGCGTCTTGGGTTCGAGGGATCCCTTCGCCCTGCGCGTCGCGCTGATTGCGGCACCGCTGGTTGAGCTTGCGGTTATCGCCGCGTTCCTCGCCGCAACGTCGGCAGGGGATACGACGCAGCAGCGTTCCTTCGAGCTGATCACGACGGGACCGCTTGCCGCCCTGTTCTGGGCCGGCGCGATAGCAGTGGGTATCGTCGTGCCTGCAGCGCTCGCGATTGCGGAAAATCTCGCTGAATGGTTGAGGCAGTCGAAGCCCGAGGCGGGCGCTGATGGTGACGCGCGGGGCGGCGGCCCCAGCCGCGCCGGCCAAGCGATCGCCGTCGCTGCCTGCGTCTGCGCGCTCGCAGGGGCGTTCTCGCTACGCTACGTCATAGTGTCCGCCGGGGTTCATGCGAGCCTGATTGTCCCCATCGCAACCGCAGCCGTCGCCGGCCTAACGCTCTA
>CAVCPR010000072.1:0-1366 GCA_963604235.1 Anaerovoracaceae bacterium | reverse complement strand
CAGAGTGCGGCGTAATACGTGTCTAATACATAACCGCTCGATTTGATTTCTTCCTTAGGCGCATGGAGGGGCGCAACGCCGAATCGGATAGTAAGGCTCTGGCGTCCATTTGCCCCTCAATCGCGCTTTGGGCACTTCGTTGCCTTACTGGCTCGCGAATCGGCCACAGCTTCTTACAGCTTTCCGCATATATCGATGCGATAAAGATAAAGAACATCATCGGACACGCGATACAATGTTTCAAACCTAGCCGACAGGAGCTCCCATGCCACAAAAGCCGCCGCAGGAACAACTGCCTTGCCCCAAGCCCCTGCTTACCCTCACCGAGCAACTCGCCCATCTAAAAACGAAAGGCGTGACCTTCAACCTCTGCACCGAGCAAGAAGCCGCGGCGTATCTATCTGACAGAACGTACTATTTCAAGCTTGCCGCCTACCGCACGCTGTTCGAGAAGCGCGCAGGCGGCCCCCGCGAGGGCCAGTACATCAACCTCGATTTCGGGCACCTAAAAGCCCTGGCGTCCTTCGACCGCGATTTGCGCTACGCCCTTCTGCCGCTCACCCTAGACGTGGAGCACGCAGCACGCACCAAGCTTGTCAGGTCGGTCACAGAGCTTGACAGCGAAGACGGGTACTCCATCAGCCGCGACTACATGGCCAGCCTCAACCACGGCGAACGCCGCAGACGCGAGGGCGAGGTTGCCATGCTTGCAAACGATGCCTTCTGTGGCGACCTCGTACGCAAGTACGGCAAACCATCCGACATGCCCGCATGGGTGCTCATGGAGCTCTTCTCCTTCGGCAGCTTCGCCAGTCTGTACCTTTTCTGCGCGGACCGATGGGACGACAGCACGATGCGCGACGAGCATTACATGCTTCGCCAAGCTCAATTCGTCAGGAACGCCTGCGCGCACTCGTCGAACATGGCGAACGGGTTCGCCAGCCAATCTTGCGACGTCGGCACGAACGCCATGGTTGAGAAAGCGCTCGCCGAAACCAGCATCTCGCATCGTGTCAGAACCTCGAAAATGCGCAACCCTCGGCTCAAGCAGATAGCGACGCTTCTGTATCTGCATTCGCGCCTTGTCCCCGCAGGATCCAGCCGAACGCGAGCAACCGACGACATGGCGGCGCTGCAGCATTCCATAGAGTCGATGCTAATCCTGCTCCCCAACAACGACAAAGTGCAGTCCTCGCTCGGATTTTTATCGAAGCTCATTGACAGCTGGTTTTAATCCAGGATAATAGCCTGACTTTTGCAGCTGAAGAGGCCCGTTTTCATATCTTGACCTGGGGAAACGGGCCTTTTTTGCTTACATTTTTCTGTTCGGACTGGGAATCTGCAGCTTTGCCTGCGAGAGCGACGC
>CAVCPR010000071.1:6519-13438 GCA_963604235.1 Anaerovoracaceae bacterium | reverse complement strand
CCGTCCCGCTCCAGCGACAGCATCAGCGCGACGTCGTGTTTTGATAATCCCATAACGTTCCCTTTACCCGTATTTGACAGGGCAAGTATACCGGAACCGTTCAATTTGAGATGCTTATGCGCAGAAATGGAACATCGACAGACAAAACCAGCCGTACTGGCTAGACAGTCGCTGCCAGGCGGGACGCGAAAGCGGGCGCGTTCAGGCAGCACCGCGGCGCACGCCCCGCGCCCCTAGTACATGCCGAAGGCTTCCCAGAGCAGGGCGTTCGCCACCACCATGATCACCAGCGAGGCAAACAGGAAGTACAGCGCGATGCGGTAGACCGAAACCGTGTCGGCCGCCGCATGCGACCCGGCCGCGTGCGACCCGTAGCCGGCCGCAGCTCGGCCTGCGCCGATGGCGCCGAGCTTCGTCGTCCACCCCTTCGATAGCGGCTGATCGGATTTCACCTGCAGAAGCTCCAGGAACACCAGCGCCGCGGCAAGGGCGAAGTAAATGCCGAAGTCGGACATGTAGCGCATGAGGATGCCCGCGCCCTGCAGGTCGAAGATGCACAGCGCGAAGGCGATCACCAAACAGCATGCCCACAGCGGCATGAGGCCCTTCGCGGACAGCGCGCGGCGGGCGCGCGGGATGGCCAGCAGCACGAGCGTCATCGGGTACAGGAAGAAGTAGCCGCCGAACATGGGCTCGAAGATGGTGACGCCCTGGTAGGACGTGTCCATGTAGGTCTGCTTCATAAACGGGAACTGGCTGCCGAGCGCCGGCGGCTGGAACAGGTAGGCGTACAGGCCGAACGGAATGCGGTCGAGGTGGAACCCGCGATGCGTCATGTCGTTGGTGGTCAGGTTGTAGTTCGCGCCGAAATCGAGCGGGCCGGAGAAGCGCAGCGCGTTGTAGATCATCACCGCCACGCCCACCACGACAAACGGCACCATCGCCCCGCCGAACGCCGACAGGCAGTCGCGCCGGGCCGCCGGGTCGCCTTTCGCGTCACGCAGAAACGGCCAGAACAGCACCAAGCCCAGGGCCGCGGCGAGCATCATCTGCGGGCGGGCGGCGAGCGTCAACGCGATGAGCAGCGAACCTGCCACCACTTTCCCGCGCTCGATGTAGCCGCGCGACGTTCCGGAAATCCACAGGCCCAACCCCCACGTGACCAGGGTCAACCCCATGGCTTCAGGCAGGAAGTACATGGAAGGCGTGCGCGCCAGGATAAGCCCGCCGCCGGCGACGAACAGCATGATGTCGAGGATAAGGAACGCCCCCACCGAGGTGTTCGGGAACCAGCGGCGCACCACGCGCGAGAGCAGAAAGGCGCACCCGGCCGCGAACGTGCAGTCGCAGATGGCAACGCCCAGCCACGTGGGAAAGCCCGTGCCGGTGGCCAGAAGCCAGGGCACGTAGAACACCAAACACGGCAACACGCCGAAGTATACGTAGTATTTCCCCTGGTAGTAGGCGTGATCCCACAGGTATTCGACCCCGCCGGAGACGCGCGCCGTCGTGTCGTAGGGGTTGGCCATGGCCTGCAGCTCGGCCGAGGGGACGTCGTCAAGGTAGAGATGCCCCTCCAGAAGCGCATGCGCAAGCTTCTGGTACTGGAAGTAGTTTTCGGTGGATGAAGTCTGCGCCAAGCCCGTGAAATGGGTGTTCGACATAACCAGTATGAAGATGGCGACGCACTGCACCGCCACGAGCGCCACGACCAGCCAGCCGAAGCGCGTAAGGCGCCCGTCGTACACGGTGCTGAACAAAAACGACGCCGGCCGCAGGCAGAACAGCACCAGCAACACCGCAAGCACAAAGGCGAAACGGGCGGGATCGATGTCGAGCGGGACCTGCTCGTTTAAGCCGATGCCGCTCACGGTGATGGAGCCGATGGTGGACAGGTTCGTGAACTTCACGTAGATGGAGTGGCACTTGCCCGCCGGGTCGAGGCTGATGTAGGTACTCGGCAAATCCGCCGGGTCGACCGATACGGTGGGCAGCTGGTAGTACTCGGAATTACCCTCGTCAATGAGGTACATGACCACCTGGATCTTGCTGTCGGTGGCCTTCGCCGCAAGCGCCGGCTCGTTGTAGGTGGGCGTGAAGTGAATGGAGTTCACCGTCGCGTTCAAGCCGGTGATCTCGAAATGGTCGTCGTCGGCCGTGATGGTAAGCGCGCCTTCCGTGCCGCCGGTCACGCCGTCGACCAGATACGTTCCCGCGCTCGAATAGGTCATGGAGCTGAAGAACTGGAAGTTGAAGCCGAATACCTCGATGAGCACCGCGAGCGCCACGCACAGAAGCACTCCGACAAAGCTCTTGACGGGGCTTGCGGAGACCCCGCCGGACGGGTGGCCGAAACCACCGAAGCCGCCGAAGCCGGGCTGCTGCGTAGTGCGCTGCGGCCCGCCGCGGTGGGCGACCGGACGCTGACGAGTCGGCTGCGGACGCGTGGCCTGCGGATACGCCTGCTGACGCGGCATTTGGTTGCGGGCGCCCCGCGAGCGCGGGGCGCGCTTTCCGCCCGCCGAATAGTTCTCGCGGGCATACTGCTCGAATTCGGGAGTGGAATGTCCCGGCTCGAACGGATCGTAGGTATGTTTCGTGTGCTGAGCCATGCAGCGGATTATACGGCACCGCCTCCGAGGCCCCGCGCGCCGAGGTGCGATACCGGCAAACGAACAAGAACCTAGAACCGGTAGGCCTCGTCCACTTCCTGCAGCTCGGCGAAGGTGTCGATTTCGCGCACGTCGTCGAAAGTGCACTTGCGCACGCGCACGTCGAAATCGTCGGTGTACCAGTTCAGGGCCACGTCGTCCCAGAAGATCTGCTTGCCGTCCTCGCGCGCGAACACCTTCGCCATCCTGTCGGCGAGACGCACGCCGTCGGCATCCGTCCAGTACGAGATGCCGAACATGTGGTAGCAGTCGTCGCCGCCTTTCGCGATGTGCACCGCGCGCCCGTCGCGCACGGTGAGACACCAGTCGTCGGTGTGCTCCACCGGCACGCCGATGTAGTTCGAACGGTACTGGTAGCGCTGGATGATCTGCGGGTTTTCCAGCAGCAGGTCGGATTCGAACACGTACGCGTCGCGCATGTGTTCGGAGGCGGCCACGGCCGAGGAGATGTTGTTCGTGGTGTTGTACAGCGGGTTGTCGATAAAGGTGAGGCGCACGTCGGGGTTTTCGCGCGCAAGCGACTCGAACTCGGCGGCAAGGTAGCCGCGCACGAGGTAGATCTCCTTAATGCCCGCGGCCTTCACCGCGTCGATGAGGCGCTGGATGATGCGCACGCCGTGGACGCGCACGAGCGGCTTGGGCGTGTTGACGGTGATGGGCAGCAGACGCGATCCGAATCCGGCGGCGAAGAACACCGCGCGCTTGGCGCGATACGGCTCGAGCGCCTCGATGCCGGCAGGCGTGATTTCACCCGCCTTTACGTAGTCGGCCTGCATGAGGGCGGCCAGCGTGTCGGCGTCGGACGCGGCCTCGCCCGTGGCGCCAGTCGCTTTGCCGGTCGCTTCCGTCTCGCCGGTCGCCTCCCCCGCGCGCGCCTGCGCCTCGAGCGCCACCAATACCTCGAATTCGCGTTCGCTTAGCATGAACGTCCCTTTCTTTCCCAAACTTGTCGCAGTGTAACAGTGCGCCGCACGCCCGCGCCGGCGCGGTAGAGCGGTTCCGCGGCATCCGCATAGTCGAGCGCCGAGCGGTACCAGCGGTAGAGCCACTCGCCCATCGCGTTGCCCTCGGATTCCTTGTACATGGCCCACACATACCAGTAGAAACCGACGATGGACGTGCACGCCAGGCAATGGCGAACCTCCTCGTCGGTGGCCGGCCGGCCGAAATACAAATCCATCACCGCCACCGATTCCGCAACGGTGTAGCCCGACCCCTGCGCGAAGAAGTTGCCCACGTCGCAGCCATAGTCGCCCATGGCGGCGTATTCCCAGTCGATGAGGTACATGCCATCGGGCGCCACGAGCACGTTCGGGCCGTAGAAGTCGTTGTGGCACAGCACCTTCGGCGCGCCGTCCGCGGCAACGTCCCCAGCCAGGCGCGCGATGCGCTCGCGCAGGGCCGAAAAGCCCGCCGGCAGCGGGTAGGAGCGCGCCTGAAGCAGCTCGACGACATGCGTCGTTTCCGCGGAAAAGTCGAACGACCAGGGGCTTTCCTCGCCCGAGGTGTGCAAGCGGCGCGCCATCGCGAGCGATTCGGCCACATGCCCGGGATTGCGGTAGTCGAACGGGATGCACCCGGGGATGAAGCGGGAAATCTTCCAGCCCGCCTGCGGGTCCTCGAACACGAAGGTGTCGTCGAGCCCGAGCTTCTTAGCCACCTGCAAGGCGTATGCCTCGGCCTCGCGGTTGACGATTTCCGACGTGCCGTCGCCGGGGTGCCGGTAGACGTACTGGCATCCCCGCACGCTGAACAGCACGGACAGGTTCGTCAGACCCGCCTTCACCGGCACGACGTCGACGATATCGGCGCGATCGCACGAAAGCGTGCGGCAAATGTTGTCGAGGATGGCCGAATCGACGTTGGCGAGGAAGTCGCCGTCGAAAGCGCACAGGTCGCTCAAGTAATCGAACTCGTAGATGACGCCGGCGGGAAGGCGGCGCAGGCGCATCGCGGGCAGCTCGCGCACGTGGTCGGCGAAGATGTCCTCCCACAGCTTCGGGGCGGTGTCGGACAGGTCGTAGACGCGCTCGAGCGTGGCGACGAACGCGCGGGAGAACGCGCGGTCGAAGTAGGCGTAACCCATGAGCATCCACGCGTCGCTTCCGCCGCAGGAAATGTTCTTGATGTCGCCGGCGCGCGTGAGGGCGGCGACGTATTCCTCGGTGGGGCCCGGCGAGAATTCGGCGGCGTATTCCGGCTTGTAGCGGTAGAGGTGGAACGGGTTTTCGGTGTAGTAGTTGTCCGACGGGCAGACATACGTGTTGCCCAGGCGCGCGCGGATCAGCATGAGCGTGCCGTTGTTGTTGCGCACGGCGTAATCGCGGTTGACGGCGATGCGCACGCCGAACTTGTCCTCCAGGTAGAAGAACGACTCCTTCATGTAGCCCACGACGACCGTGATGTCGTCGATGCCCGCCTGCTTGAGCTGTCGGATTTGGCGCTCGATGAGCACCTCGCCGCGCACCTCGAACAGGCCTTTCGGCTTTTCGTAGGACAGCGGGGCGAAACGGGCCGACACGCCCGCCGCCATGATGACGGCGTTGTCGACCTTGTAAGGAGCAAGCGCGCCGCGGCCGGCCTCGGTGACCGAGAAGCCCTCGGAAAGACCGCGCTCCTCGAGCGCGCGCAGAACGCGGTTCGCCGTGCCGAGCGACACCTCGGCCGCGCCTGCGAGCTGGCGCTGCGAGGAGATATCCCCTTCGGCCAGAGCCGCCAGCACGCTGAATTCGCTTTGCGATAATCCCTCGTTTTGCGTCACGCTTTGCCCCTTCTTTACACAACAATGAAGTCCACTCTAGGAGAGGCGTTCATTGTTGTAAATAGAAGGCAACGCGTTGAACGCAAAAAGCGGACGAGGCGGGGGGCGGCAGGGCGAAGGTCCGAAGGGCGAAGGGTGCGAAGGGCATCGCCATTCTTCGTGAACTCGCGAATCAACCTCAACCTCTTCGCGAGAATTTTACGTGGCCGGATGCCGCCACGGCGTTGCAGCGGGCAGAGGCGTTTGCTAAAATACGGGGCAAGGAAACGCCCCAGCGCACTGGGCAGCGTTCTTTATTTAGAGAAGCCGGGAGACTTTACAGGGTGACCCGGCTTTTTCTATTACTAGACACGCAGTTCGCATTCACTCCCTCCTCACCAGCACAAGGCCGATGATTCCGATAACAACTAGCAATACGTTGCAGATGGCATCGATGGTGGCAGCGTCCATAGGCAGCTCCTTTCGGTAGGCCACCCAGGCGCGAAGCGTCCCTTCCCCGATTTCGATTGTATCAAGCGAGAAGTGCTTGCGGCTAGAGTGCGCGCAGCATAAAAGCGCCGAAGGCGCGCACTGTTTTTTAACGCGAGGCGAAATGAGTTCGGGGCCAGGCTTCCCCATCGCCGAAGTCGAGTTCTTCTGGGGCGTGGTTGCGGCGTTCGGATTCGGGCGGAAGTTCGTTCCAATGTTCGCCGAACATGGTGCGCAGATAGCCCTCGATGTCGGCCGGGCCGAAGAACTCGCACCCCTCAAACGAAATGGGCGCGGGCGGCAGCAGCATATCCACGGGATACGTGCCGCTGTTCGTGTAGTTCATGCACGCGAGGCTCGTGGCCGCGGCATCGTTGCGCGCGGACGTTGCGGCGGCAGTGAATCGCCCGAAAATGCCCGCCGGCGATCCCGCTGCGTGCACGACGCGATGCACCGCGCGGCAACCGAGCGACTCGACGGCGCCTACGGCTCCCCCATGCGGCACGTTGATGGCCTTCGAATGATACAGATACGACGCGCTTTGCCACAGAAGGCACGACCTCAGCTGCTTCTTGGCCGCCCCGGGATCTCCCGCGACGAGGTCATACGGAAACACATCGATGAAAATCCCCTGGTCAACTCCGGCATCTTCGGTCTCCTTCGTGCGGAATTTCGTGCCGCGCTTCCACACCTTGGCAAACAGCCCGGCCAGGCGCTCATCGGATTCGGGACTCGCCACCTCAAAGCCCTCGCCGAGTGCCGCGGGCGCGACCTGCAGGAAGCGCTCGTAGTCGTCGCGCGGCATGCCGATGTCGATGTCGTCGTCCCACGGGATGAACCCGCAGTGGCGCCGCGCCCCGAGCGCGGTGCCCGAATCCAGGAAGTAGGTGATGCCGTGCTCGCGGCAAACGGCGTCCACGGCTTTCAGGATTTCCAACTCGACCAGCTGCAGCCGACGCAGCGTCGCATCATCGTAATTCACGGCAGGTTCCTTCCCCATCGATCGTCTTCCCAAAGT
>CAVCPR010000071.1:5099-6466 GCA_963604235.1 Anaerovoracaceae bacterium | reverse complement strand
TCGCCACCAGGCGCGCACCCGTCCAGCCCACGCCCACGGCCCCCATCGACCGCACGCCCCCGCGGGCCTTCCCCACGTGCGCCGGACACCGCCCGGCTCAGCCCGCAAACCAAAAACGGCAGCAGCACATGCAGCGCGAACAGGTAGCGGAATTCGTTGGAAATCGGCGCCGCCACCAGCATGCTCGCCCATAAGAGCACCCCCGGCAACGCCATCCCGGCAAGGCCGGCCCGACGCGTCACGCAGGCGCCGACGAGGAACGCGAGCGCGAACCACCCCAGGCATGCGCAGTTGCACAGAGGCCAAGTCCAGCGCTGCAGCACCTCGGTCGGATGCTCGCCGGCGAAAAATCCCTCTTCGAGCAGGCCCGGCAGCAGCGATGCCGACACGTTCACGTCGGCATCCGCGATATCGTAACCGGGCTCGACCACGAGCCAGCTGTCCTGCGCGGGATCCCAGTACCCACGCGTTTCGTCCGCCCACGCCCGCACGTAGGTCCCGAAATTCGCAGGCAATGCGCCCAGCCAGGCGCCAATGAACTCGACTTTGTGCGCGTCGAGGTAGTCGTCGTTGAAGTCGGGCGCGAACTTGAGCGGATTGGGAGTGACGGGGTTGAACAGCTCGGCAATGCGCTCGGCGGGAAGCAGGCTGTACAGCACGCCTTCCTGCGCCTCGGTGAGCTCGCCGCCGTCGACCGACGTGCGCGCGAGCTGCTGCAAGGGCAGCGCCACCGTCTCGGCAAAGTGCGCCGACCCCACGCCCGCCGCCTTCGCGCCGATGCCCTGCACCAGCAGCACGGCGACGACGGCGCCGGCCACGCGCGCCGCAATGCGCACGCCCCGCGGCCGGCATGCAACCGCGAGCACGACCGCGCAGGCGAGCACCACGATCGCCCCGTTGCTGCGCAGCAGCGCCACCAGGCATGCCAGCACAATCAAGACCGCCCACCGCCGCCGCGACGACAGCCACGCCCCGCGCGTGCGCGCCACGTCGCTGCACGCCAGACTGAACAGCAGCAATGCGCCGGCGAAGGGGATATCCTTCCACAGCGTGACGGCGTAGCGCCCGACGAGCGGGTTGACGGCGAAGAAGAGGATGACCAGCACCACGAGCCATTTCGCGGTGCCGCGGCGCGCGAGCCACGCCACGGCAAGGGCGACGCAGGCCGCAAGCAGCAGCATCTGCACGAGCGAGAACGCCCCCACCGCAGCCGTCACCGATCCGGTCAGCGCCTTGACGGGCAGCACCGCCGCCGCGACGAGGCCCGTATACAGAAGCGGATGGTGCGAGCTGATGCCCTCGTAGCGGAAATGGTTCGACGTCGCGTCGATGCCGAGCACCATCTTGAGGATGTCGTTGGAATCGGT
>CAVCPR010000071.1:0-4950 GCA_963604235.1 Anaerovoracaceae bacterium | reverse complement strand
ACGTCCCGTCCGCAGACGTTGCGTCCCTATGCACGGGCAAGCTCCCCGGCGGCGGCGCGCTCGTAGAACGCGGAGACGCGCGCGGCGCTCTCCACGATGTCGAACCCGTGCGCGCGCACCTGATCGGCCGCGTCGGTGCGCGGGCGGGAAGCGGCGCCATCAAGGTCGTCGAGCACGAATGTCGCCCAGGCGTCGGCGCCCTCGGCGAGCGGGATGCGGCGGGCGCGGTCGCTGACCAGGGCCAAGTCGGGAACACCCGTAGACATGGTGGTGGGAAGGCCGGCCGCCTGCGCCTCGACGACCGCCAAGGGCAGCCCCTCCTTCACCGAGGGAAACACGAACGCGTCAGCGGCGCGCAAGATCTCGGGCACGTTGTCGACCACGCCCAGAAAGCGCACGGCGTCGGAAAGCCCCAGCTCAGCTGCGCGCGCCTGCAACTGCGCCTCCAGCTCGCCGCGCCCGGCGCACATAAGCACCGCCTCCGGGACGCGCTCGTGCACCCGCGCGAACACGTCGAGCAGAAACGCATGGTTCTTCACGGGAATCAGCCGCCCCGTGTGGCATATCACCGGACGGCCCGCCAGACCGAGCGCCGCCTTGGCAGCCTCATGCGAAGCATCGTCGCAGGCATAGCGCGTCACCGCGATGCCGTTAGGCACGATGGAGAACCGCTCTCCTTCGACAATCGCGGAGCCGAAGCGATCGAGCCCCGCCTCGCGCGAGCACGCCATGAAATAGTCGGCGACGCCGCGCACCGGGCGCGCCACCACCTTGAACGCCAGGCCCGCAAGGCCGCGCTCGAAATTCTGCGCGTGGCTGTGCGCGATGGTGAAGGCGCCGACGCGCTTCGCCTCGGACAGGTAGATGGGCGCGCAGCTGCCGATATGCCCATGCACCACGCGATATTCGGGATGCTCGGCGAAAAACGAGCGCACCAGCTTGCGGTACGCGACGGCGTTTACCCCGTTGAAGCGCGGCAGGCGGAAGAAGCGCCCGCCGAGCTCGCGGATTTCGGCATCGTAGTCGCCTTCGCGCTGTTCATGCACCAGAAAATCGAACTGGATCTTCGTGCGGTCGACGGCGCGATACAGGTTCATGACCATCGTCTCGGCCCCGCCGCGATCCATGACGCCGATCACCTGCAGGACGCGGATCATCGGGAGGAACCTTCCTCGGCGGGTGCGGCGGGGGCAGTTGGCGCGGCAGGCGCAGAAGCGGCGGCGGATGCGGACTCGCCGGCCTCACCCGCAGCCCCGGCCCCAACGCCCTCGCCCCGCATCGCCAGCGGGTCGGGCCCGCGGCGGATGGCGCGCACCAGAAACACCAGCAGCAGCGCCACGCCCACCAGGCACGCCCCCGTGCCGGCGAAGCTCACGCCGTTGCCGCCCCACTCGTTCACGCACACGAACGTCAGCGGCACAACTGCGACGAACGCCGCCACGTTGCCGGCGAAATTCGCCCAGAAGTTGCGCAGCGTGATGAGCAGGTCGCCGAAGAACCACAGGAACGCGGTCGCCGCCGTGGACAGGATGATCGGCTGCAGCAGGTAGACGTAGGGCGCGATGGTTTCGCCAAACAGCAGCTCAAGCGCCCACGTGCCGATGAACTCCAGCACGATGGCGCACACCACGGTCACGGCGATGATGCCCGCGACGGTCTTCCCCAGCAGCGCCAAAAACCCTTGGCGATCGCCCTTGAAGAACAGCGCGGGGAAAATGTCGAGGAGCGGCCCGTAGAGGTACTGCGCGCCCATCTGGATGATCAGCGCGGGCGCGGCCACCGACGCGTACACGCCGAGCGACGCGTCGCCGAACCGGACGGCGAGATACTGCTTCGGAATGGTGAAGATGGCGCTCGCCGCCACCGACGCGACGACGGCCGGCAGCGACGTGCGCAGGAAGAACAGCGCCTTCTTGCGCGAAATGCCCAGCTGCACGCGCTCGAAGCGCTGGCAATGCGGCAGGTCGAACAGCACGAGCACCGCCGCGACCGCCACCAGCATGGCAATGATGGCCGCATTGAGGTTCTGCGTGACCCAATACACCGCCGCGAACGCCGCCAGGGTTGACACGCCCTGCAGCATGAACGACTTGCCGATGTAGTCCATGCGGCGATTCACCTGGTCAACGCCGTGCAAGATGTCGATAAGCAGCCCGACGCCCTTGAACAGGTAGAACAGCGCGATGGTCAGCAGCGCGTCGGCCGAGCAGGTGAGCGCGGCGTAGACCATGCACGCGACGAATGCGCCCGCCAGCGTCAGGCAGCGGAAGCCCATGTACTCGCCCACCGTGTTCTCGCGCTTGATGTCCGAGATTTGGTAGGTGCCCATCTTATAGTTGGCGAAGGTGCCGAAGATGCCGACCACCGACATGGCCAGCGACAGCACGCCCGCGTCGTCGAAGGCGCCCGACGCCAGGCGCACCACCACGATGGTGACGAGCCACTGGCAGGCCAGGTACGTCATCGACCCGACGGAGTTCCACAGCATGTTCGCCTTGACGGAAAGCTTCTCGGGCGCGGGCCGGGTGGCGGCGCGGTCGGCGGATGGCGTGTGCGCTCCGGCGCGAGCTGCCCCGCCGCGGCCGGCCACTTGCTTGCGGGCCGGGCGGCCGCCAGCGGCCCCACCGCGTTTCCGTTGTTCGTTTTCCCTGCTCATAGGCGGTATGCTTCCATCGTGTGAATAGGTCGGTTGTTTTCCGCGGGAGGCGTTCTCCAGTCGCCGTACTCGATGGTCAGGTATTCCTCATAGCCGGCCGGCGCCTGGTAGGTGCGGTCCTCGAAGCTCATCGCGACGGGTCGGAACAGCTCGGTCGGGAACAGCTTGTCCGGGCCGGTGCCGCCAAGCACGTCGATCACGAGGTCGGCCCCCGGCGTGTTCATCTCCAAGGCGATGCCGTCGAGGCGAGCGGCCAGCTCGTAGGGGTTCTTGTGCTGCACGAACGGGCAGACCACGCGCTTGACCAGCTTGACGAACGTGTTCGAGCCGCTTGCGGGGTCGGTGACCACGAAGCTGCGCAACAGCCCCGTGCGCCCGTGCTTCTTCAGCAGGCCCGCCTTTTGCGCGTCGTAGCCCTCAAGCGGGAACACGTCCACCCACACCCCGGTCGCCGCCTTCTTCCCGACGAAGTTCTCGTAGATGACGGTGGTGGTGTCCACGATTTTGGCGAACTGATAGATGGACGACTCGTCACGGTAGCTGACCAGCTTGAAGCGCTCGGTGGTGCGCCATTCGTTGAAGTGCGCCATGAGCTGCTCGTATGCCTCGCGCATCATGATGATGTCCATGTCGTCGTCCCACGGGATGAAGCCGCCGTGGCGCACCGCGCCGAGCAAGCTTCCGTAGCCGAGGAAGTACTGCACGCCGTGGGCGGCGCACACGCGATCGATCTCGTCCATGATCTCGAGCTCGATGGCTTTGATGTCGTCGACGGTCAAGGGCTCCACGGGCCTTACGCCTCCTTTTCGGCGGCGGCGGGCTGGGCCGGGGCCGGGGCGGCGTCGGCGGCGGTGGGCTGGACCGGGGCCGGAGAGGCGAACCGAGCCGGAGCCGGAGCCGAGGCCGAAGTGGCGAACGGGGCCGGGGCGTTCGCGCCAGCCACGCCGGCGACGCGCCCGTCAGCCGCCTGCGAACCCGCAGCGCCCTTCGCGCGCGCTTCCGCATCGTCGAGCGCCGAGCGCTGCACCAGCGCGTTCACCTTCGCCTGCAGCTTCGACACCTTCACCGTGGTGTAGAACTCGCGCAACACCAGCACGGCGATGACGTACACGAACACGAAGTTCGCCGGGCTTTCGATGCCGAACAGATCGGCAAAAAAGAACGGGATTTGCCGGAAAACGCCCATGAGCACGAGCGACAGCGCGAACAAAAACCAAAACGTCGAGTCGGCGATGGTCACCTCGGCGTGGCGGATCTTGCGCAGGATGAGATAAAAGGACACCAGCGCGCCGACGAGCAGCGTCGTGGAGAACAAGAAGCTCATTTCTTCCTCCTAAACCACTGCACGAGCAGGATGGAGATGGACATGCGCAGCATGTAGAGAACGGATTTCGTGAAGTTCAGGTAGCTCTCGCCCGCCGTGCGCTCGCGCATTTCGACCTGGGTTTCCTCCACCACGTAGCCCCAGCGCATGAGCAGCGAGATGGTGTCGGGCTCCGGGCCGAAATCGAGCTCGTTGGCGAGCAGCGGGATCATGGTCCTGTCGAACAGGCGCATGCCCGAAGTGGGGTCCTGGATGCGCTTGCGCGTGGTCAGCAGGATCATCGCGGTGATGAGCGCGCTTCCCGCCATGCGCGCGCTGAGCGGCTTTTTCGTGTTGGCGAAACGGCTGCCGATAACGATGTTCGCGCCCTTGGCCTGCGCCACCTTCACCATTTTGCGGATGTAGGCGGCCGAGTGCTGGCCGTCGGCGTCGAACTGGATGGCGTAGTCGTAGCCGTGCTCGAAGGCGTACTTCATGCCGGTTTGGAACGCCCCGGCAAGCCCGAGGTTCACCGGCAGGTTGACGTAGTTGTAGCCGCGCTCCTTGCAGATGTCGAGCGTGCGGTCGCGCGATCCGTCGTTGACCACCACGTAATCCACCTCGGGCACGTTCGTGCGCAAATCCTCGATGGTGGACACGATGTTGTCCTGTTCGTTATACGCCGGAATGACGGCGAGTATGCGTTGCTGTCCCATGAACCTTCGTTCGTTTCCCTTTGTGCCGGGGCACCATACCTTGCGTGCCGAAAACAGTCGACCACTCATTGTACAGGTGCAGCTTGGGAAATGCGACTCCGGCCCGAAAGGTGCACGCGAAAGGCACGGCTGGGCGCGGGGCGCAGGGGGCGAGGGGTGCGAGGGTCGGGAGTCGGGAGCCGGGTCGGCGGGGCCGACGAAACTCGAAACCGGACTGGCTCGACGCGTCGACTGGGGCCTTTTGGCGACGTTCGTCGCGCTGTTCGTGTTCGTGG
>CAVCPR010000070.1:0-13601 GCA_963604235.1 Anaerovoracaceae bacterium | reverse complement strand
TTTCCGCGGCGAAAGCAGCCGCCTTGCCGGAATCCGCCGCGCCAACAGCGCCATCAGCCCAAGCTACCCCGCCGGCGGCCGGCAACGACAGCACCAGCGCAGCCGCGCAGGCCTTCACGGTCACGGAACGTCCAATCGAAAAACCCATATCCCATCAGCTCCTTCCAGGAAGCAAAGCCCCGCCGCGCCCGGAAATCCCGCCGCGGCCCGATGGAGAGAATTATACACCCGGGGCTCATCGCCGAGACACGCACGGCCGCAAGCGGCTCCGACCGATCCGAAACCTGTCTAATCCGGAATCGAAAGTACGCCCAAAACGCCTCAGGGGACACCCCCCGACGAACGCCACGGCCCGAAACCAATCCCGCTCGGACCGCCGTCCGCTCGGAGCCGCTACACTTGTTTACGCTCAGAGAAGTTCGTTTCGCGACTGCTAGCAAACTCTCGCTGTTCTACTCCAAGTACGCGCCCGTTTGGCGGTTCCAGAGGTGGGCGTATTCGCCGCCAGCTTCTACGAGTTCGGCATGCGTGCCGTCTTCGACGATCTTTCCATGGTCGAGCACCACGACGCGGTCGAGGCTCGCGACCGTCGAGAGGCGGTGCGCCACCACGATGCAGGTGCGGCCCTCCATGAGCGTTGAGAGCGCCTGCTGCACGAGCGCCTCGCTTTCCGAGTCGAGCGCGCTCGTGGCCTCGTCAAGCACGAGCACCGGGCAGTCGGCAAGCAGCGCGCGGGCAATGGCGATACGCTGCCGTTGCCCACCCGAGAGTTTCACGCCGCGCTCGCCGGTGACGGTGTCGAACCCCTGAGGAAGCCGCTCGATGAACTCGAGTGCATTGGCCTGTAGCGCCGCTTCCCGAATCTGCTCCATCGTGGCGTCGGGACGTCCATACGCAATATTCTCGGCGATGGTGCGATGGAACAACAGCGCCTCCTGCGGCACATAGGCGATCGAGCGGCGCAGGCTCTGCTGCGTGCAGGCGGAAATGTCCTGGTCGTCGATGAGGATATGCCCATCCTGGATATCGGACAGGCGCAGCAAGAGCTTCGTGAGCGTGGTCTTCCCCGCACCCGAAAGCCCCACCAGGCCCACGCGCTGGCCCGCCGAGATATGCAGATCGAACCCGTTGAACACCTCGGTGCGCGCGTTGCCGTCCGCATACCAGAACCCAATGCCCCGAAAGTCGATCTCGCCGCGCGAAACCACCATGTCGGGCGCGCCGGGCGCGTCGTCGACCAGGCGCGGCTCGTCAAGCGTCGCCGTCATGCCGCTCGCGTCGCCGAATGCGCGGTTGAAGCGCTGCAGGCCGTTGTTGATGAAGTTGAACTGGTTGGTGACCGTATAGGTATACGTGAACATCATGACGAGCGTACCCGGCGTGATGCCGTACCACGCGTTGCCGCCCGCGATGAACACCGACACCACCGACATGATGACCACGGTGATGCAGGCGGTCACGATGCCGCGCGTAAGCGACGACCACATGCGTTTCGAATCGCGCGCAACCACTTCCCTATTCGCCGTGTCGAACAGCTCTCGCTCGTAGTTTTCGCGCCCCGAGGTCTTCACCGCCAGGATGTTCGCCACCGAATCGGACAGTTCGCCTGAAAGCTGGTTCTGCGCGCTCGCCGCCTTCTCGTTGAGGGCGAGGATGCGCTTGTACATGATATAGGAGACGCAGGCGTAGATGGCCAGCAACGCCATGAGGATGGCGACGTAGACGGGCACGCGCGGCGCCAAGATGGCGCAGGTGAACACAACCGAGCAGATAACCGGCAGAAACGGGAAGGTGACCGTTTCGAGCAGCAGGTCGTAAGCGGCCATGAACTTCGTCGTCTGGCTCACGAGCGTGCCGCCGAAGCGGTTCGAATGGAAGCTCATCGACTGGTTGCACAGCGCGTCGAAACTCATGGTGGCCAGGTCGTAGGACGCGGCGATCTCGAGCTTGTACATGGTGTAGTCCTGCAGCTTGCTCGCCGCCTGACCGAGCACGTTGATGGCGATGAGGGCCGCAATGTAGGGACCATAGGTGGAGAACACCTCGTCGGGGCCCACCTGCGTGGTGCCCACCTTGTCGACGATCAGGCTCATCACGTAGGGGTTTCCGTACGACAGCAACGCCACGAACAAAAACGTCGAGACAAGCAGCGCGACGAAGTAGCCCAGGTGATTGCGCGTCACCAGCCAGTAATAGTGCAGCGTGCGTCGCGTGAGCGATGCCGTCCTTGCGCGTGCCATGGCTTCCCCCTCGTTAGCGCGGCTCTAGCGATTCTCGATGCTGCCGATGTTCTTCAGCTCGATCTTGATGAGCCCGTTCGGCGTGCTCGAGAACTCGATGAGCTCGGTGTTCTTGCTGTATTCCGCGGGGAACGTGACCACGATGCCCGTGTCGGTGACGATCTTGTGGTTGCGCCCCGCACGCGATGCGACGTTCTTCTCCACGCGCACGCCCTCGCCGAGATGCTCGCTTGCGGCGGCTTCCTCGAAGCGCCGGCGCGGCCCCTCGTCCTCGAACACGTCGTCGACGAATTCGTCGAAGGGCACCTCGTCGTCATCGGTCGCGTTGGCGGCCATGTAGGCCTTCGCGCGGCCAATCGCCTCGGCCGAGTTCACGCCGAACTCCTCGGCGACGTCGGAGACGAGCTCGATGGTCGCATCGAACAGCTCCTTGCTCGACAGGTCGTTCGTGCAGGACAGCAGCCCCTCGGGCAGCACCCAGCGCGCCTCGCCGGCCACGGTGCGCTCCTTGTCGAGGAAGCGGATGGCGCGCGAACGCACGTCGATGAACGCATAGGAGGAAAGCTTCTGCGAGGGGTTCGGCAGGATGGCGTGGTGGCGCTCGATGGAGTTCACCGTGCCGCCCGCGTCGCCGCGGCCCACCTCGTGCATGAAAGCGGGCTTGCTTTCCAGCAGCAGGATGGCGAAGTACCTGCGGGAACGCGCGGCGTAGGCGGCGGCATCCTCGGCGGTAGGCGCGGGCGTCGTTTGGGAATCCTCGGTTGCCAAGTCGCCGGGAAGGCCATCGGAGCCTTCCGCATCCTCGCCATCCTCATCGTCCGCGTGCACCTGCGCAGGCGGCTCATCCTCGAAATCGACCACGAGCACGTCGCATGACGTGGGCTTTTCCATGCGAGCGAATTCCGCGGAAAGGAAGTCGGCAATCTGCGCGGACAGGTCCATAAAGGCCACGTCGCCGCGCAGGTACGCCGCAAGTTCGCCGGCGAACGGGCTATCGGGCAAAAACTCGCCGCGACGGTTCGACATGCCGCCGAGCGCATGCTTGCACATACGCGCGACGTAGGACTTCACGTTCTTGTTGTCCAGGTCAAGCTCTTCCTGGGAAATGACGGTGACGCACGACTCGAAATCGAGCACATGCAGCACGGCATGATTGATGGAAAACATCGACACCCTTTCCTATTCAAACCGCAAGGCGGCACGCATTCGTTGCCGCCTTGCGCGTCTTGTTATTCGGAATCCGAGAAACCCCACATGCGCACCTCGGGTTCAAGACGCACGCCGAACGCGTCGAACACGCGCCGCTGCACCTCGCCGATGAGCGCGCGCACGTCGGCGGCAGTCGCGTCGCCCGCATTCACGACGAAGCCCGTGTGCTTCTCGGCAACCTGCGCTCCCCCGACGCGAAAGCCGCGCAAGCCGGCATCCTGAATGAGCTTGCCCGCGAAATACCCCGTCGGGCGCTTGAACGTGCTGCCCGCGCTCGGCATCTCGAGCGGCTGCTTCTCCTCGCGACGCGCCTGCAAATCATCCATGCGCGCCTGAATGGCCTGCGGAAAGTCAGGGCGCAGTTGCAACTCGGCCTCAAGCACCACAAAGCCGCGATCGGACATCATCGAGTGGCGGTAGCCCCAGCAGGCTTCCCAGGCCGTGACGGTGACGACATCGCCTGCCGGCGTCAGGCATGTCAGGCGTGCGCATACGTCGCGAAACTCGCCGCCATACGCGCCGGCGTTCATGATCGCCGCGCCGCCGATGGTGCCCGGGATGCCGCTCGCGAACTCATAGCCCGCAAGGCCCGCCCGCTGCGCAGCGCGCGCCACGGCGGCGTTCGACGCGCCGGCGTCAACGCGCACACGGGAGCCTTCGACAGCCAAACCGGAAAGATTCTCGGCAAGGCGGATGACCACGCAGGCCACGCCTTCGTCGGAAACGAGCAGGTCGCTGCCGAGACCCAACAGGCGCCAAGGCGCTGAAAGCTGGTTGCAGATTCGCACCGTCTCGGCCACTTCCTCGAAGCTCGAAGGCTCGACGAGCACCGCGGCCGGCCCGCCGATGCGAAACGTCGTCAGATCCTTGAGAGGAGCTCCCGCCCGTACCGCACCGGGATGCAGCGCATCCTCAAGCGCCGCCGCAACCAAAGAGAGATCAACCACGCACTACTCCTTACGATCCAAAAGCGATTGCGCCTCGGCTTCCCCGAGGTCGATGAGTTCCTGCCGGGTGTGCACCCCGCACTTCGCATAGATGCGGCGCAGGTGCGTGTCGACGGTGCTTTTCGCGATGAACAGCTCCGCCGCGATGCGCTCGGCCGTGCGCCCGCGCAGCGCCATGGGAAGAATCTCCGTCTCGCGCTTCGACAGCTTGCAGCGCTCGGCAATGGCGCGGCAGGCGTCCCCGAAACGGTCCGCCTGACGAACGATGCGCGAGAGCGCCAAGAAGTCGGCCTCCGTGAACAGGAAGAGATACACGAACAGCGTGACGAGGCCCGCAGACGACGCCACGGCGAAGGGCATGTCGCCTCCCGGCGAAGCGAGCTGCAGCACGTTGCCGAGCGCAAGACCCGCCGCCTCCCCGAAATACAGCGCCGCAAACCCGCGCGAGAACGACAGCGCGCCGTCGGCACCCGCGATTTTCGCCATCAATACGAACAGCGAGATGAGCACCGCGCTCAAGCCAAGATAACCCGCGAGCACGATGGCATCGCCCGGCACCCCGAAGGGCTCCAGAACGGGTATGAAAAGATAGCCCGCAAGCATCACGAGCATCGCCATGCGGTACACCGACACCAAAAGCGCGCTGACGTTTTCGTCGCCCTCGCGCGCAGGACCGCCCAGGCCGATCACCTGCAACGACCCCACGCAGAACAGAGCGAGCAATAGCAGCGTCGCCGGGAATGTCGGGGTGGCGACCATGCCCGGGTCGGAGGCGTAGGTTTCCATCAGCCCGCCGGACACGCCGAACAGCACGGCGCCGGAAACGACCTTGCGCGAAAGGCGCATCGTCTCGACGCGCTCTTCCTTAGAGGCGAGCAAGCGCTCGGAAAGCGGGGCCGCGCCAGAGGCGGTACCGGCAGGATTGCCGCTGCCTGCACCTTCGGCGCCCTTGCGCTGCGCCCCGTCGCGAAACGGCTGCGTGCGCGAGAGCAGAAACGCCGCGGCAAAGGGCAGCAAGTTCGCCAAATAGAGCACCTGCGGCACCAAGCCGGAAAACGCCGAGAGCAAAAACGAGAACACGGCTGCCAATGCGGTCGAGAGCAGCACGCCCCGCACGCTCTGCGCATGCGGGATGGCCATGAACGCCCGGCCCCAAGCGCCGAGCATGCAGCCGAACGGCGCTCCGACGACAAGGCCTTCGATCACAAGACCCAAGACGCCCGTATCCAGCGGCAACGTCACCGACGCGCCGAGCGCCATCAGAAAGGCATAGCACCACAGCAGGTTGCGCGTGAGAACGGCGTCGCGCACCAAAGGCGTCACGCGCCGCAGAATCGCGAGCACGCACGCCATCGAGATGAGCGCGAAGAACACGTCGATGCGCTCGAAGGCCCACGGCCCGAGCGTCGCGGAGCGATTCCAGCCCATATAGAACAGCGAGAACAAAAACGCTTGGTTGCAGGCAAAGCCAATAAGGGTTCGGAGCACCTCGCGCCACGTCGGCGCAAGGGCGCCCGCCCGTGCTGCAGTGATTTTTGTCCCCTTTGCGTGTGCCATAGAGTTTCAGTTTACCAGCACCGCTTTACGCGCATGGTCGCTAAGCCGACATGCCCACAAAAGAAGGCGCCCCGCAGGACGCCTTCCGGCAGAAACGATATACGCTTGGAACTTACTCTTCGGCAGCCGGGGCCGTCTTCTTGGCGGCAACCTTGACCTTCTTCTTCGGGGCGGCCTCCTCGATGACTTCCTCGACAACGTCTTCCTCGTCATCTTCGATGTCGACCTTGCCCTCGTCGCTGGCCATGCCATCGCGCAGGCCCTTCACCGACTTGCCGATGGCGCTGCCGAGCTTGGGAAGGTTCTTCGGCCCGAAGATCAGAAGCACGACCACCAGGATGATGAGAAGCTCAGGTACGCCCATGCCGAGAAATTTCATGTGTTCCTCCTTGTTCAAAGCCGCCCGCGCCCATCGCGCGGCAGCCTCACTCCTTCGCGTCGCCTCGTCCGCAACGCCTTGTATCGACATGGGGCATTCTGCACGAAATGCGTGCAGCGGCCTATCATGCAAAAGGCGGAATTCGTACTAATCGACGAATTCCGCCTTGTCATGCAAAGTAAGTATTTAGTGCGTTATGCCTGTTCAGCGTCCTGCTCAGACTGTTTCACCAATTGACGGTAGGCAATCAGGTCCAACCTCGCCATCACCACGTCCTCAACCTCGAAGCTAAACGGATACAGGGAAGCGGCCGGCGAATCCTCTTCGTAGGACGTGCGTACGTAGCCGCCGCACTCGTCGCACGTCGCGATGCGATGGTCGTCGTCGCCCTCCACGTTGAAGAAATGCAAGTGACCCTGATTCTGCGTGCCGCAGCGCGCGCAGCGCACGCGCTCGAAGTCCCACACGCAGCCGCACTGCGCGCACCACAGCGTGCGGCTACGACCCTTGGTCTTCCCGCCCGAGCCGACACGCGCAACCGCCGCGGGGCTTCCGCACACCGGGCAGCCGATGGTGTAGGGCTGATCGACCTTCTCGTCGAGACGAGTCGCCTGAATGGCGTCGGCCGTGGGGTTGAGCAGCGCGCGCAGCGCCAGCGACATCGCCGAGGCGCCCAGGCGCGCGGCGCCCTCGGAAAGCCCGTCGTCAGCAAGCAGGACCTCGACGGACTCGACGTAAGCAACCGGATCGCTGCCGGCTTGGGCAACATCGCTCGCGGCAACGATGCGGTCCCAGCGCACGCGCGAAAGGGCGTCGCGCGAGCTTTCGTCGAACTGGTCGAACAGCGCCATGGCGGCAGCGAGGCGCGCCGCGGTATCGACGAGCGCGTCTTCCGAGATGACCGCCGGCGACGCAGCAAGCACCGGTCGCGCCGCTTCCGAGCAAGCCTTCAGCTCATCGGCGGCGGGCATGGAAAACGTCACGGCGTCGGCATAGTCGCTCGCGCATTCGCCCTGCACCTTCCACAGGGAGCGGAAGAAGAGCAGGCGCTCGAATTCGGAGTCGGAGAGCTTGCCGCGATACGCCTCGATGGCGAAATCAGCTTGTTTCAAGTCCAGCATGTCGTTCCTCTTTTCTCGTCAGAGCCGTCCTCGATGACGGATAGCAGCCTCAAAGTTGGCCAAGGCCCACCACCAAATGCGTTGCCTGGCGGCAAATATAGTATGGTGATGCGCCTTGATCGACTCAGCGCGGCCACGTGCGATCTTAGCATTACAATAAACGAAAGCCCGGCGCTCCCCCCGAAGCGGAAGGTCTGCGAAGCGCCGAGCTGTCGAATAGATGGGTGACCGGTAGGTCGCCCATCTCCATTTCTGTGAAAATCCCGCCGCGGCGCGCGAATCGCGTCGCGGCGGTTTTGCTTCCGCCCCTCGATGCGAAGGGCGGAAACCTACAAGGTGCTACTTGCGCACGTCCTTCTCAACCACGTTCTCGCCGGACGTGATCTCCTCACGAGCCCAGTGGCCCCAGTGGTACAGGGCGTCTGCCTCGGAAACCATGCCGTCGCCGAACATGAGCTTGTACGTGCCGCGGTAGGGCTGGAAGATGCCGCCGCCCAGGAAGATGTGGGCCAGGCCGAACACGGCGATGAGCAAGAAGCCCAGATCGTGCAGGAACAGCACCACGCTGTAGCCCCAGCCGAAGTCGCACACGGTCGAGCCGAGCACCAAGATGATGCCCGTCACGCCCATAAGCGCGCCAGAGACCCACAGCATGCCGTCAGCGAAGCGCTGACCGCTCTTGACCTCGCCCTGGTCGGGCATGTGGATCCAGCGGGCCATGAACAGGTACGGGAAGAACAGCATCATCCACTTCTTGTCGTCGCCGTCCCAGGAATGGAACAGGTTCTTGAAGATGTGGGCAACGCCCTTCGGAGCCAGGATGGCGCTGATGATCGGCACTGCGACGAAGATCAAGCCGAGCACGCGATGGCTCATGCGGATGACGAACACCGTATTGGCGCCGACGGCCTGAGCCAACTGCGGGATGAACACGAACAGGCCGGAGATGCACAGCAGGATGCAGGCGATAACCGTGATGCCGTGCGTCCAGCGCGCCTGCTTCGAATGGCGCTTGATGAACTTCTCCTTGCCGGAAGCAGCACGCTGCTTCAAAAACTCGTCGTCTTTAGCACGAGCTTCGGCGGAAACCGTAACGGTGTGGCTACTCATGCTTGCCTCCCTTCCCGATAGGAAGATTCTCCGTGATGTGCTCGACGACGGACTTGTCGTCCTGCGGGTCGCCATGCTGCACGACGTCGCCCGTGATGACCGAGACTGTGTCGCCGGTCTCGGGGTTGTAGGCGAGCTTGTCGCGCTTGTAGCCAACGGCCAGCCCGAACATGGCGGCCAGACCGAAGACGGTCAGACCCGTGATGGCACCCGTGACCGGCTTCATGATGCTCGTGAGCTGCGCGGTCACCGGAGCGGCAGGGTCAACGACCTGGCCATGGGCCTCGATGCCGTACTTGAGCACCTGAATCACATGCAGGCCGCCCATCTCGTTCTCGCCGTACAGGCAAGCCTCGGGATAGCCGTTCTGGTGCAGCCACTCGACCTTTTCCTTGCCGAGCGCAACCATCTCGTCGCGGTCGCCGAACTTCAGCGCCTGCGGCTGGCAAGTGGACACGCAGGCCGGAGCCATGCCGTGCGACACGCGGTCGGCGCAGCCGGTGCACTTGTCGATGACGGTCTTGTCGAGCACGCCGTTGCTCTCGTAGCGCGGCACGTCAAAGGGGCACACGCTGTGGCAGTACTGGCAGCCCACGCACTTGTCCTGGTACACCTCGACGAAACCCGTGTCCTCGTTGCGCACGAGCGCGCCGCCCGGGCAGATGGAAGCGCACGGGGCATCGGTGCAGTGCTGGCATGCGCGACGCCCGAAGGCCCACTTCACCGGCTTGATCTTGCTGTCGCCCTCAAGCTCGTTGAACGTGATGATCAAACGCGTGGTGCCGTTGATGTCGGCCGGGTTCTGGTGGGTTCCCGACCACTTCGTCGCATTGGTCTCCAAGGGGCTCGGAAGGTTGTTCCAGCACTTGCAGGCAACCTGGCAGCCCTTGCAGGCGGTGCACTTGGAGGAATCGAAGTAAATCGCTTTTTCAGCCATGATCTATCCTCCCTTACAGCTTCTCGATGTTGACGAGGAACGCCTTGTATTCCGGCGTGAAGGAGTTCGGGTCGCCGACGTTAGGCGTCAAGTCGTTGACGACGTCGCCGGTACCGAACAGGTCGGCCCAACCGAAGTGATGCGTCAGACCCACCAGGTGCTGCTTCTTGCCGTGAACCGTCAGCGGATGCATGCGCTTGGTAACCAGCGCCGGCACCACGACCGAGCCGCGGTTGTTGTACACGCGCACCTCTTCGCCGTTCTTGATGCCCTTTTCCTCGGCGAGCTCTTCGCTCATCTCGACGAACTGGGCAGGCATGGCCTCCACCAGCGACGGGCACAGACGCGTCTGGCCGCCGGTCTGCCAATGCTCGGTAACCGAGTAGGTGGTGCCCACGATCGGGAACTCCTCCTTGGTGCCGTGCTTGGTCGACTCGTAGTTCGTGCCGAAGGCGCAGGGATTGTTGAACGCGCCGTTGAGCGGGTTCTCCTCCACCGGGGACTCGAAGGGCTCGAAGTGCTCGGGCAGCGGGCCGTCGACCATGCCGTAGCTCTCCAGGCGGGCGTTCTGCTCCCACAGCATGAAGAACGTCTTGTTGTTCGGCGGGACCGGCTTGCCGTTCTTGGCGGACACGAAGTCGCCCTGGTCGACCAGATCCCACTTCTCGCCCGTCCACTCCATGAGCTTCTTGTTCGGGTTCCACGGCTTGCCCTGCATGTCGCAGCTGTTGCGGTTGTACAGGATGCGGCGGTTGGACGGCCAGCTGAAAGCCCAATCGGAGTTCAGGCCGATGCCGGACTTGTCCTCGGTGCCGCGGCGGCACAGCGGCTGCTCTGCCGGGTCGAGCGGAGCCTTGTTGTTGTTCCACATGCCGGAGTAGATCCACATCGCGCACGCGGTCGAACCGTCGGCGCCGAGCTCGGAGTAACCCGAAAGCAGGTCGACCTTGGGATTGGCCGAATTCGTGTTGCAGTCGGTGCCGGCGCAACGGTAGCCGTTGAGGGCCCACGCCACGGGACGCGGGTCGACCTTGCCGTCGACGTAGTAGTCCCACTTGGTGTTGAGGATCGGCTCGGGGTTCGCGCCGCCCTCCTTCTTGTACAGATCCACGAGCGCGGTCCAGATGAGGTCGCACATCTCGTAGTCGGGCTTGGCCTGATCCCACGGCTCGCAAGCCTGGTAGCGGTACTGGATCCAGCGGCCGGAGTTCAGGATGATGCCGGGCTTCTCGTAAATCAGCGCGCAGGGCAGGTAGTAGACCGTGGTGTCGATCTCGGCCGGATTCATGTCCGGGGCCTTCCAGAAGGTCGCGGACTCGGTAAGCACCTGGTCGGCGACGACGAGCCACTCGAGGTTGGCCATGGAACGGCGCACGTTGCCGGCGTTCGGGGCCGAGTGGCAGGGGTTCATGCCCCAGTTGAAGTAGCCCTTGATGACGCCCTGCTTCATGAGCTCGAACGTGGAGATATGCGTGTAGTCGATGGCGCCCGTCTCGGAGGGAACCTTCGGCCACCAATCGTAACCGTAGTCGTTTTCGACCGTGGCGTTCTCACCGAAGAACTCCTTCAGGGAGGACACGATGAACTTCGGCTTGTTGGTGTAGTAGCCGTCGGAGTACGTCTGGGACTCGATCCACTTGCGCAGGCTCGAGCGATCGGTGGTGTTTGCCCACTTCAGGTAAGCGGGATGCTCGTTCACCATCATGCCCATGTCGGTGGCGCCCTGAACGTTCGGCTCGCCGCGCAGCGCGTTCACGCCGCCGCCGGGGATGCCGATGTTGCCGAGCAGCAGCTGCATGACGCACATGGCGCGCGTGTTCTGAGCGCCGTAGGTGTGCTGCGTCTGGCCAAGCGCGTACAGGACGGTACCCGCCTTGCCGGGCTTGGCGGACTCGCAGTACGTCTTGTACACGAGCTCGAGGACGTCCTTGTCCATGCCGCAGATGCTGGAAACGGTGTCGAGCGTATAGCGGGAATAGTGCTTCTTGAACTGCTGGTAGACGCAGCGCTCGTTCGCGAGCGTCATATCCTTTTCAGGATTGGTGAGCGTCGGCGTGGTGAACTCCGGCGTGCCGGGCTTGTTCACCCATGCGTAGTCGCCCGTCTCCGAGGTATCCCACTCGACCTCGGATTCGGTCTCATAGTGCCAGCTGTGCACGTTGTAGGTCTTCGTCTTCTCGTTCCAGCCGCTGAACAGGCCCGTCTCGGGGTCGAATTCATACTCGGGATCGAGAATGTAGGAAGCGTTGGTGTAGTTGAGCAGATACTCGAAGTTGTAGTTGCTCATGTCGCCCGTGGCGAGATAGTTCGCCAGGCCGGGCTCGATCAGGTTCTCGATGATGTAGTTGTACATGCCACCGTAGAACGCGATGTCGGTGCCGGAACGGATGGGGCACCAGATGTCGGCCTGCTCGGCCGTACGAGTGTAGCGAGGGTCGACAACGATCCACTTCGCGTCCTGCTCGTGGGCCTTCTCAAGCCACAGAGCGGAAACGGGATGGTTCTCGACGGAGTTGGAACCGCAGTTGAGGATAACGTCGGTGTTTTGGAAGTCGCACCAGTGGCTCGTCATCGAGCCGCGACCAAATGAAGCTGCCAGACCGGCAACAGTGGGGCCGTGTCAAACACGGGCCTGGTTGTCGATGGCAATGATGCCCATCATGCGCATGATCTTGAGGATCATGTACTCCTCTTCGGAGTTCTCCTGCGAACCGCCCAGGCTAGCGATTGCGGGGGTGTAGTTGACGGTCAGTCCGTTTTCGTTCTTCTCGACGAAGGTGGCGTCACGCGTGTCCTTCACCTTGCGAACAATCTCCGCGATGGCGTCGTCCCAGGTGATCTCTTCCCAGTCGGAAGCACCGGGGCGGCGAACCAGCGGGCGGGTCGCACGGTGGGGGTTCTTGATGACCTCATGGGTTTTGGGATCGACGACATTGCGAAGCTGGAACATCGTCGCGCCCTTCGGGCACAGACCGCCCTCGTTGATGGGATGGTCGGGATCGCCCTCAAGATTGATCAGCTCGCCATCGCGCACCGAAAGAAGGGAACCGCATCCGCCTGCGCAGTAGCAGCAGATGTTGGTGTACTCCTCGGTGTTCACCAACTTCCACTCACTCTGAGACTCGGCCGCGAAAGCCTGGGTCTGAGAAGAGAGCTCGAAAGCCATGGTGGTCGCCAAGGCTGCGCCGGTGGCCTTGAAAAAGCCCCTGCGTGAAAGGTTCATACCTTTCAGCTCCTTTCTTACTCGTCTTGCACTCGTCTGCTCGTCTGAGCATGCGCAAACTGCGGAGCTGAATCCATCTCCCCAACCACACAGAAGTATTGGCCAGGCGTCCGCAGAATAACGCCCGCATCCCCTTGGATTAAACCAAGTGAATAACTGCAAAAAATTGTAAAATTCTTTTTGTTACTAGCTTTGCAACATTGCGGTAAATGGTACATATACGACCGCAATTGACGCGAATAACCCGTTTTAGCGTCATTGTTTAGGACAGGTTTAGTAGTTTTGTCCCAATTCTTTTACAAATTTGCTTCATAAATCGGTGGTGTTTGTACCCATATAGGGATTACTCGACTTTATTCTTACTCAGGAATAATGAAGTGTTCCCCGTACACTTGTTTGCTACTTTCGGCCAAATAACATTGGAAATACTGCACACGAATCAATTCTACCCATGACTGAATAATCCAAGAATGGCATTCCATTCCTATGAGTGAATAATTGATTCGAGTGCATGGAGCTGGATTCGGAATGCAAAAAAAAGGGGGGCAACGACGTCCCCCTACAAGCAATACAAATGGCTCTGTTAGACCAAAATCGACATGGATGGTTGATCAGCTTTCGCGAGCCTGGATTCAGCCGCTTGAACCTGCGCATATGCAGCAGGCTTTCGAGCTAGGCCAAGTGCGTGCCAATTCTGGTCTAACAAAGCCGAACCGCTTACAGGGATTCGATTACTTTTGCGGATACCGTATTGGAAGGCGATACGACCACCGCTCCGACCTTGCCGAGATCCGGCGCCGCGACGTAAAAGGTCTTGTTCGAAGTCTCCCCTATGGTCGAGACGCTGTCGTCTTGGGTGGTGACCACGATGTCGAAAC
>CAVCPR010000069.1:0-14001 GCA_963604235.1 Anaerovoracaceae bacterium | reverse complement strand
TGGTGGAGGGTTGCGCGAGTTTCTGTAGCTGACGGCTGCACGCAGGCTCGGAAACTCGGGGAACCTGCCAGCGGGGCTTCGTTTTCGTGCACGGGGATACAGAAAGTGGCGAAACCCTCCAGGTGGTCGCGCTTGCCAACGACTCGGAGCGACCTCGTCCTGCCCGTCGGCAGACGACCCGCCCGCCGCGTCCTCGGTGCGCTCTCCGTTTGAGGCCGACCGCCCGCCAACGCCCGCCCCCTCCTGCTCCTTTCTGTCGATAGGCAAGTGAGGCCGACTTGTTTGGCGCGGCTTGCTATACTTGGCTGATTACATTGCGGTTTTGCGACAATGCTTGCGCTTGCGAAAGGGGGATTCATGGGCGTATTCGGGTCGCTTGTCGTGTGCTATCTGTTTCTTGGCGGCATGGGAGGTGGATCGGTGCTCGCGCTTTCGTGCTTGGAAGCGGCGAATTCCCCGCGTATTGCATCGCGACGGCTGCGCCTGCCTCGCAAATTCTTCTCCATCGCATGGTCGGCGTGCTTTGTGGCGCTCGGGCTTGCGTGCGCTTGCCTGCTTGCCGATCTCGGGCGTGCCGATCGTGCACTCTCGCTATTTCTTTCGCCGACGTTTTCGGTCATGTCTCTGGGCGCGTGGTCGCTCGCTGCCGCCCTCGTGCTTTCGGCGGCGTTCGCGGCCGCAAGTCTTTTCGCGTGCGATCGCCTGCTTGCGCGGTTCTCGTTTGCCGGGGGAATCGCGGGCGCGCTCGCGGGCGTGCTTGTCGCCGCATACACGGGGGTTTTGCTGAGCGGGATCGCGGCGGTGCTCGCATGGCAGACGCCGTTGCTCGTCGCGCTCTTCGTCTTGTCGAGCGCCTCGTGCGGAATCGCCTTGTGCTTGGGGGCGCTGACGTTTACGGGAGGCCGCATGTCGCTTTCCTCGTCGCTTTCCGCTCTCGCGCGGGCGGACTTCGCGGTCATCCTGCTCGAAGCCGTCTGTCTTGCCGCATACGTTGCGTGGCTCTGGGCGACAAACGGAACGAGTGACGCCGCATACGCGTTGCTAGCAGGTCCGCTTCGCTGGAGGTTCTGGATCGGCCTTGTCGTCATCGGCCTTGCTTTGCCGATCGCGATGGAGTGCCTTGCCACGTATGGCGATGGCCGCACATGGCCGCTATGGGTGACGCTGTGCGTGTTCGTGGGCGGTGTTTCGCTTCGCTCGCTCGTGGTGGATATTTCTGCATTCGACGTCACGCAGGCGGCGACGCTTGCGAGTTCGCTTGCGACCATATAAGGAGAACGCGCGGCTGTTGCCGCGGCTGAAAGGAAGGGTTGCACATGTTTTCAGGTAGGAAAAGGAGCGCCGATCGGCGGATGCAGATCGATTTTCCCTACGATGCTCGTGACAAGGAAGCCAAAATCCAGGCGGAGACCTCGTTCGTGCCGGATAGGTCGTCGCGAAACGGCGCGACGGTTTTCAGCATCGCCGTCTTCGCGTTCGTGTTCGCCGCGGTGACGATCGCGTGCCATCTCGCCTCAGGCGCGGTGGGGATCGTCGAGCTTTTGGCGGCGCTCGTGCTCGCCCTGCTTGCGGTTTCGTCGGTGCATATCGCCCTGTCGTGGGAGCGCGTCGTCGTGCTGCGCATGGGCAAGTTCGCCCGCGTCGCCGGCCCGGGGCTGTACTTCACCATTCCCGTTCTCGAATACGGCACCATCCGCGTCGACCAGCGCATCGTCGCCACGCCGTTCTATGCCGAGAAAACGCTGACGGCCGACCTCGTGCCCGTGACGGTCGATGCCGTGCTGTACTGGATGGTGCGCGACGCCGAGAAAGCGTGCACCGAGGTGGAGGACTACTATGCCGCCGTGTCGTTTTTGGCGCAGACGGCCATGCGCGAGGCGGTGGGACGCTCCACGGTTGCCGAGGTCGCCCTGCGTCGCGATCAGCTCGATAGCGAGATCGAGGCGGACATCGAGAAGGAGGCGGCGGAATGGGGCGTCGACGTCATCTCGGTGAAGGTGCGAGACATCGTTATCCCGGACGATCTTCAGCACGCGATGTCTCTTGAGGCCCAGGCTGATCGGGAGAAGAACGCGCGCATGACGGTCGCTTCCGCAGAGGCCGACATGGCCGACATGCTTTCCGAGGCCGCGCAGGCGTACGGCGACCCGGCGGCGGCACTGCGGTTGCGCGCCATGTTGCAGCAATACGAGACGGTGAAGACGTCGAAGGGGACGGTCGTCACGATGCCGAGTGCCCTGTCGGACAGCTTGGCCGATGCGCTCGACAAGGGTAGCGCCCGATGAAGGAGGCCGCCGCAAACCCCATGGAGGGGTTCCAAGTCGACCATTCGGGCGGCCTGCCCGTATGGATTCAGGTGAAGAATCGCATCGCCTACCTTATCGGTGCGGGCAAGTATCGGCCGGGCGACAAGTTGCCCACCGTGCGCGCCCTCGCCGTTGACCTGGACATCAGTTACAACACCATCAACCGCGCCTACATGGATTTGGAACGCGAGGGGTACATCTCGACGCGCCGCGGCAAAGGCACGTTCGTTCTCGAGCGGAAGGGGGGCGACGCCGAGGGCGCCTGCAGCTCGCCGGTCGAGCTGCTCGTCGACGACATGATCCGGGCCTGCATGGGGGCCGGCTTGACCGAAGCGGACATCAAGGCGCTCGTGAAAGAGCGTCTCGCGCGCTATCGTCCGGAGGGGTAGCGGGGGGCGATCGTTCTATCCTCGAAGAAGCATCATTCAATTGATTGATTGTCGCAAGACATTGCGATAATATGCCAATCAAGAATTGGCCGATTCTTGTCAGATTGCACCGCGGGTCATGTGAGGGCGAAGCGGTGCAGAGGGGCGGCTTGCAAGCCGCAAGGGGGATATCCGGCAAGGATGAATGCATCGCAAGAGGGATATCCTGGCGAAATCTTTTGAGGAGGAATGATGTCGCAAAGGGAAAGTCATGGCCGTGCCCTGTCACGCAGAAGCTTTCTTAAGACGACCGCTGCGACCGCCGGCGCCGCCACGGTGCTGGGGGCGGGTGCGTTCAAGACGATCGCATGCGCCGAACAAGGCGCCGGTCAAGATGCCGGGGGAGAGACGATAACCACTACCATCTGCCGTTCGAACTGCTCTCAGGGTTGCCTGTACAACGTGCATAAGCGCGACGGCAAAGTCGTGAAGCTCTCTCCGAAGGCGTATGAGAACAACCTATATACGGGCTGCTGCTTGCGCGGCCTGTCCATGCAGGAGCGCACGTATAGCGACAAGCGCATCAAATATCCCATGCGCCGCACGGGCGAGCGCGGGTCCGGCCAGTGGGAGCGCATCAGCTGGGACGAGGCCATCAGCGAGGTCGCATCGAATTTCAAGGCGGTGCAGGACAAGTACGGCAAGCAGGCGCTCGTCATTTCGCGCTTGAGCGGCAATAGCTGCTCGCTGAACGGGGCCGGCGCGTTCGTTGCCCGGTTTGCGAATGCGACGGAGGCGACGCTGCAGGGATTCAGCATCGACCAGGCGTTCGAATATGCCGCCTTTCGCGTGATCGGCACGTTCTCGACGAACGAGACCGCCGACTCCGTGAACGCCAAGAATATCGTCGTTTGGGGATTCAACCCCGTCTGGACGAGTCCCCAGACGTGGAGAACCTTCCTGAACGCCCGCGACCATGGCGCGAAAATAACCGTCATCGACCCGCTCTTCTCGGCATCGGCCGCAAAGGCCGACCGGTATATCCCGGTCAAGGCGGGAACCGACGCTCTGATCGCCCTCGCCTTGCTCAACAAGGTCCTCAGCGAAAAAACCTATGACGAGGCGTTTTGCAAAACGAGGTCCACGGCTCCCGTGCTCGTTCGCCGGGACAAGAAGACCACGCTCAAGCAATCCGATTTCGATTCGGAGCTAGCCGCGCTTATCGCCGCCGGGAAAGACGACTCGAACACGTCCGAGTACGCGCAGCTCATCGCTGCCCGTGCCGCCGCGGGCGACGACAGCCGCATCGACGATTTCTACGTGTGGGACAACGCCGAGGGGAAGGCTGTCCTGTTCAGCGACGCGAAGGACCCGGCGCTGTTCGGCACGTATGTGGTGGACGGCATCGAGTGCGACACGGTGTTCACCCTGCTGAAAGAGCGCGTGTCGGAGTTCACGTGCGAGCGCGCCGTCAAGGAGACGGGCATTTCCCAGGACGACCTCGACTACCTGTACGACATCTACACCTGCGGCGATCCCCTGTGGCTGGCCGGCATGTACGGCATCGACCATTACTGGAACGGCCATCTGTGGTCCTACGCCGCGTGCGAGCTCTCGGCCATCACCGGCAACGTCGGCAAGCACGGCGCGACGTACGGCTCCCTCTGGAACAGCGGCATGCATGTGAGCGTCAATTCCGACTGGACCACCGTCGAGGGCAAGGAGTCGTCGAGCGACCTCGTTCCGAATGCGTTGCGCGACGTCATCGTCAGCGGCAAGTACAAGGGCGAGGATTTCCCGATCAAGGCGATGCTCATCACCAGCGCCAACACGCTGTCCAACGAGCCCGACCGGGCGTCGTACATCAACGAGGTCTTGCCGAAGCTCGACTTCGTGGTGACGATGGACATCGACTACACCGATTCCGCCCGCTATTCCGACATCGTGCTTCCCGCGAGCTACTGGCTTGAGCAGGAGGATTTCCGCATCAACAACGGCAATCCCTACCTGGCGATTTCCGAGAAGGCCATCGATTCCCTCTACGAGTCCAAGTGCGATTTCGAGATTCTCACGCTCATCGCGCAGGCGATGGGCCTGGAGAAGGAAATGCCCACCAGGACCGCCGAGGAATGGCTGACCGAGATCATCGACTCCAAGAGCTTCAAAAAGTTAGGCATCGACTACGACCGCCTTAAGAAGGAGAAGGCGATTCGCGTGGTCGGTTCCGATGACGAGCTGTTCGTTCAGAGCGAGAAGAAGTTCCCGACCGATTCCGGCCTGGTGGAGCTGTATTGCGACGAACCCGAGCCCCGCTACGACTTCGGCCAGGACTGGGAGGATTACGTCGAGAAGGAACGGATGCCCTATTGGGAGCCGACCCTCGAGGTTGCCGACGACAAGCTGGCCGAAAAGTATCCGCTGCAATTCCTGCAGTTCCATAGCCGATGGATGACCCATACGCAGTGGTTCGGCAACGAAACCCTCAACGAGCTTTGCCCCGAGCCGACGATCTACCTTTCCGCATCCGACGCGCAGACGCGCGGCATCAAGAGCGAGGACACGGTGAAGGTCTTCAACGATCGCGGGAGCTTCAAGGTTCGCTGCGTCGTCAGCAACGGCCTCCCGAGCGGTATCGCATGGATACCCAAGGGCTGGCAGGAGGAGCAGTTCAAAGAGGGCTGCTATTCGGTGATGGGGACGAGGAAGGTCAACCCCATGTCCGTCAACTACAACTTCTACGACGTTCGCGTCGAGGTTGAGAAGGAGGCGTAGTCATGCATCTTGGAATGGTAATCGACACGGTTCGCTGCATTGGCTGCCATACGTGCGCGGTGATGTGCAAGCACGAGAACAATCTGCCCCGTGATATCTGGTGGAATCGAATCCTCACCAACGGTGGCGAGGAGATGGATACGCCTTCCGGCGAGTGGCCGAACAATAGCATGAGCTACGTTCCGCTGAACTGCCAGCATTGCGAAAACCCCGCCTGCGTGAAGGTCTGCCCCGTCGGGGCGACGACCAAGGATTCCGAAAACGGGATCGTGCTGCAAGACTACGACAGGTGCATCGGCTGCCGCATGTGCATCGCCTCGTGCCCGTACACCGGTGTGCGCTCATTTAACTGGGAAGAGCCTTCCTACGCCATCGCATTTCCGGTAGGCGGGGACGTTCCCGCCCATCAGAAGCATACGGTCGAGAAGTGCATACTCTGCCACGGCCGCGTCGAAAAGGGGCTCGACCCCGCGTGTATCGAGGCTTGCCCCGCCCGCGCCCGCCATTTCGGCGATTTCGACGACCCGGATTCCGAGGTGTCGAAGCTGATCCGCGAGCGGAAGTACAAGCAGCTTCTGACCGATCGCGGCACGAAACCGTCCGTCTACTACTTGGTGTAAAGGAGGCTTGATCATGGCTGAAACTAATTCCGTGGCTTCTGCTTCCGCAGTCAAGCCGAAACGTACTGTTTGGGGCGGGCGTGGCCTGGGCATCGCCATCGCCGTTGCGGCCGCGCTCACCGTCGCGGGCATCGCCTGCTGGATCATGCAGCTGACCGGCGGCATGGTGCAGACGGGCATGCGAAACTTGGACTCGTGGGGCCTGTACATCACGTGCTTCATGTTCTTCGTGGGCCTGTCGGCCGGCGGTTTGATCATCAGCTCGGTGCCTAACGCCTTCGGCATGAAGGGCTTCGGCGGCATCTCGAAAGTGGCGATCTGGACGAGCGTGTGCTGCACGTGCGCCGCTATCGGCTTCGTCGTGGTCGATCTCGGCGGTCCGGCCCGCCTGTGGGAGCTGTTCGTGTACTCGAACTTCACCAGCCCGCTGATGTGGGACATCATCGTGCTGAGCACGTATCTCATCCTGTCCGTCGTGTACCTGATCGCCTACCTGCGCCACGACGCCGGGGCCCTGTCCCATTCGGCCATCCGCGTCATCTCGGTCGTGGCCCTTATCGTGGCCATCCTCGTGCACAACGTCACGGCCTGGATTTTCAGCTTGGCGCCGGCGCATGAGTTTTGGCACACCGCGCTGATGGGCCCGTGGTTCGTGGCTTCGGCCCTGGACTGCGGCACCGCGTTGGTGCTGATCGTGTGTATCGCGCTGCGCAAGGCGGGCTATCTCGACCTTGAGCAGAGGCATGTCGTCAACCTCTCGAAGATGCTTGCCGTGTTCGTGCTGGTCGACCTGTACTTCTACGCTTGCGACCTTCTGACGAGCGGGTATTTCGGCGCTGAGGGCTCGGAAGTCGTCGCGATGCTCACCTCGGGGGCGCTCGCCCCGGTGTTCTGGACGCAGATCGTTCTCATGGTTGTGGCCGTCGCCGTGTTGGTGGTGCCTCAGCTGCGCACGAACCTCGGCGTAGTCGTCGCTTCCGTTTTCGTCATCGCGGGCGTGTTCTGCAAGCGCGTGCAGATTCTGGTCGGCGGCTTCCAGATTCCGAACCTCGACATGCCGGGCGTGAACACCCAGTACACGATCACCAATTGGCAGGCGGGTCTCGATGGCGCCTATCAGGGCATGGTCTACGCGCCGCAGCCGATCGAGTTCGGCGTGGCTATCGGCGTGCTGTCCCTGTGCGTGCTGCTTCTGCTGCTTGGCTTAAGGTACCTGCCTTTGAAGCCTACGGGCAGCAAGTAGGGGCGATTCGAACGTATGCGGTTCTCCGGGCGCGGCAGTTTTAGGGATGCTGCGCTCGGATGGGGCGCGTGGGATTTAGCTGCATGCGGCGTCGTGGGGGCGACGCTCGCTTGCGTAGTTGGTCGTGGCGGCGTCCGCTTTGGTGACGAACGCCTCTGCTGGAAAGGAGTTGCGATGGAGGGGACTTCCGTTGAAGAGTGGTCGGTGCGCGCGTCGGCATGGGAGCTTGCGGCGCTGAACTTCCGCTACCCGACGCGCGAGCTTGCCGAGTCGGTGGCGAGCGGGGAATGGGTGGCTGCGGCATGCGAGATCGTCGAGGGGCTGGGCCTACGCATCCCCGATGGATTCGGCGCCGACCTCCCCAGCGAGCGGGTTCCGCTCGAGGATGCTGCGTTCGATGAATTTTTCCGCGCGCTGCGCATCGAGGCGACGCGCCTGTTCGAAGGCCCGGGGGAGCCTGCATGCAGCCCATATGAGGGCGTATGGCAGGCGAAGGCCGACGGCGTGAAGCCCCTTTTGTTCGTGAACCCCCGTTCCATGGAGGTCGAGTGCTTCGTGATGGATTGCGGCTTCACGCGCCCCGAGGGCTCCAACGAGCCGCTCGACCACATCGCCACCGAGTGCGAGCTGCTCGAAGCGCTTGCCCTATGCGCTGCAGACTCCGGGCAGGGTCATGCCGCCGGCTACTTTTCCGACGGGATTCTTCTCGGCGGGCGCTCGCTTCCCGGAGGTTCGCCCGCTGCGGCATATGGGCGGTTCCTCGAAGATCATGTTCGGGCGTGGGCTGGGGACTTCTGCCGGACGTGCGAGCGCGAGTCGCGCATTCCGTTTTACCGGGTCGCCGCGCGCTATCTCCGTCTCCTTGTGGAGTAATGCCGCTTGAAAAGGCGTGCCGCGGCGCGGTTTCTCCTTCGCTTCAATCCATACGTTCGCTGTGAAAAAACAACCTCGCGACCTTCGTTTGACGGGCGGTCGCGGGGTTGTTTGCTATAGTGGCACTCGACTGAAACCCGTATTACAAGAGGAACCTCATGTCGCTTATCGTATGCAAATTCGGTGGCACGTCCGTCGCCAGTCCCGAGCGCATCCAAATGGTTGCGAAAAAGCTGATCGCGAAGAAGCAGGCCGGCCATGACGTCGTGGCCGTCGTGTCCGCCATGGGTAAAACCACCGACGAGCTGGTGGGCCTTGCCGCGTCGCTGAACCCCAATCCGCCCGCCCGCGAAATGGATCGCCTGCTGTCAACCGGCGAGCAGGTGTCCATGACGCTTCTCGCCATGGCCATCGAGGCGCGCGGCTACCGCGCCATGAGCTTCACCGGCCGTCAGGCGGGCATTGAAACGGACAGCATGCACAATAAGGCGAAGATCGCCATGGTGCATAACGAGCGCGTGCGCGACGCCATCGACCGCGGCATGATCGCCGTCGTCGCAGGCTTCCAGGGCATGGACGCCAACGGCGACATCACCACGCTCGGCCGTGGCGGGTCGGACACCACGGCGGTGGCTGTGGCGCACGGCCTCGGCGCCGACGTGTGCGAGATCTATTCCGACGTCGACGGCGTCTACACCGCCGACCCGCGCATCTGCCCGCGCGCCAAGAAGCTCGACTGCATCAACTACGAGGACATGCTGGAGCTTTCGGGCGCCGGTGCCGGCGTGCTGCAGATGCGCGCCGTCGAGTTCGCCCGCAAATACAACGTGGTCATCCATTCCCGTTCGGCGTTTTCCGACGCCGAGGGCACCTACGTCAAGGAGGAAACCGACATGATGGAGGAAGCCGTCATCACCGGCATCGCGCACGACACCTCGGAGGTGAAGGTGACCATCCGCGGCGTGCCCGACATGTCCGGCGTCGCCGCCCGCCTGTTCGGGGCGCTGGCCGCCAACCAGGTCAACGTCGACATGATCATCCAGAACGTGTCGCAGGACGGCATTACCGACATCAGCTTCACCTGCCCCGGCGGCGACGAGAAGCGCGCCGTCGAGACCATCGAGCGCATCGTGCCCGAAATCAACGCGCGCGAGTACGTCGTCGACGACGACATCGCCAAGGTCAGCCTCGTGGGCACCGGCATGAAGTCGAGCCCCGGCGTGTCCGCGAAGGCGTTCCAGACGCTCGGCGAGAACAACATCAACATCCTGGCCATTTCCACCTCGCCCATCCGCCTGTCCGTGGTGGTCGACGGTGCTCAGACCGCCGCCGCCGTGCGCTGCCTGCACACCGCGTTCGGCCTGGATTCGGACAGCGTGTTCGAGGAGACGCAGCTTTCCGCCGAGGAAATCGCCGCGAAGATGAACAAGGGTCGATAATTCCGTCTGCCTGACGGCAGCCGGACTACTCGACGTTGCGGCCGGCTGCGGCACGCCGCCTTGCACCTCAGCTGCGCGGGCATGGCCCTTTAGGCCAACGCCCGCTTGCTTCGGCACAATTCGGCGCACTCAGCCGCCCTCACTGACTTTTTACAGACCTGGGATGTTTATGAGTCAATCTCTCCGTAAGGTTTTGACTCACTAACTTTTAACCCTGCGCCCCGCGGCGTGGGGAATCGAAAAGGAGGACCTCATGGCTTGGACGAAGGTTATGCCGGCTAATCCGGTGGTTGCGGTTTGCGGCGCTACGGGCGCCGTGGGCAACGAGTTTCTGAAAGTGCTGCACGACCTGGACTTCCCGGCTTCGAAGGTGATTGCGCTGGCGTCCGCCCGATCGGCCGGCAAGACGCTGCCGTTCGAGGGCTGCGGCCAGGTGCCCGCCGGCGATCTGACCGTGCAGGAGATGACCCCCGAATCCTTCGAGGGCGTCGACATCGCGCTGTTCTCCGCGGGCGCGGGCGTTTCGAAGGCGATGCGCGAGGCCGTGGTGGCCGCCGGCGCCGTGATGATCGACAACTCGAGCGCGTTCCGCATGGAGGACGACGTGCCGCTGGTGGTTCCGGAAGTGAACCCGGGCGACGTTTCCTGGCATAGCGGCGTGATCGCCAACCCGAACTGCTCGACCATCCAGATGGTGGTGGCGCTGCACGCGCTCGAGCAGATCGCCCCGCTCAAGCGCGTGGTCGTCTCCACCTATCAGGCGGCTTCGGGCGCCGGCGTCGCCGCGATGAACGAGCTGTTCGACCAGACGCGCGACTACCTCGACGGCAAGGAGTTCACGCCTTCCGCCTTCAGCGACCAGATCGCGTTCAACATCATTCCGCACATCGACGTGTTCCTCGATGACGACTCCACCAAGGAAGAGTGGAAGATGGTCGTGGAGACGAAGAAGATCATGGGTCACCCTGATCTGGGCGTTGCCGCCAACTGCGCGCGCGTGCCCGTGCTGCGTTGCCATGCCGAGTACGTCAACGCCGAGTTCGACGGCCCCATCACGCCCGATCAGGCGCGCGAGGCGTTCGAGGCGGCGCAGGGCATCACGCTGAATGACAAGCCTGCCGAGAACGGCTACCCCATGCCGGGCCTGCTCGCCGGTTCCGACGACGTGTACGTCGGCCGCGTGCGTCGCGACGCGAGCGTCGAGAACGGCATCTCGTTCTGGTGCGTCGAGGATCAGATCCGCAAGGGCGCGGCGCTCAACGCCGTCCAGATCGCGCAGCTGCTGCTCCCGCAGGAGTAAAAGCGTACGGGGTGAGCTAACGAAAAAGGCAACCTCGCCCCAAACCATCGTAGGATCGAGCGCAAGCTCGACCAATCTAAAAGAGCGCGAAGCGCGACACTGATTTGATGCGAAGAGGTGACCGCAATGAACTGCGGTCACCTCTTCGTCGTGCTTAGTGGTCCCGATAATGGGAGCCGCACTGAATAATCTCGATGCGGCCGTTGTGGATGCGATAGACAATGCGGTTGCTGTCATCTATTCTTCGGCTCCACCAGCCAGATAGGTTTTCCCTTAATGGCTCGGGTTTTCCGATTCCCTCGTAGCCATTGCGGTCAATGTCTTTGAGGAGGCTGTTTATCCTCTTTAAAGTTTTCCGATCTTGTTTTTGCCAGTAGAGGTAATCGTCCCAGGCGTCATCGTCCCAGGATTTAATCATCCTCAACCTCGTTTAATTCGTGTACGGTGCCACCCGTCCGTTCCATGCGCTCCTTTGCGTTGGCAAGCCGCGCTTGGTTTTCGGGGCTATAGAACGGGTCCATGTTATACGACACGACGTCGAAGGGAAGGCGGTGTTCGCGAAGAACTGCCTTAGCGAACATGTTTACGGCTACGGATGCGTTCATCCCAACGTCTGCGCAAAAAGCTTCGAGACCTTTTTTAACGTCCTCGTCCATGCGTACGCTTAATGTTGCTTGTGCCATTTTCATCACGCTCCTTCGGACATAGTATACACAACGTTTGGTAAAATACGCAAATTGTTGATACAGCGTCATATTATATTGTTTAGCGTCTTCGCTCTGAGCTTCGCCGTATGCGGATTGCGGCCGTTTTTCTTATTGCGTAACAGGCTGATTACGTGGATGATGGGGTTAGTTGTGGGGTTTCTCGGAAAGGAGAAAAGGATGAGGAAAACAATGCGTCGGGGGGGGGTGGCGCTCAAAGCGTTCTTCGCGATCGCTTTGATTGTCGGCTTAATGCCATCCGTTCCCCTTTCTGACGGAACAGCGTACGCCGATTCGGGAGCGCGGACGTATAGTGCGGATTTGGAGGCGCCGACCCTCGAGTCGATCTCGGCCTCGCCCTCGGTGGCGGGCCCCGGCGACACCGTGACCGTGACGGCCAGGGTTTCCGACCCCTCGGGCGTGAGCGCCGCGCAGGCCACGTACGTTCGCCAGAGCGGCAAGACCGAGGACGTCTGGCTGACGGCCGCCGGCGACGGCACGTTCTCCGGCAAGGTCCGAGTCGGGGACGCCACCGAGCCCGGCCAGTGGCGCGTGGAGCGCGTCTACGTGTGCGACGGCCTGAACAACTTCACGTTCGTCTACTCCGACGCGTTCGCCTCGTCGGCCGGCGGCCGCCCGGTTGCCGACCTGTCGGCGGGCGACTTCACGGTGACGGGCACGGTTGCCGACCTTGACGCACCGACCCTCGAGTCGGTCTCGGCCTCGCCCTCGGTGGCGGGCCCCGGCGACACCGTGACCGTGACGGCCAGGGTTTCCGACCCCTCGGGCGTGAGCGCCGCGCAGGCCACGTACGTTCGCCAGAGCGGCAAGACCGAGGACGTCTGGCTGACGGCCGCCGGCGACGGCACGTTCTCCGGCAAGGTCCGAGTCGGGGACGCCACCGAGCCCGGCCAGTGGCGCGTGGAGCGCGTCTACGTGTGCGACGGCCTGAACAACTTCACGTTCGTCTACTCCGACGCGTTCGCCTCGTCGGCCGGCTCCTACCCGGTGGCCGACTTCTCGGCCGGCGACTTCACGGTGACGGATAGGTCCGAACCTGCTCCTGGCCCTGTTCAGAAGACTGTTGTTCAAACCCCTTCCGGCAAGTCTCTCTCTTACAACGGCGAAGAGCAGGTTGGTGTTGAGGCTGGTGAGGGTTATACCGTGACTGGCGGTAGCGCTACTGAGCCTGGTTCTTACACGGCTACGGTTTCGTTGACTGATAAGGAAAATTGCATTTGGAGTTCGACCGGGTCTTCTGATGACATTCAGGTGAACTGGTCTATTTCCGCGCCTGATTATACGTGGTCCGTTGACGATGGTGCGCATACGATGCAGATTGAACTTTACAGCTCGGCTAGCGTTTCGTGGAGTTTGAGCAATCCTCAAGTTGCAACGCTTGGGAACATGTCTTACTCGAGAATCATTTCGGGTTCGTATGTGCGCCAAGTCGCGAGCGTTGACGTTACGCCCGTGCAAGCTGGCTTTACGGACCTGTATGCGTATGCGGGCGGTCAGCTTGTATCCAAAACGAGCATTCGCATCACGCCTAGCACGAAGGTTGATCTTCCCCAGGCGTCCATCGGCGGCGTTGACGACGTGTACAAGTACACCGGCTCCGCCGTTGCCCCGAAGCCGGTGGTGACGCTTGGCGGGCTGGCGCTGATGGAGGGCGTTGACTACACGCTTTCCTACTCCAACAATACGCAACCTGGCAAGGCGACGGTGACCGTTACGGGTATCGGCGGCTACAAGGGCCAGGCCAGCAGGCAGTTCTCCATCAAGAAGGAAATCTTCTCCCCGGGTTCGCGCGAGTACACGTACGGCGGCAACGAGATTGCCGGCTACTATGATACCGAGGGCTACCGGGTGAAGTCCGGCGGCACCGCCACCAACGTCGGTACCTATACCGCGGTGTTCGCGCTGAAGGATCCCGAGCTGTACATGTGGGGCGACGGCAGCACGGACGACAAGTCGGTCGAGTGGACCATCGCGCCCTGTTCCGTTTCCGGCGCCGAGATCAGCGGGCTTGAGGACGCTTACGCCTACACCGGCTCCGCAATCACCCCGAAGCCGGTGGTGAAGGTCGATGGGCGCACGCTTGTCGAGGGCGTCGACTATACGCTTTCGTATTCCGATAACGTTGAACCCGGTAAGGGCGTTGTGACGGTGAAGGGCATGGGCAACTACAAGGACCAGGCGCAGGATGCGTTCTCCATTGCTGCGCCGGTTGCGCCGCCCGACCCGGACCCGGTAGACCCTGCACCTACGCCGGATCCCGTCGACCCCGAGCCCGGCGCGTTCCCCGACGTTGACGAGAGCGCCTGGTACTCGGAGTGCGTGACGCTCGCCGCGCAGCTCGGCTACATGAAAGGC
>CAVCPR010000068.1:0-14023 GCA_963604235.1 Anaerovoracaceae bacterium | reverse complement strand
TTCGTAGGCGCGTACGCAAGTGCGCGCAGTACAAAAGCGCCGAAGGCGCATCACTAATCTCTATTTTGCAATTCCCGAATCCCCAACGCGCATCTGCGCCCGTCTACCCATGCGCAACGATCCCGCGAATTGCCTCGATGAACCGCTCATTGTCGCTGCGCGTGCGCACCGAGACGCAAAAACGCGTTCCCGCCTCGATGCCAGGTGTGCGATCGAGCGAACGCACGAGAAAACCGCGCTCCTGAAGCTTGCTTACAAGCTCGTCGGTATTTGCGGCCCCCAGGCGCAAGTGCGGCCCCGGCGCGTACGAGCACATCACGTAGTTCGCCTCGGCGGGGAAGATCGTGATGCCCGGAACCAGCGAGAGCATGCACTGCATCCAGGGAATTTCGGTTTCGAACAACTCGCGGGTGCGCTCGAGCAGTTCGGGATGCGCGATGGACAGGCGCGCGAACGCGGCGGCAAGGCGCGGGGACGAAGGCGGCTTGAGCCTGCTGCGCAGAAGTGCGGCCGTTTCGGGGCTTGCAATGGCGCAGGACAGGGGCAACCCGGGTAGGGAATACGTGTCCGTGAACGATGCGATGACGATGAGGTTCGGCCGATCGAGCACCATTTCCGCAACGCTTTCGCCGCCGAGCGTCAGGTCGATCCCGCGTTCGTCGACCACCACCCATTCGCAGATTGAAAGGTAAGCGCGCAGGGTGTGCCGGGGCAGTAACCGGCTGGTGGGAAAGCCCGGGTTGGAAAGGATCGCGGCCTTGATCGCGCGCCCGCCGGTATGCGCGGGCAGGGGGTCGGGGGCGACCGTGCCGTCAGGATTGACGATGTCGACGATGCGGTGTCCCGCCTGCGCGAACAGGTGGCGATACGTGTCGCGCGCGGGCACGGGTATGCCGACCTCGGTGGGCGCGAGCGTCTCGGCGATCACTTCGAGCACCTCGTTAGGCGTGCCGGTGGCCGCGATATTGTCTGCGGTGACGCCGTAGCGCTGCGCAAGGAGCTGCGGAAGCTCCGAAATCGCCCGCTCGGTCTGCTCGACGTTCACGCCCGCCTTGCCAACGGCGTGCATGGCCGCGACAAACGGCTCGGGCGTGCCAAGGGGATTATAGGTTTGGGAAAAGTCGAACCAATCGATGGCGGTGGCCGGCGTGCAAGGGAGCACGGGCGGCTTTTCCAGTTTCGCGGCGGCCCCATATGCCAGCGCGCCGACGGTGCGCATTTCGAACGCCACGTTTCCTCCAATCGACTTGTCGAACTCCGTCCAAAACCGTAATGCTAGCACAGAAAGAGGTGCCTGGCTTCCATGCTAGACTAGGGACATGAGCGAGATGAGGCACCATAGCAATATTACTGTTTCAGGCGGGCGGAGTTCCTGCGGCGATGCCGCTGCGCCCGGTGCGCAGGCTTCTGTCGCCTCCGAGCCCTACGGCGGCCTTGCGCCTTGGGAGGGGCGCGCCATCCTGCTCGTCGACCTCGACGCCTTCTTCGCCTCCGTCGAGCAGCTCGACCATCCCGGCTGGCGTGGCAAGCCCGTCATCGTCGGGGGTGACGCAACTCGGCATGGCGTCGTCTCCACGGCTTCCTACGAGGCGCGCAAGTTCGGCGTGCACTCCGCCATGCCGGCGTCGCAGGCGGCGCGCCTGTGCCCGCAGGCCATCTGGGCGCCGGGAAATTTCGCGCGCTACAAGGAAGTGAGTTCGCAAGTCATGCGCATCCTCCACGACGAGACGCCCGCGGTGCAGCAGGTCAGCATCGACGAGGCGTTCCTCGACGTCACGCCGACGCGCGCGAACCGCGAACATCCGGCCAGCGTCGCCGCGCGCATCCAGGCGCGCGTGGAGGAGCTCGGCGTCACCTGCTCGGTCGGTGTCGGATCGTCGAAAACGGTTGCGAAGATCGCATCCGACATGGACAAACCTCGTGGGCTTACCGTGGTCTTCCCGGGAACCGAGCGTGCGTTCCTCGATCCGCTGCCGGTTCGCGCGATGAGCGGCATCGGCAAGGCTGCCGAGGAGCGCCTTCGCGCCCGGGGCATCGAAACGCTCGGTCAGTTGGTGCTCGAGGGGCAGGGACGCCTGGAGCGCCTGTTCGGCAAGAACGGACGCGTCATGTACTTGCGCGCGTGCGGTCTTGACGATGCGCCCGTCAAGCAAGACGAGGGCGTGAAGTCCGTATCGAGCGAGACCACCTTTGCCGACGACCTCGTGTCGCGCGTCGACATCGAAGCGGCTATCAACACGCAGGCGGCGAAGGTGGGTCGCCGCCTGCGGCAGAAGGGCCTGCGCGGGTCGACCATTTCGCTGCGTCTGCGTTTCATTGACCGCACCACGCGCTCGGTGCAACGCAAGCTCGACAACCCGACCGATGACGAATTGCTCTTCGGGCCGCTGTTGTGCCGCATGCTCGACGAGCTGTGGAACCCCGGGACGCCGGTGCGCCTGATCGGCGTGGCGGTAGGCGGCTTCGACGGGGCGGGCGTGATTCAGGAAACCTTGTTCGATATGGCCGAGGTCGCGCCAAACGGCCAGGAAGCCCGCCTGCGCATCAAGGATGAGGCGAAACGCCGCGGCCTGCTTGAGGCCACCGACCTCGTGAAAAACCGCTTCGGCGAGGGCGCGGTCAAATACGGCCGTGAACTACGCAACGCCACCAACACCACCGGCACCGCCGCAAAGAACCCCGCCGACTACAAGTAAGCCACCCCAACGGGAACGCTCGCGCGTTAAATCAATCCCTTCCTCACGCGTGATCCCAGAAATCCTGAATCAGTTCCTGCCTGTTTCCCATCTGGGTTTTCTGCAAGATGTGATGGATGTGCACCTTTACGGTGCCCGGCGCTAAAGACAGCTCGTTCGCGATGTTTTGGTTGTCCTTTCCTATAAGCACCAGTCGCAATATTTCCGTCTCCCGGGGAGATAGCTTGCGTCCCGTGGCGTAGGCGAAGAGGTTCAGGTCGATGAACGCCTCAACATGTTCGCCCTCGTGCCGTGGCGGATCGGTGTGGCGTACGAAAAGATATTTCATCGCTGAGCGAATCGCCACAAACGCGCAGGTGAGCGCAAGTGCGTTTTCCGCAAAATTGCGCTCGGGAAAGAACGCGAGGGGCATGCCCGGCATGCTTGGATTGATGATGAGTAAAAATATGACGTTCTCAACCACAATCGCTAGCACCAGCACCCAAAGGAGAACGTAGAAGCGCGCGAATTTCCTCAGGCGCATCCGCTGCCTGCCCTTTTCAACCGTGATGTAGCGATAGGCCCCGAACAGTAAAATCCACGCCATGTAGACTTCCCTGAGCGAATAGAAAACGAACATGTGCAGGTAGCTTTGAGGCATAAAGAGCGAAACTGCAGCGCTTGAAACGACGAACACCACAGCCGGAGCAACCCGCAACACGCGAGAGTACGCTTCCACGTATTCGCACACGAGGAACCAAAATGCCGTGAGGAAGGCGCAGCCGAACACGATGGACGAGACCGGGTCTCCGATGAAGAAGCTTTCCTGAGCCGCTACCGTTTCAGATGCCATGAGGTAATCGTCGCGGAATACCAGCATGCAGTCGCAGTAATACATGAGAAAGCCCGCGAACGCGAACAGTTGCACCTTGTTCCGTGAAACGAGATACGAAGCGAAGCAAATTGCAGCCGTCAGAATCGAGCACACCTGCACGGCGATGGAGTAATAGAACAGGAACAATCCGGAATCCATGTTTGCTCGCTTCCCCTTATGCGATACGTACTGGAAACGCCGTAAGTGTATCAAATTTGCTCATGTGGCCAAAACAGCTGTTCAGAAGTGTATATACCCGATTTATAACCAGGTATATACCCGTCTTTTCACTAGTATTTATGGCCTAAACCTCGCGATGATCATCCCAGCCCGAGCCAAGCGGGCAGACGGAGCGCGGCCAAGCCCATCGAACTAATCGATTCTACTTGCCGCGCATCATATACCCCGAATGCATATTCGGGAACTCTCACGGAAGGGGGAGTGCATATGTCTACGGAGGCAAAAGCCGCCGAGTCCATAGGCGAGCCGATCTCAAAGAAGGGGAAGCGAAAGAAGAAGCTCAGTTTTCCCACGGCGTTCACCATCCTGTTCGTGTTGACCATCATCGCCGTTATCGCGACCTGGTTCGTTCCGGCGGGTCAGTATGCGAAGCTGCAATACGTTGCCGACTCCAACGAGCTCTCCATCACCAGCCCGCAGGGCGAGATAAGCCAAGTGCCGGCGACGCAAGAGGAGCTCGACCAGCTCGGCGTCAAAATCGAAATCGAGCAGTTCACGGGCGGGTCGATCACCAAGGCAATCTCGATTCCTGGAACCTATGAAGAGCTTGATTCGCAGCCGAAAGGCATTGCCGACGTTACGCAAGCCATGGTTTCCGGTACCATCGACGGCGTCGACATCATGGTGTTCATCCTCGTGCTCGGAGGCCTTATCGGCGTCGTGAACGCCACGGGTGCGTTCGAATCGGGGCTTATGGCGCTGACGAAAAAGACAAAGGGCCGCGAGTTTCTGCTGGTATTCCTGGTTTCCCTGCTCATGGTGCTCGGCGGAACGTCGTGCGGCTTAGAGGAGGAAGCGGTTGCTTTTTACCCGATTCTGGTGCCCGTGTTCCTAGCGCTCGGGTACGACTCCATCGTCTGCGTCGGCGCGATTTTCCTCGCCGGTTCGATGGGCACGACGTTCTCCACCATCAATCCCTTCAGCGTGGTCATCGCATCGAACGCCGCCGGCATCAATTTCATGGAAGGCTTCGAGTGGCGCGTCGGCGGGTGCATCGTGGGCGCCATCGTGGTCATCGGCTACCTGTACTGGTACTGCAAGAAGGTTAAGGCAAACCCCGAGTTCTCCTACACCTATGAGGACCGCGAGCATTTCGCGAAGCTTTTCAGCGTCGAGCGGGGCGAGACCGCCGCAGCGCACGAATCGGGATTCACCCTTCGCAAGAAAGCGATCCTGGTGCTGTTTATCTCCGCATTCGTGCTGATGGTGTACGGCGTCATGAACCTTGGCTGGTGGTTCCCCCAGATGGCCGCTATGTTTCTGGCGATTGCCATCGTCATCATGTTCATCTCGGGAACCGACGAGAAGACCGTGGTCAATGCCTTTATCGAGGGCGCATCCTCATTGGTTGGCGTGTCGTTGATCATCGGTTTGGCCCGCGGCATCAACCTCATCATGGAGCAGGGCCTCATTTCCGACACGCTGCTGTACTGGTCGTCGAATGCCGTCCAGGGCATGGCGGGCCCGGCGTTCATCCTGATCATGATGCTGCTGTTCTTCCTGCTCGGTTTCGTGGTCCCCTCGTCTTCCGGCCTGGCCGTGCTCGCGATGCCCATCATGGCGCCGCTGGCCGACACCGTCGGCATCGACCGGTACTCCATCGTCTGCGCCTACCAATGGGGCCAATACGCCATGCTCTACCTGGCTCCGACGGGGCTGGTCCTCGCGACGCTGACCATGCTCGATATGAAATACTCGCACTGGCTGCGATTCGTCTGGCCCATAGTGGCGTTCACCCTCGTATTCGGCGGCATTCTCCTAACCGCCCAGGTGATGCTTGCGTAGTCGCCGGAATCCAACTAGCGGGAAACCAACTATCAACCCCAGAAGCGGAAGGGGCTTCAACTAAGAAGCCCCTTCCGTGTTGCTCCTACTTGCAAAACCGGATCCAACTGCTACGGTGCTTGAAGTGGCCTCGCGGGCGTATTGAAAGGGTTTCTCGGGGTATACTGGTTTCATGAGAGATATTTCGTAATTCGCCTGGGAAAGGATCTGCCCATGTCTAGAAGCTTCGAGTTGGTAACCGATTCCTGCTGCAACCTCACCGAAGAGGTCATCGACGAGTACGGCCTGCATGTGCTGCCGCTCACGTTCATGGCCGACGGCGAGGATACGGTCTATCAAAGCTATCTGAAGGGCACGAAAACCGACCTGGGGCAGTTCTACGCGATGATGCGCGCGGGCAAGGTGTTCCGCACCTCGCTACCGAACCTCGCTGACACCGAAGCCCTGTTCCGCGAGCTGCTCGATGCGGGGCGCGATATCCTCTACCTCGGCTTCTCCAGCGGTCTTTCCGGCACCTACGAAGCGACGGAACTGCTTGTGCAGCAGTTGCGCGGCGAATATCCCGGGCGCAAGATTCTCACGGTTGACACCCTGGCGGCTTCCGGCGGCGAAGGTTTGCTGGTGTGGCACGCATGCCAGCACGCCGCCGCCGGCGAGGATATCGACACCGTCTACAAGTGGGTTGAGGAAAACAAACTCAGGCTTGCGCATTGGTTCACCGTTGACGACCTCATGTTCCTCTGGCGCGGCGGGCGCGTGTCGAAGACGAGCGCCTGGGCGGGAACGCTGCTCAACATCAAGCCGGTCCTGCACGTCGACGATGCCGGCCACCTCATTCCCATGGAGAAGGTTCGCGGGCGCAAGAAGAGCCTGCTTGGCCTGCTCAATCACATGGAGAAGACGGCGACGGCGCCCGTGGCCGATCAAATGGTGTTCATCAACCACGGCGACTGCCTGGAAGAGGCGCAGTGGCTTGCCGAGAAGATTCGCGAGCGCTTCGGCGTGAAGGACATCATGATCAACTACGTCGATCCGGTCATTGGCGCGCATTCCGGCCCCGGCACCATGGCGCTGTTCTTCTTGGCGTCAAGCCGCAATTAGGCTTTCTTTCGTGCATGCCCACATCTGCGCCCTTTATAAAAATCCCAGCGGATACCGTCGCAAGGTGGGGCTATCCGATATACTAGCGAAGTTTGAAACCCAAGCGGGCTTATGTCCCGCTTGCAGCATAGGCGGCGAAGGAAGGCTTTTCCCGTGGCGAACACGTACAAGAACACGATGAATCTCCCGCAGACGGATTTCCCGATGCGCGGCAACCTGCCCGAATCCGAGCCGAAGCGCTTGGAGAAGTGGGAGCAGGAGCATATCTACGAGGCGGTGCTCGAAAAGAACAAGGACGGCAAGCCCTTCGTTTTGCATGACGGCCCGCCGTATGCGAACGGCCCCATCCATATCGGTCATGCCTTCAACAAGGTCATCAAGGACTTCGTGAACAAAAGCCATGCGCAGCGCGGCTACTTCACGCCCTACGTGCCCGGTTGGGACTGCCACGGCCAGCCCATCGAGCATATGGTCGAGGTCACGCTCGGCCCGGACAAGATGAAGGAAACCAGCCAGCCCGAGCTGCGCCGCCTGTGCCGCGAGTGGGCCACGAAATACGTCGGCATCCAGCGCGAGGGCTTCAAGCGCCTCGGCGTCAATGCCGACTGGGATCATCCGTATCTCACCTACATCCCCAACTTCGAAGCCGGCAACGTCGAGGTCTTCAAGGACATGTACCTCAAGGGTCAGGTCTATCGCGGCCGCAAGCCCATCCACTGGTGCAAGAAGTGCCACACCGCGCTTGCCGAAGCTGAAATCGAATACGGTGACGAAACCTCCCCGTCCATCTACGTGAAGTTCAAGCTCGACGCCATGCCGGGCATCTTCGAGGCCGCCGGCGCCGAGGGCGACGCCTACGTCCTCATTTGGACGACCACGCCCTGGACGCTCCCGGCCAACGCCGCCGTGTGCCTTATGCCCGGCGCCGATTACGTCATGGTCAAGGCCGCCGGCTCCAACATGATCTTCGCGAAAGAGCTCGTGGAGCAGGTTGCCGAAATCGCCGGCTGGGAAAGCTATGAGCTGGTCAGCGACGCCGAGGGCGAGCCGGTCACGCTCAAGGGCACCGATCTGACGGGCCTCACCTATACCTGCCCGATCCGCCAGGATCTCAAGGGCAAGGTCATCTACGGCGATCACGTCACGCTCGACTCCGGCACCGGCTGCGTGCATACCGCCCCTGGTCACGGCCAGGACGACTACCTCGTCGGCATGCAGTTCGACATCCCGATCCTCATGCCCGTCGACGACGACGGCGTGCTTACCGCCGAGGCCGGCCCGTTCGCGGGGCTCGACACCGACGACGCCAACCCCGTCATCATCGATTGGCTGCGCGAGCAGGGCACGCTCGTGGCCGAGCGCAAGATCGACCACAGCTACCCGCACTGCTGGCGCTGCCACGCGCCCGTCATCTTCCGCGCCACCGACCAGTGGTTCGTCTCCATGGAGGAGAACGGTCTGCGCGGCCGCGCGCTCGACGCCATCGAACGCGACGTGACGTTCTACCCGGCCTGGGCCGTCAACCGCATCGGCTCGATGGTTGCCGACCGTCCTGACTGGTGCATCTCGCGTCAGCGCAGCTGGGGCGTGCCGATTCCCGTATTCAAGTGCAAGAAATGCGGCGAGACGGTGGCCACCGAGGAAACGTTCGACGCCGTCATCGACCTGTTCTACAAGGAAGGCGCCGACGCGTGGTTCACGAAAGAGCCCTCCGAATACCTCCCGCACTCCACGCACTGCGAGAAGTGCGGCTGCACGGAGCTGGTGCCCGAGAAGGACATCCTCGACGTGTGGTGGGAATCGGGCGTCACGCATACCTCGGTGCTCAAGCATCGCTGCGACGAGGGCCTCGTCTTCCCGGCCGATATGTACCTGGAAGGCTCCGACCAGCATCGCGGCTGGTTCCAGTCTTCGCTGCTCACGTCCGTGGGCGCGTACGGCTGCGCTCCCTATAAGAACATCCTGTCCTGCGGCTTCACCGTCGACGAGCAGGGTCGCAAGATGTCCAAGTCGCTCGGCAACGGCGTCGACCCGGCCGACGTCGCCGGCAAGTACGGTGCCGACGTGCTGCGCCTGTGGGTGTCCAGCCAGGACTACTCGGTGGATATGTCCATCTCCGACGGCATCTTGAAGCAGGTCTCCGATGCGTATCGCCGCATCCGCAACACGTTCAGGTTCCTGCTCGGCAACCTTTCCGACTTCGATGACGCCACGTGCGCCGTTGCAAGCTGGGACGACCTCGAGCCGATCGACCAGTACATGCTCGTCAAGACGGCGAAGCTCCTCTCCGATGTGGAGCAGGCCTACGACGCCTACAAGTTCAACGCGGTCTACCGCACCGTGTACGACTTCGTGAACGACCTGTCGAGCGTCTACATGGACGTCGCGAAGGATCGTCTGTATTCCGAGGCCGCGGACAGCCCGCGCCGCCGCGCCGTGCAGAGCGTGCTCATGAATATCCTCGAGGTGCTCGTGCGCGTGCTCTCGCCGATCCTCTCCTTCACCACTGACGAGGTGTGGGGCTGCTATCCCGAGGCCATTCGCAACCGCGAGGGTCGTCCGACCAATGTGCAGCTTGCCGGCTGGCCGCGCACCGGCGCGTTCAAGCCCGCACTGCCCGCGCAGGCCGAGCAGGATCGCGTGCTTGCGACGTTCGCGACCGCCCTTGAGGTGCGCGACGTGGTCACTAAGGCGCTCGAGGACGCCCGTGGCCAGAAGGTCGTGAACAAGAGCCAGGAGGCGGCCGTCACCGTCACCGCCCCGGCCGACGTCATCAGCGCGCTTTCCGTCTACGACGCATCGGTGTTCGAGGAGCTTTTCATCACCTCGGGCGTGGCGTTTGCCGAAGGCGAAGATCTGTCCTGCCAGGTCAGCGCCGCCGAAGGCGAGAAATGCCCGCGTTGCTGGAACTACCGCGAGCTCGGCGGCAACGCCAACCACCCGCATGTGTGCGCTCGCTGCGGCGAGGCGCTCGACGCCATCGGATTCGTCGAGGAGTAGCGTTTGCGCGGCTGTAACGACACTGAGAAAGCAAGCAAGGCGAAGGCCGGCGTCGACGATGCCGGCCTTCGGGCGCCTGCGGGCGGCGCGTGGCGCGTCAAGTTCGTGGCCTTTGCGGCGATAGCGATTGCGTGGTTTATTGCCGATAGGGTGACGAAGGCTCTCGTCGACAACGGGATCAATCAAGCTGGAGCCGTTGTCGGTAACTCAATCGCCGAGCTGTTTCGCGTCCATTTGGTCTACAACACCGGAGGCGCGTGGAGCATTTTCGCGGGAGCTACCTTCGTGCTCGGAGCCTTTTCCGTCCTCATGTGCGCGGCGCTCATTACGTTTGCCGTGGTGCAGCGGGCTCACATCACCTGGCTGGAAATCATCGGATTGGCGCTTGTGGTGGCAGGCGGCCTCGGAAACGCCGTCGACCGCTTTCTGCTTGGGCATGTGGTCGACTTCATTGATCTCACGTTCATGGATTTCCCGGTGTTCAATGTCGCCGATATCGGCGTGACCTGCGGTATTGTCGTGTTCCTTATCGGGTTTCTGTGGCGTCAGCGATCCTGTGACGAATCTCGCGTAAACGAAGGGGGCCGCTGATGGGCATTTTGAAAAGCTACCATGCGCAGGCGGGCGATGCGGGCATGCGCATCGACGCGGTGCTCGCCAAGTGCGGCGCCTATCCCAGCCGCAGCGCCGCCGCGCGTGCGCTTGAAGAAGGCAGCGTGTTCGTCAACGGGGCGGCGGTGGCGAAAAAGCATGCCGTCGCTGCGGGCGACACCATTGTCTACGAACTCGACGAGCAGGCTCCGGCGGGACCGGTGGCGGGTGAGGCCATTCCGCTCGACATCCGCTATGAGGACGACGACATGATCGTGCTGTCCAAGCAGGCGGGGCTCGTGTGCCACCCTTCTATTGATCACACATCGGGCACCCTCGTCAATGCGCTCGTGCATCATTGCGGCCCGTCGCATCTGTGCAACGTGCAGGGCGAGGATGACCGCCTCGGTATCGTGCATCGCCTCGATCGCGACACGACCGGGCTTATGCTCGCGGCGAAAACCGACACGGCCGGCAGCGTGCTGATGGCCGACATTCGCGACCGCGCAGTCGACCGCCGCTATCTTGCGCTGACCCACGGTATCATCACGCACGACTCGGGTATGGTTGACGCGCCGATAGCGCGCTCCGTTTCCGAGCGTACGCGCATGGCCGTGCGCGACTGCCCCTCGGCGCGCGAGGCGGTCACCACGTTCCGCGTGCTCGAGCGCTTCGCCCCGCAGGCAGGCGACGACGGCTACACGCTCATCGACTGCAAGCTGTTCACCGGGCGTACCCATCAAATTCGCGTGCACATGCAGTACACGAAGCATCCGCTCGTGGGCGATCCCGTCTATAACGCCTCGGCGCCGAAGGCCCCGGAGGCGCAGCTCGGCTTGACGAGGCAGTTCCTGCATTCGTTCCAGGTCAAGTTGCAGCACCCTATCACGGGCGACGAGCTCTTCTTCGCCGACAACCTCCCTGGGGATCTCGCGCAGGTGCTCGAGGGACTCGCCGCCCGCTCGCAGGGCCGCACCGAGGCGGGCGAGGAGATCGCCGCGCTGCTCGCCGATGCCCCGCATCCGAGCGAATTACCCCTCCTGGGGGATACCTCGGCGCTCTGAAATCCGCTATCCTAGCCGGCGGCGCTTGGGGTTAACTCGACGCCGCCCTGTCATATTTCACTACGAAAAGGCCAGCTAAACCATGGAAAACTGCCCGCAGGAAAAGATCGGCATCTTGCTCTCGAACACCGGCTCGCCCGCAAGCCCCGATCCGGAAGACGTTCGCGCCTACCTTTCGAAGTTCCTCTCCGATGCGCGCATACGCCCCATGAACATGCTTGCCTGGTGGATCATCCTGCACCTGTTCATCTTCCCGAAGCGCAAAAGCACGTCGGGCGCGAAGTACGCGAAAATCTGGACGCCGGAAGGCTCCCCGTTCGACGTCGAACACAAAAAGCTCGCGCGCGAGCTGCAGGACGCCTATCAACGCGACGGGCGGAATATCGAGGTGCGTCTCGGCATGAGCTACGGCGCGCCGTTTGTCGTCGACGGCCTGCAGGCGCTGCGCGACGCCGGCTGCACGCGCGTGGTCGCGCTGCCGCTCTATCCCCAGGGCGCGCACAGCACCTCGAAGGCGGTTGCGGACGGAGTTGCCCGCGGAATGCGAAAGCTCAAATGGGACGTTCCGGTCGAAGTGATCGACGGCTACAGCGACAACGCTGCGTATCTTGAAGCGGTGACGCAAACCATCCAGGACTCGGACTTCGACCCTGCCGCGGGGGACAAGCTGCTGTTCAACTATCATTCCATCCCCATGGCCGACATCGAGGCGGGGGATACGTACCCTAAAACCGTCGAAGCGACCTCGGCTGCCGTTGCAAGTTCGCTCGGGCTTGCGCGCGAGAGCTGGGCTATCGGTTTCAACTGCCGTTTCGACAAGGGTCGGGAATGGCTCACGCCCTTCTCGCGTCAAATTTTGACTGCCTGGGCAGGTGAGGCGGACGCGCGGCGCATCTTCATGGTATGCCCGAATTTCGCGACCGATTGCCTTGAGACACTGTATGATATCGACTACGAATTGAAGCCGTTCTACCGCGAGCAGCTCTCCTCTGCCGGGGCGAGCGCGCAGGGTCGCGATTTCGTGTACATCCCCTGCTTGAACGGAACCGCACCTCACGCGAGCGTGCTTCAGTCGGTGTTGTCGCCGTACGTTGGATAGGAGCCATATCATGGGCGATGGATGCGCAAGCAGGCGGAAGACCGTTCTTCTCGGGGTTACGGGTTGCATCGCAGCCTATAAGTCATGCGAGATCCTTCGCGCTCTGCAGAAAGCCGGCGTGCGCGTGAAAGTGGTCATGACTGAGCACGCGACGCATTTCGTCGATCCCACCACGTTTCGGGCCCTCACGCATGAACCGGTCGCCATCGGCCTATTCGACGACCCGAGCGACCCTATTCACCATATTTCGCTTGCTGAAGAAGCAGACGCGTTTTTGATCGCGCCGTGCACCGCCAACGTCATGGCGAAGATCGCCAATGGCATCGCCGACGATCTGCTGACCACGACTGCGCTTGCCTGCACCGCGCCGCTCGTTATCGCGCCGGCGATGAACGTGCATATGTATGAAGCGGCGGCAACCCGCTACAACTACGGCAAGCTTGAAATCCGCGGCGCCAAGTTCGTGGAAGCCGGCGAAGGCTACCTTGCCTGCGGCGATGTCGGTCGCGGGCGCTTGGCCGACATCGAGGACATCGTCGCGGCAACCCTTGACGCGCTTGGCGTTGCGCGCGACCTCGAAGGCCAGCGCGTCATGATCACCGCAGGTCCGACGGTCGAGCCGATCGATCCGGTTCGCTACATCACCAACCGTTCCAGCGGCAAGATGGGCTATGCGCTCGCACGTGCGGCACGCCGGCGCGGGGCGCAGGTGACGCTCGTGAGCGGCCCGTGCGCGCTCGACTGTCCTGAGGGCGTTGATCGCGTGTGGGTGGAAAGCGCCGAGGATATGCTTGCAGCGGCGAGCGAGGCGTTCGAAACCTGCGACCTCGCGTTTTTCGCCGCGGCCGTCGCCGATATGCGACCCGAGCAGGCTTTTCCGATTAAGCTGAAGAAGGGCAGGGAGGACGTCGACTTGTCCACCATCAAGCTCGTGGAGAACCCCGACATCCTCGCGACGCTTGCGGGGCGCAAGCAGAGTCAGCTCGTCGTCGGCTTCGCGGCCGAGACGAACGACGTAGTGGCTAACGCGCAGGTGAAGCTAGCGAAGAAGCATGCCGATCTCATTGTGGCGAACCTCGTGGGCGCCGGCATCGCTTTCGGCACCGAGGACAACGCCGCGTACCTGGTAGCCGAAGACGGCGTGGAAGAGCTCGGTCTCATGTCGAAAGACCGCCTCGCCGACGCCATCATCGACAAGGCGCTCGATATGCGCCACGGGGTGCAAAAGGCCTAAAGCGGCTGTATGGCGCGGGGCTGCTCCCGCCGCTATTTGAAAGAAATCTTTTATGCGTCGGAGCTGCGGCGAAGGGTCCCCCTTCGCCGCTTTCCTGTATGAGGTCACTGTCGGGCCAAAAATTTTCAAAATTGGGTCTTGCGCACGGATTGGTTAGTCGGTATTATTAACGAGCTGTCTGAGCGACAGCAAAATAGGTCGACGGGTTGTGGCGCAGTTTGGTAGCGCACTTGACTGGGGGTCAAGGGGTCGCAGGTTCAAATCCTGTCAACCCGACCATGAAACACCAGGTCACCGGCATAGTTCGGTGGCCTTTTTCTTTGCCTTCAAACGCCCCTTTCCTCAAATGGTCAAGAAATG
>CAVCPR010000067.1:0-14272 GCA_963604235.1 Anaerovoracaceae bacterium | reverse complement strand
GCCAACGGCCGGCCCGCCTTCGACGGCAAGGCCGAAATCGCCCGCGCCTTTTCCGCGGGAAAAGCGTTTATCCCGTTCGTGACCTGCGGCGACCCCGACCTCGACACCACCGAGGAACTCGTATGCGCCATGGCCGAGGCGGGGGCGACGCTCGTGGAGCTGGGCATCCCGTTCTCCGACCCGACCGCCGAGGGGCCCGTCATCCAGGAGGCGAATCTGCGCGCGCTTTCCGGCGGTGTGACCACCGACGACGTGTTCACCCTCGTCGAGCGCATCCGCGCGCGCACCGAGGTGCCGCTTGCCATCATGACCTACGCGAACGTGGTGTACAGCTACGGGATCGAGCGCTTCTGCGCGCGCATGGCGCAAACCGGCGTGGCGGGGCTGATCCTGCCCGACGTGCCCTTCGAGGAGAAGGACGAGTTCGCCGTGCCGTGCCGCGAGGCGGGCGTGGTGCTCATCAGCATGGTTGCGCCGACGAGCGCCGGGCGCGTGCAGATGATCGCGCGCGAGGCGGAAGGCTTCCTGTACTGCGTGAGCAGCCTGGGCGTCACCGGCGTGCGCGGCAGCATCTCCGGCGACGTGGCGGGCCTTGTTGACCTGGTGCGCAAGGAGAATCCCGACATCCCCTGCGCCATCGGCTTCGGCATCTCCACGCCCGAGCAGGCGGCGAAGATGGCCGGAGTGGCCGACGGAGCCATCGTGGGCAGCGCCGTGGTGCGCATCATCGCCGAGCACGGACGCGAAAGCGTCGAACCCGTGCGAGCCTTCGTGAAGGAAATGGCCACAGCGGCGAAAGGCGCGTAGGGACCCAAGCCCAAATAGAACGTCAATGACGCGGTGAATCATTCAGAAACGGCCGGGACAACATAGCCCCGGCCGTTTCCAACCCGCAAAAAACAGTGACGCGCCCTTCGGGCGCTGAACAAATACTGCGCGCACTTGCGTACGCGCCTACGAAAACTTGCAGCAAAATTACCGTTTCATCAGGGATAATGCTGCGGCGAGACTCCGTAGGGCCGAACGCAAGTTCGGCCATTTATAGAGAGCGCCGAAGGCGCGACACTCTTTTCCAATCGAGCCGGCGAGCCCGTACCCGCCGGCTCATCTCGCAAATTTCCACTGCCCCTTACGCGTTCTCGCGCTCGAACTTGTCCATGAACTGGACGAGGGCTTCCACGCCGGCTTTCGGCATGGCGTTGTAGATGCTTGCGCGCATGCCGCCGACGCTGCGATGGCCCTTGATGTTCTCGAGGCCCGCCGCCTTCGCCTCGGCGATGAACTTCGCGTCCAAATCGGCGTCGCCCGTGATGAACGGGACGTTCATCAGCGAACGGTCTTCTTTGCGCGCCGTGCCGCGGAACAGCTTCGACTGATCCAAATAGTCGTAAAGCACGGCCGCCTTCTCCTGGTTGATGCGCGCCATCGCCTCAAGGCCGCCAAGCTCCTTGAGCCACTTGAACACGAGTCCGCACATGTAGATGCCGTAGCACGGCGGGGTGTTCGACAGGCTCCCGGCGTCGGCCTGCGTCTTGTAGCGCATGATGGTCGGCGTGAACGGCAGCACGTCCTCGCGAATAAGGTCCTCGCGCACGATGACGATGACCACGCCGGCGGGACCGACGTTCTTCTGCACGCCGCCATAGATGAGCCCGTAGCGGCTCACGTCCACCGGCTCGGAGAGGAACATGCTCGACACGTCGCTGACCAGCGGAATGTCGCCTGTTTCGGGAAGCTTGCGGTAGCGCGTGCCGTAAACCGTCTCGTTCTGGCAGATGTAGACGTAGTCGGCGTCGGGACGGAACGAAAGCCCATCGACGTCGGGAACGTAGGTGAAGTTCTCGTCCTCGGAAGAGGCAACGCACGCGGCGTCGCCGTAGAGCTTCGCCTCCTTGAACGCCTTCTTCGACCAGTTGCCCGACACGATGTAATCGGCGACCTTGTTGCGCATGAGGTTCATCGGGATGGCCGCGAACTGCTGCGTGGCGCCGCCCTGCAAGAACAGCACGCGGTAGTTGTCGGGGATGCCCATGAGGTCGCGGATGTCGGCCTCGGCGGTCTCGATGATGCCCTTGAACGCGGCGGAACGGTGGCTCATCTCCATCACTGACATGCCCGTCCCCTGGTAATCGAGCATTTCCGAAGCGGCGCGGGAAAGCACTTCCTCGGGGAGCACTGCCGGACCGGCCGAGAAATTGTACACACGAGCCATGCTGAACCTCCTTGGGTTGCGGTTGGGGAACGGGCGCGGGGGCTATCCCCGATGCGCCGCGCGCGGATGCGCGTTTATCCAGTATGCCTCGGGATGCATGCTGAACCTATCGGCGATGCGGGAATTGTCGGGTTAGCGGCACGCGCGCGGCGCGGGCGGCGATGCGGAGGGGGCAGGCTAGTGCGTCGCGCGGCTCAGGCGGCGGGTGGAGCACGACAGCGGGCAGCGGGACGGCAGGCGCGGCGCCAAGACATAGCGAAACGGTGAAAACTTTACAGCTGACTATACAGCTGTAAAGTTTGGGAGCATACTACGGCGCTAAACAACACCGGACAAGCCCCTGGAGCCAAACGAATGAACGAAGCAAGCAAGGCCGAAACGAACGCAACGACAAACGCGGCAGCGGCAAACCCCACAACGTCGACCTCGACCGAACAAAGCGCGCCCAACGCAATCGCCGCACTCACGAACGAAATCGCCCAGCTGAAAGCGCAGCGCGACGCCGTCATCCTGGCGCACTACTATGTCCCGCCCGAGGTCCAGGACGTCGCCGATTACGTGGGCGACAGCTTCGCGCTCGCAAAGCTCGCCGTCGACCTTCCGCAGCAGACCATTGTGCTGGCCGGCGTTGAGTTCATGGGGGAATCGGCGAAGCTCTTAAACCCCGGCAAAACCGTGCTGCTGCCCGAGCCGGCTGCCGACTGCCCCATGGCGCACATGATCCGCCGCTGCGACATCGACCGCGTGCGCGAGCAATACGGAGACGACCTGGCCGTCGTGTGCTACGTGAACTCCACGGCCGAGGCGAAAACCTGGTCGGACGTGTGCGTGACCTCGTCGAACGCCGTGAAGATATGCAGCGCGCTGCCGCAGCGCAACCTGCTGTTCATCCCCGACATGAACCTGGGCCGCTACGTGGCCGAGCAGCTGCCCGAAAAGCACGTCATCCTGAACAAGGGCTACTGCCCGCGCCACATGACCATCAGCCAGAAACAGGTCGTCGACCTGGAGGAAGCCTTCCCCGACGCCGTGGTGATGGCGCATCCGGAATGCCCCGCCGACGTGCTTGGCGAGGCCGACTTCATCGGATCGACGAAAGGCATGATCGAGTACGCCACCGCCTCGGACGCGCAAGACTTCATTGTGTGCACCGTGGTGGGCATCCTGCGCGAACTCGAGCGCCGCAACGCCGGCACGGGCAAGCGCTTCCACTTCCCCGCCACCACGCCGCGCTGCGAGAACATGGACCTGGTCACGCTGCCGAAGGTGGCCGCCTGCCTGCGCAACCCCGCGCCCTTCGAGGTGCACGTGGACGACGCGCTCGTCCCCGCCGCGCGCCTGACGCTTGAGCGCATGCTGGAATACGCGGCGAAGTAGGGGCGGCGAGATGAGCGAACTGCCTGCGAATATACGCACGAATACCGATTCCGGTAACCGCCTTACACCGACCGAAGCCCCATCCGCAGCACCTGGGCCCACCCTCTCCTGCGACGTGGTCATCGTCGGCTGCGGCGTGGCCGGCCTGTACTGCGCGCTGAACCTGCCGCGCGAGCTTTCCGTGGTGCTGCTCGCGAAAACCGCCGTGGACGAATGCGACTCCATGCTGGCGCAGGGCGGCATCTGCGTGCAGCGCGACGATGGCGACTACGCCCCGTTCTTCGAGGACACGCTGCGCGCCGGGCATTTCGAGAACCGACCGGAAAGCGTTGATGTGATGATCCGCGCGAGCCGCAGCGTCATCGACGACCTGCTCGCGTACGGCGTAGACTTCGAGCACGACCCCGACGGCAACCTCGCCTACACGCGCGAGGGCGCCCATTGTCGCGCGCGCATCTGCTACCACGACGACACCACCGGCGCTGAGATCACGTCGAGACTGCTCGCCGCCGTGCAGGCGCTGCCGAACGCGCGCATCCTCGAGCACACCTGCATGGACGACATCCTGGTTGAAGAGGAGCGCTGCGGCGGCATCGTCGCGCACGACGAGCACGGACGCGCATTTCGCATCACGGCGAACGCCACCGTGTGGGCGTGCGGCGGCATCGGCGGCACGTACGACCGCTCCACGAATTTCCCGAGCTTGACCGGCGACGCGCTGCGCATCGCGCGCAAACGGGGCATCCCGCTCGAGCACGTCGACTACGTGCAAATCCACCCCACGTCGCTATTCACCACCAAGCCCGGGCGGGCGTTCCTCATCTCGGAATCATGCCGCGGCGAGGGCGCGGTGCTGCTCAACGCCGCGGGCCGGCGCTTCACCGACGAGCTGCAGCCGCGCGACGTGGTGGCCGCGGCAATCTATCGCCAAATGGCCGCCGAGGGGTCGAAGTTCGTGCGCCTTTCCTTTGAAAACGTGCCGAAAGACGAGATCACCGGGCACTTCAGGCACATCTACGAGCAATGCCTGGCCGCGGGTTTCGACATCACGCGCGAACCCATCCCCGTCGTGCCGGCGCAGCACTACCTCATGGGCGGCGTGCGCGTGGACCGCAACAGCGCCACCGCCATGCCGGGGCTCTACGCCGCCGGCGAAACCAGCTGCAACGGCGTGCACGGCAAGAATCGCCTGGCCAGCAACTCGCTGCTCGAGTCGCTCGTGTTCGCGCAGCGCGCCGCGTGGGACATCTGCCGGCGCCTGCAACTGACCGCCCCCCGCGCGCAAAGCTACGCCGAGCAGCCCGAAGGCGCCGACGCGCAGGCCTACGAACGCTTCCGAACGATGGCGAATGGCGAAGCCAGGGCCGCAACCACAGCCGAATCCCCGGCGCCTTCGTCAAGCCAAGCCAACGGGCGCGCCGACGCATCCGCCAACACACCCGCCGCAAAGGAGGAAGTCGCATGAACCCCATCACGCTGACCACGGTGGCCGAGCCGCTCATCCGCGCCGCGCTGGCCGAGGACATCACGAACGAGGATATCTCCACCGCCGCCGTCATGCCCGACGCGCATCCGGCAGCCGTGGACCTCATCGCGAAGGCGGACGGCGTGCTGTGCGGCCTCGACGTGTTCGAGCGTACCTTCGCCATCCTGGACCCCGCAAGCCGCGTGGAGCGCTTCGCTGCGGAAGGCGGCTCCATCGTCGCAGGCCAAACGCTTGCAACCGTCACCGGAGACGTACGGGCGCTGCTGTCGGGCGAACGCGTGGCGCTCAACTACCTGCAGCGCATGAGCGGCATCGCCACGTACACGCGCCGCGTCGCCGGCCTGCTTGCGGGCAGCCGCACCACGCTGGTGGACACGCGCAAGACCACGCCGAACATGCGCGTCTTCGAGAAGGAGGCCGTGCGCACGGGCGGCGGGCGCAACCACCGCTACAACCTCTCCGACGGCGTCATGCTCAAGGACAACCACATCGCGGCCGCCGGCGGCATCCGCCCCGCCATCGAAGCCGCGCGCGCCTATGCCCCGTTCGTGCGCAAAATCGAGGTGGAGTGCGAAACGCTCGAGCAGGTGCGCGAGGCCGTCGAGGCCGGCGCCGACATCATCATGCTCGACAACATGGACCGCGCAACCATGGCCGCAGCCATCGCGCTCATCGACGGGCGCGCGCAGACGGAATGCTCCGGCAACATCGATGCGGAAAACGTGGCCGCCATCGCCGATCTGGGCGTGGACTTCGTCTCCAGCGGCGCGCTCACCCACTCCGCCGGCATTCTGGATTTGTCCCTAAAGCACCTACGCCTGCTTGACGGGGGCGGCGCGGAGGCTGAAAATGCGGCAGAACCCAAAAACACCGCAGGTCAGAAAGCAGGTCGATGACATGGCAACGAAGGCGCAAACGCGGCGCGGCGCACTGCTTGACATGCTGCGCGCCGCCGACGGCCCGCTTTCCGGCGGCGAAATTGCCAAGCAGCTCGGCGTCAGCCGGCAGATCATCGTGCAGGATATCTCGCTTCTGCGCGAGTCCGGAAGCGAGATCGTGGCCACCACGAAAGGCTACGTGCTTGCGGCGGGCGCGCAGCCCCCGGCCGCAGCAAGCGAAGGCGCGGCATCCGCAACGGCCGAGCCGTTCCAGCGCACGTTCAAAGTGCATCACAGCGTAAAAGAAACCGGCGACGAGCTGGAAACCATCATCGACCTGGGCGGACACGTGCTCAACGTCTCCATCAGCCATCGCGCATACGGGCGCGTGACCGCGCCGCTCGACATCGCCACGCACGCAGACATCGCCAACTTCATACACGACATCGAGAGCGGCAAGTCCTCGCCGCTGTGCACGGCGACGTCGGGCTACCACTACCACCTGGTCGCGGCCGACACCGAAGAGGCGCTCGAAGCGATCGGCCGCGCGCTGGCCGACAAAGGCTACCTGGCCCCGCTGCTGCCGCACGAGCAGCAGTAAACGCCGCGGCGGCGCGGGCGCAGGCTCGCCGGACGGCGGCTCAGGGCGCGCCGTTCAACGAAGCGCCCTACCAGGCCTCCGGCATACCCTCTATCAGCACGAACCGCGTATTGCCCGCCAGCACAAGCTCGTCGCCGGCATGCACCGGCGCAGATTCGCCAGGAGCGACGGGCGCTTCCGAGCGATCGGAGCCGCTCACGAGCAGCGTCCCCTCGCGGCTACCCAGATCCTCCACGCACCAGCAGCCCTCGTCGTTGCAGAACACCCGCGCATGATGGCCCGAAACGCCCGCGCCCACGTCGGTGATGTCGTCGGGCCCGAGCGCGAGCGCCCCGATCTCAATGCCCTCCGACGTGGGCTGCACCCAATGCAGCGATCCGGTCACCAGGCCATCCACCACCCGCAGCAGGCCAAGCGCCTGCGCCTGGGCGCGCAGGTCGACGCTCTCGGGGGCGCCACCGCCGTCGACCATCGACGCCGGCACCGTCACCAAACGCCCGCCATGCACGGACTTCACATAATCCAGCAGATACGCCGAGGCACGCTTGACGTTGCCCGAGCAGGCGACGGCGACGAACATGACCATGACGAGCTCCCCGCGCTCCTCGTCGGTGAATCCGTCGCCCGCCGCGATGCGCGCCATCACGTTGTCGTAGAGCGCCGTGTCCTGATGGCACGCCTGCAATGCGGCGCTCATGAGCGGGCCGCCCTGATCGACCACCAGCGACAGGACGCCCGCGCCCGAGAGGTTCTTGCCGTCGCGGGCTCCCAGGCGCGCGCAGATGCGCAGCGCCGCGGCGCCGAAGTCGCAGAAGTAGCGGTCCTGCAGGGAGCCAACCGGGGCATGCACGATGAAACGCGACACCCACGTTCTATCATCGCACCTGCTCAGGGGGCTTTTTCCGTCGGCAAGCGGACGGCCGGAGAGCACCAGGCGCGCGAGGTCCTTATGGCTGATGCCCCCGTGGCGCTTCATCGTTTCGAACAAAACGCCGCAGGGAGTGAGCTCCGTGGCCATGGCTTATGCATCTCCTTCGTCGGCTTCGTAGGTTTGCTGAGATTCGTCGGTAGGCGCGGGGTCGGCCTCGCCAACGGCTTTGGAGTCACCGGCGGCGGGTGCCGGGTCAAGCTCGCCGGCAGGTTCGGGGCCGCCCGCAGCATCGCCAAGTTCCCCGGCCGCAGCCCCGCCGAGCGCCGCCTCCCCGCCCGCAGCCGGCGCGGGAAGCGCGCGGCGCAGCGCAACCTTCGGCACCACCACGTTGAGCGCGAAATCGCACACGAGCGGGAACCAACCCGCGGCCGCGCACGCGATGAGCGCCCTCCGCAGCACCGAAGCGGCTCCGGTGGGCGTGAACTGGGTGAGAGACACGGCGACACCCAGAATGCCCAGCGCTATCAACAGGGAAAACGACCCGCGCGCGAAACCGGCACGACTCTTCCGCCCGCGCCCGCGCGCGGCAAAGCCGATCGCAGGCACCGCCAACAGCGCGGCGAGGACGGCGGGCCCGAACAGTTTCCCGCTCCAGGCCAGGCCGAACGCGGAAAACGACGCATACACGCCGCTCGCCAGCACGCCGGCGGAAATCGCCACGCCGGCGGCGGCCGCGCCCGCGATGCAGTACGCCGCGACGCACAGGACGGACAGCGTCGACGAAAGCCCGTCGGCCCCGCCGCCCGCCAGGCCGCCCGGCACGCAAGGGATGAGCGGCTGCCCGGAAAGCGCGCGCTCGACGTTGTCGGCATAGCGCAGCGAGAACGACGCCAGGGCATCGCGCACGGCGGCCGCGACGGGGCGGTCATCCTGCTCGCGCGCCAAGCAGTCGAGTATCACCTGGGCAAACAGGCCGTCGACCTGCACAAGCGCGCGGCGCAGGTCGGCAGGCGGGCACGGGTTCGCCAGCTTGTCGGTCGCGTGACGCACCGCGACGGCCACCTCGGGCTCGCGCATGAGCAGCGCATCGATGTCGTCGCGCCCCTCATGCGCCATCGCCGGCGGCGCGGGCGGGGCGGCCGTCTTCACGCGATACGGCGAGGCGACCTCGCCATCGGCAAGCACCACCCCATGCAGCTCGTAGGGCGCCCGGCCCGCCGCCAGCCGATATGCGACGCTCGCTGCCGCGTACACGTCGATGCTCGACGACTTCCGCAGCCGGTCAAGCTCGGGAAGGTCGTCGGAGAGCATCTCGGGCGGCGCGAAATCGGCCGTGGCGCCGCGCACCACCGCGTTCGACGCCGTGAACGACGTGGGGCGACCGGTTAGCTGAGCGGACGAGCCGAAGTCGATGAGGTACAGGTCGAACGCGCCCTCGTCGACCTGCTCGGCGAGGGAGAGGCGCGAGGTGCGCACCATCACGTTGCGCGGGCTGATGTCACGGTGCACGAGGCCCCCGTCGATCACGTCCATGCGCGCGACGAGGTCGAACACGTCGCGGGCGATGCGCGCCGCCGTCAGGGGCGACAGGCGCCCGGCGTCGTCGATGGCGAGCGCCCGTGCGGCACGGGCGAGCGTGACGCCCTCGATCCATTCCATGATGAGCGCGGGAGTGCCCTCGACGGTGCCGCGTCCGTACAGGCGCGGGAATCCCTTCAGTCCGGAAAGGCGGCTGTGGCATTCGTATTCATGCTGGAAGGCGGCGCGAAGCCCGGCGACGCGGCGCTCATAGGCGTCGGCCGGCTCGTCCTCGTCCCGCTCGGGCAGCGTGAGCAGCTTGACCGCAAGGCGCTCCCCCTGCGCGTTGCGCGCGCAGGCGATGCGGGCCATGCCGCCGCGCTGCTCGTGCGCATCGGAAACGAACAGCGTGACGAACCGGCGCACGTAGGCCGCCTGTTGATCGGCAGGGACGCTCGCAGCGGGTTCGAAGTCGGCGACGCGCACCACGCGCATACCCGCGGCGGGAGCGGAAAGCCCGCCCGGATACGCACCGGCATTCAGAGAGTTTTCGCTGCTCATAGGCCGATCCCCGCGTATTCCGCGCTGAACTTCGCCGCAGCTGTGCTGTTTCCGGCGCCGTCCTGGTCCTCCCAAATGGGGGCCATCCACACGTCGTAGCCCTCGGCGGGGTTGTCGTAGTCGAGGTTGTACGACCATGCGCTCATGAACACGCCCAGGTAGTTGTCGAGCGCCAGGTAGGACCGTTGAATGGCGTACTTGCTCTCCATCCACTTCGACGACTCGTCGGGTGCGTAATTGCGCACCGCGAGAAATTCGGTCAGCAGTTGCGAATCCAGGCGGTCGACCGCGTCGGCATGCGATTGGCGAACGCTGCGCGCCCCGCTTGCCGCATCGGCGTTGAAGTCGGCCACGACCTGGTTCATCTTGTCGACGGAACGGTTCAAGTTCGCGTAGTAGACGAGCAGCTGCTGATGGATGGCATCCTCCTCGGCATCCGTGAGGCCTCCCGTGTCCGGCTCGGGGTCGGGGTCGGGCGTAGGTGTCGGCGTCGGCGTCACGTCGGCGCTCTTGTCCGAGGTGCCATCCCCGCCGGTGGAGCCGTTGTTGGAGCTGGAGCCGCTGCCGGAGCTGCTGTTGGAGCTGGAGCCGCTGCCGGATCCGCTGCCAGAAGACGCGTTCGCGCTCGACCCCGCCCCAGACGCGCCGGACGAAGTGGAACCGCTCGCCTGTTCAACAGCCTTCTTGAACGAATCGTCGACGGAAGCCGTCGCCAGCGCAGCGGCCGCAGGAGATGCGGAGGTGCCGGTCAAAGCCGCACCAAGGGTGCTCGCGGAATCGCCGATGCCGAGCGCCGCGGCGGCGCTTCCCGTCGAAGAACCCTCGGCGGACAAGGCAACCGGGCCCGTCTTCCCCGCCGCCGGACTCGCACCGGGCATCTGAACCCCGCCGTCCGCCGACCCTTGCGCAAGGCCGTCAAGCGACAGCATGGCCATGGCCGCGGGTCGCTCGAGAATGGAGGGGATTTCCGCGGCATACCCGACAACGCCGCCGACCATCAGCAGAAACGAGAACGCGGTGACGGCAACGGCCGACACGGGAACGCTCGCATGCCAGCGACGACGCCTCGCCGCGCGTGCCGGCTCGTCGGTTCCGACGAATGTGGGCGTGGGGCTGTTCGTAGACAGCTCGGCAGGCGCGGACTGCGCGCTTAAGCGCTGCTCGTCGGCGCTTTTCCCTTGATCTTGCATGTCGCGTTCCCACCGCCTTTCCCGCCGCTTCGGCAATCCGCATCGTAGATTTGCAGCTTAACGCAAATCGGGCCATCCAAGCTGACGAAACGCCTCGAAGGCGCCAATTGCCACCGAATTGCTGAGGTTTAAGCTGCGCATGCCGTCCCGCATGGGAATGCGCACGCACGCCCCAGCGAAGCGCTCCATCCAGCGCTCATCCAGCCCGCGGCTTTCGCGCCCGAACACCAGGTACGCCTCGGGCCCGTAGGCCACATCGGCATAGCTTTCGCGCGCGTGCCCGGTGAACAGGTGCAGCTCGTCGGCCGCGTGGGCTTCGAAGAACTCCTCGGCGCACGCCCAGCGCACGATGTCGACGTCGTCCCAATAGTCGCAGCCCGCGCGCGCCAAGTTGCGCTGCGTGAGCGCGAACCCCATGGGCTCGACCAGATGCAACCGTGCGCCCGTGCAGGCGCACGTGCGGGCGACGTTGCCGGTGTTCTGGGGAATTTCCGGCTCCACGAGCACGATATTGAGCATGAGACCGCCCCCCGCTACGCCTGCGCCGCCGCCTGTTGGCGCGCCATTTCCGCCTCAAGCTCCTCGTTGAGCAGGAACCACTCCTCCTCGGCCTCGGCGATGCGGCGCTTGAGCTTGGCGTGCTCGGCAACCGCGTCGGAGCTCGCGTCCTCGTTCACGTAGAAGTCGGGGTCGGCCATCTTCTCCAGAAGCTCGGCCATGCGCGCGTTGTCCTGCTCGAGCTGCTTGTCGAGCTGCGCGATGCGGCGGCGATGATCCTTCAGCGCGGCGTAAGCGCGGTTGCGCGCCTCGGCTTCGCGGCGCTTCTGCTCCTTGGTCTTCGGCGCGCTGCCGCGCTTGGCCGTCAGCTCCTGCGTCTCGCTTGCGGGCGCAGCCGGCGCCGAAGCCGCCTTCGCCCCGCCGGACGAGCCGCCCTTGCGCTGCGCGGGCGCGTCCTGCCCCATCACCTCGTCGACGAGCGAGGCCTCGGTGGGCGCGGGTCCGTCGAGCTGCCCGCTCTTGAACAGGTAATAGTCGTAGTCGCCGTCGTAAACGGTGATGGCGCCCGGCTTCACCTCGACGATGCGGTTGGCCACGCTGCGGATAAGATGGCGGTCGTGCGTGATAAGCAGAATGGTTCCCTCGAAGGTGTTGAGCGCCTGCTCGAGCACGTCGGCGCTCGCGATGTCCAAGTGGTTCGTCGGCTCGTCAAGGCACAGCAGCGGCTTCGGCGCCACCAGCATCTTCGCCAGGGCCAAGCGGCTCTTCTCGCCGCCGGACAGCACGCTGATCTTCTTCTCCACCGCGTCGCCCTCGAACAGGAAGGCGCCGAGCAGGCTGCGCACCTGGCTGATGGTCCAGCCCGGCGCCGCGTGGTCGAGCTCCTCGAACACGGTATTGCCGGGGTGCAGGTCTTCCAGCTGATGCTGCGCGTAATAGGTCAGGCTCACGTGCACGCCATAATCGATGGTGCCCGCGTCGGGGGCCATCACGCCCGCGATCATCTTCATGAGCGTCGACTTGCCCGCGCCGTTCGGGCCGACGAGCGCCACTTTGTCGCCGCGGTACATGGTGAAGTCGAAGTCATCGTAGACGCGCTTGTCGCCGAAATGCTTCACCAACCCGCGGCAGCGCACCACCTCGTCGCCGGTGCGCGGGGGCTGCTTGAAGTTGAAGTGGATGGGCTTCTTGTCCTCGGGAATCTCGATGAGCTCTTCCTTCAGGCGCTCGAGACGCGCGGCGCGCTCCTGCGCCTGGCGGGCCTTCGTCGCCTTGTAGCGGAAACGCTCGACGAATTCCTCGAGGTGCTTCATCTCCTCGATCTGCTTGGTGCGCTGCTGGCGCATGCGCTCGATGCGCTCCTCGCGCGCCTTCAGGTACGCGGAATAGTTGCCCTTGTAGAGGTTCACGCTGCCGTGCGCCACCTCGGCCACGCGGTCGACCATGTTGTCCATGAACTCGCGGTCGTGGCTGACCACGATGACGGTGCCCTCGTAACCGCGCAGGAACCCTTCGAGCCACTTGACGCTTTCCAGGTCCAGGTGGTTGGTCGGCTCGTCGAGCATGAGCACCTCGGGGTTGCGCACCAGAAGCTTCGCCAGCGCTATGCGCATCTGCCAGCCGCCGGAGAAATCGGTGGTGGCAAGCGCCAGGTCGCCCTCTTTGAAGCCCAGGCCGAACAGCACGCTGCGCACTTTCGACTCGATGGTGTAGCCGCCGAGCGTCTCGTAGGCGTCGCGCGCGCGGCCGGCCGCCGCCAGCTCGCGCTCGGTCGGACTGCTGCCAAGGGACGCCTCCAGCTCGTGCAGGCGCTGCTCGGCCGCGAGGATTTCCACCTGCGAGGACATGACCTCCTCGAAGATGGGGCGGTCGGGCATTTCGATGGCTTCCTGCTCCAGGTAGCCGACGCGCGCGCCCTTCGCGAACAGGATGCGGCCTTCATCGGCGTCCTCGCGCCCGCTGATGATGTTGAGCATGGTCGTCTTGCCGGCGCCGTTCGGGCCGACGAGGGCGAGCCGGTCGTATTCCTCGAGCTTGAACGTGACGTCGGAAAACAGCGTGCGTCCGCCGAACGACTTCGCCAAATGCTCAACCTGCATGATCATGTGCGTGAACTCCTTCTACTGCGTGCGACCTTATAGTTTATCCGATGGATGGCGGCGAAGACGACAGCGCGGCGAAAGGCTCACGGATGCTACCGAATCGGGGGCGAGGGGCGAAACCGCTGGGGACGAGAGGGCGCCCCCCAACGCGCGGGGACGCTGGAGCACAATCAGCAAGCGGGCGCTGTATCTCGTCGCTTCGGGCGCGTCCTCCGCAGCCCGCGCCGCGCGCCTGCCCCATAAGCTGCCCGCGGGTCGTCGAGGCTCGCGAGACGTGGTGAAGACGTGATTGGCCACCAAAACCCTTGACTTAACGTCGACTCAAGGTGCTTCAATGAAGGCCGACGGAACACGAGAAGGGGCCTGACATGAAAATCGCCGAGGTAAGCAAGCGCTACGACATCACGGCCGACACCCTGCGCTACTACGAACGCGTCGGGCTGATGCCCCGCATCGCGCGCACCGCCTCGGGCATCCGCGATTACAGCGAAACCGACTGCCAGCGCATCCAATTCATCAAGTGCATGCGCGGAGCGGGCATGCCCATTGATCCTCTTATCACTTACATGCGCCTGTTCGACGAGGGCGAACATACCGTCGCCGAGCGCATCACGCTGCTGAAGGAGCAACGCGCGCAGATGCAAGAACGCATCGACGAAATGCAGGCGGGCCTTGACCGTCTCGACTACAAGATCGCCCACTACGAGGAAATCGAGCAGCTCAGCGCAGGAGCTCGGGCAGGCGCGCTCCCCGAGCTCCCCGAGCTCCCCGAGCGCGAAAAATTTTCAAAATAGGGTCTTGCGCAACTGAACGATATCCGTATAATACTTTCTTGCGCCAACGAAAGCGCACCGAAATTCCTCGGTAGCTCAACGGCAGAGCATCCGGCTGTTAACCGGAGGGTTGTAGGTTCGAATCCTACCCGGGGAGCCACAAAGCTCCAGGTCATCGGCATAGTCCGGTGGCCTTTTTTGTTGC
>CAVCPR010000066.1:0-14814 GCA_963604235.1 Anaerovoracaceae bacterium | reverse complement strand
CTCGCACGACGTCAACAGTCTCTACCGCGTACTGCACCACGTCCTGCGCGACGCCTACGGCAGCCGGGTGCGTGCGTTCGGGGAGAAGGACGAGGGGGACCTCGGCTTCTGCCTGGACTTTTTCTCGAAAGGGTGCGCCGGATGCACGCGCCACTGGTTCGACATGGGCATGGATTTCTCGGACGAGAAGATCGTGCGGCTCATTCGCCAATCCGTGCCCGTAGGCGCCGTGCGTTTCTTCGAATAGCGAAATACCCCTGTCAAGGATAATCGCCTTTACTCTTCGCGATTTTCGTCAAGGTGCCCCTTTACGAAACGGCTTTGCCGTCAATTCAACTCTTCTTTCGCGCTCCATATACTCTCCACGGACCCTCAAGCGCGGGGCTTGAGGGGCAAGAGGAGCGCATCGCGGCTGCGATGCGGGAAAGAGCAAGGGAGAGAGTTATGAGTGAGGAGATCAAAGGCATCAGCCGTCGTGGCTTCCTGACCGGCGCGGCAACGCTGAGCGCCGCCTTGGCGGGCATGGGCCTGTCCGGTTGCGCGCCGAAGGTCGTCAGCGTCGCCGGCGCCGAGGGCGCCTCGGGCAGCGCGAACGGCCAGACCGTCGGTTTCGACGGCACGGGCGTCATGCCGTGGCTGGGCGAGGAGCCGAGCGTGTCCGATTCCGACGTCGCCGAGAAGCTTGAAGCCGACGTCGTGGTCGTGGGCTTGGGTTGCTCCGGCGTGCCGGCAACGCGTTCCGCTGCCGAGTCGGGCGCGAAGGTCATCGCCATCGAGGCGTCCGCCCAGCTCAACAGCGTGGCTAGCGACATGGCCATCCTGGGCGGCGAAACCATGGCCAAGTGGGACCGCGGCGACGGATTCCTCGACAAGCACATGGTGGTGAACATGCACATGGAGGAAGGCAGCCACCATTCCAACTACGGCATCATCAGCCGCTATTGCGACGAGTCGGGCAAGGCGCTCGACTGGTTCGTGCAGGGCTGCCCGGACATGTACATCGCCAGCGAGTCGTACGAGGAAGTGCCCGAGGCGAACCGCAAGCACTACCTGTACCCGTACTTCGTGCCGATGCTGGAAACCTACGACTACACCAAGGAGGACATGCCCTGCTATCCGACCTCGGTCGGTTTCGCCAGCCTGGCCACCGCCATGTCCGACAACCTCAAGCGCGCCGAGGAGGCCGGCGCCGAGATCCGCTACAACACCAAGGGCGTCAAGCTCATCAAGGGCGACGACGGTGCGATCGCGGGCATCTACGCCCAGGACACCTCTTCGGGCAAGTACCTCAAGATCAGCGCGAAGAGCGTCATCCTCGCCACGGGCGACTACCTGGCCAACGAGGACATGATGAAGTACTTCGCCCCGGCGTGCGTGGAGAACGGCAACCAGATCCTGTCGATGGACCTCGATGCGCAGGGCAACTACACCAACGTCGGCGACGGCCACAAGATGGGCGTTTGGGCAGGTGCCGCGGTTGAGCAGTGGCATGCCCCGATGATCCACCACATGGGCGGCGGCGCCGGTTCCGACGGCCGCGGCGTCATCGGCAACAACGGCTTTCTGTGGCTGAACCTGCACGGCAAGCGCTTCATGAATGAGGACGTCCCGGGTCAGCAGCTGGAGAATCAGGTGGAGCTGCAGCCCCAGCGCGTGGCCTACCAGTTCTTCGACGCCTCGTGGCCCGAGCAGCTGAAGTACTTCCCGGCCGCGCACGGCATCGCCTGCATCTATCGCGATGAGGAGCTTCCCGAGTGGACGCCCTCGGGCCTGAAGATCAACGTGCGTTGCCCCGCCGACATCGACGCCGCGGTCAAGGAGGGCCGCTGCGTGAAGGCCGACACCATCGACGAGCTGCTCAGCAAGATCGACGGCATGGACGCCACCGTGGCGAAGGCTTCCATCGAGCGCTACAACCAGCTGTGCGAGCAGGGTTCCGACGACGACTTCGGCAAGAGCAGCCAGCGCATGTTCGCCCTGAAGAACGGCCCGTTCTATGCGGCGAAGTGCAGCGTGGCGTTGACGCTTGCCAATCTCGGCGGCCTGGAGTCCGACTCCGATTGCCACGTGTACGATACCGACCGCAACGTCATCAAGGGCCTCTACGCCTGCGGCGCACCGCAGGGCGGTCGCTTCAACGTGCAGTACCCCATTTCCCTGAAGGGCCTCTCCGCGGGCATGTGCATGGTGTTCGGCAAGATCGCCGGCGAAAACGCCGCTTCGGGCAAGTAGGAGGAACCATGAGCGAAGACAACAAGACGGGCGCGAGCGCGCCTGCGGGTGCCGCCGAGGCTTCGCCGAAGCGCAAGAATCGCAAGCTTCCGGTGATTATCGGCGTCGTCGTGGTGGTTTTGGCGGTCGCCGGCGGTGGGTTCTGGGTATGGCATGAGCAGCCCAGCTTCTGCAACGCCATCTGCCATACGCCCATGGACGGCTACCTGACCACCTACGAGGCAACTCCCGGCCAGGCCGCGACGGACAAATGGGGCAACGAGGTGTCCGACGCCTCGAGCATGCTGGCCCCCGTGCACGCGCAGCAGGGCATCACCTGCGTGCAGTGCCACGTGCCGCAGCTGGCCGAGCAGGTCGGCGAGGGCTTGAGCTGGGTCGCGGGCAGCTATAACGTCGCCCAGACCGTCGACGAGCGTTTCGTTCCGGAAGAGAAGTCGCTGTCCGACCTGACGGCGGCCCGCGGCATCGCCAGTGAGCAGTTCTGCCTGAATTCCGGGTGCCATGCCAACGCCGACGGCACGGCTATGACGCGCGACGACCTGATCGAGAAGACCAGCGACATGAAGCGCAACCCGCATGTGCAGCAGCACGGCGAGGTCGCCTGCAGCGAGTGCCACAAGGCGCATCGCGCTTCCACGGTCTACTGCAGCAAGTGCCACAGCGACACCACCATCCCCGATGGCTGGATCAGCTACTCGGAGTCGGAGGATCTCGAACCGGTTGCAGTGAGCAACTAGCGACACCTGCGGCGGGCATTCCCGAAGATCATCGGAATGCCCGATTTTACGAAGGCCCGGAACCTGCCAGCGCAGGTCCCGGGCCTTTTTTGCGTGAACGGATGCGGTTCGTTGCCGGCGCGGCGGTGTCGTCGCCTGTTGCCCTTCGCGTTCCCGCCGCTTTAGCGCTACAGGAACTTGTCCAGTTCGCGGTCGACGATTGCCTTGCGCTTGACCTTGGGCTTCATGATGGCCTTGCCGCGGCAGATGACGTGCTTGGGCGTGCACAGGGCGCGCAGGTCGGCAAGCGGGTTGTCGGCGAGCACGATCATGTCGGCGCTCTTTCCGACTTCGATGGAGCCCGTCTCGTCGCCGATGCCGGCAAGCCGGGCGTTGCCGAGCGTGGCGGTGTGCAGCGCAAGCTCGCGCGAGGCGCCGACGAATTTCTCAAAGTAGCAAAGCTCGCGCCAGAAGTCGTACTGCGTGATCCACGGGCAGCCGACGTCGTTGCCGAGCGCCACGGGAATCCCCTCGTCAAGTGCCGCTTTCGCGTTGTTGATGATGCCTTCAAACACCACGTTGCCATTAAATTGCTCGACCTCGCTCGCGCACGACACGGAACGATCGAACAGCGCGTAGGGAAGCGCCGGGGATATCGTCGTGCAGACAAACGCGCCGTGCTTCTTGTAAAGGTCGATGATCTCCGGGGTGGGGGTGGCGCCATGTTCGATGGAATCGACGCCGCCTTCGAGCGCCGCCCGGACGCCCTCGGGCGATTCGACGTGCGCCGCCACGATGAAGCCGAGACCGTGCGCCTTGTCGCAGACGGCGCGGATCATCTCGGGCGGCATCTTCATTTCGCCGGGAACGCCTTTTTCCTTCGCATCGAGCACGCCGCCGGTGATCATGAGTTTGATGAGGTCGACGCCCTGGGTTTTGGCGATGTCGACCTGCAGCAGCGCTTCGGCGGTGCTGTTCGCCGCGATGGCGACCGAGCCGGCCATGTGCCCGCCCGGCACCGATATGCCCTGGTTGGCGGCGAGTACGCGCGGGGCCTCGATGGTGCCCGCGGCGCCCTCGCGGCGCACGCGCGTGTCGAAGTCGCCCAGGCCGCCGACGGTGCGGATGGTGGTCACGCCGCTGTGCAGCTCGAGGCGCGCGTACTCGCAGACGAGCTTGTAGGCGACCGAGCGCGTGAGGTTCGTCGCCATGATCTTCTTGACCAGGCCCTCGTTGTCGCGCTGCTTTTTCTGCGGCTTGCCGTTGCCCGCAAGGTGGACATGCATGTTGATGAGGCCGGGCGCGAGGTAGGCGCCCTTGAGATCGACGATGTCGCAGCCGGCGGTGTCGGCCTGGCTGGCGGGGGAGATGGCGGCGATGCGTCCGTCGCGCACGATGACGGCGTGGTCTTCGAGAATATTCATGGCGCGCGTGCCGTCAATCACGGTGGCGTGCGTGTATGCAACGGGCCGCGTGGCAGAGTTTTTCGGTGTCGACATGGGATTCCCCTTCCTTCCCGTAACGAGTGTCCGGCCATTATAGCGAAGCGCGCCCGTCCAGCTTCCGCTACGCTCCAGCCCGTCACGCAAGCGTTGCCGTTGCCGGGTAATCGGTCGGCAAGACAGCGTCTGCCAAGCAAAGCGCAAATGCGCGCGAAATCAACCGTAAGATCAAGCGTGAAAATTTGCGCTTGATTTTACGGTTGATTTCGCGCGATGACGCCGTTTGCGCGTGGGCGCCATCGATTCGAAAGGAGTTCCGCAGTCAGAATAGTTTTCAACCGCGTGACGTGGGTTAAAACTATTCCGATGACGGAACCCTTTTGAGAAAGAAGTGGATGCGATCACGGATGGCGCCGCGTCTCGGTCTTGTCGGGCTATCCGAGGTGTCCCCCCGCTCCCCGTCGCGCTTCTTCTCTTTCCGTGCAGGCGCGTTTGCCGCGCCGGCGTGCGTTTGGGAGCTTTATACTGTGGCGCATGGATACCATTGCAATCATAGGCGGCGGCGCATCGGGCCTCATGGCCGCGGTTGAGGCCGCCCGCGCATTCTCGAAGGCGGGCAAGCCCGCGAACATCGTCGTGTACGAGGCCGATGACGAACGGCCGGGCCGCTCCATCCTCGCTACCGGCAACGGCCGCTGCAACATCTCGAACGCCGATATAGACGCCAGGGTGTACCGAAACAAGGACTTCGTCGGGCTTTCGCTCATGGCGCTGCAAGGCAACTTCTACCGGGAACGGGGAAAGTGCACGGTACGCCTGAGCGCCTGCGATCCGGTCCTCGAACGCTTTCGGGATATGGGCCTTTGGGTTCGTCGAGAGGCCGAAGGGCGCCTGTATCCCATGGCGAACAAGGCCACGAGCGTGCTCGACGCCCTGCGTGCGACCGCCGCGGCGCTCGGCGTGCGCATCGAGGTCGGCAAGCGCGCCGTGCGCATCGACGCGCCGGAGGCGAAGGCGGGCGCCTGTTTCAACATCCGCTTCGCCGACAAGACCATTGCCCATGCGCAGCGGGTCATCGTCGCGGTCGGAGGTCGTGCGGCGTCTCAAATCGAGCTTCCCGCACCGCTTTCCTGCTCGAAGACGCGCCCGGTCCTCGGGCCCTTGCGCGTGACCGACGCCGATGCGCGCGTCACGCGCCAGCTCAACAACGTGCGCCTGCGCTGCACCGCCCGCCTCGTGCGTGGCGAGAGGACCGTCGCCTCCGAGGCGGGCGAAGTCCTCTTCCGCGACTACGGCCTGTCCGGCGTCGCGATTTTCAACCTCTCGCGCATTGCGCGCGCGGGCGACGTCCTCATGCTCGACGTGCTGCCCGGCGAAAACGATGGTTCCGCTAAGGAACTCCTGCTCGGCCGCCGCAAGCGCATGGTCGCGCTCGCCGGTCGCGTTACCTGCGAGCGTTTCTGCGAGGGAATCCTGCTTCCTTCCGTCGCCCGCGTGTTCCTGAAGCGCGCCGGCATCAATCCGGATGCCGAAGTCTCGAAAGGCGATGCGCCTGCTTTGGCGCGCGTGCTTAAAAGCACGGGATTCACCGTCGAGGGAATCGGCGATGAGCGGCAGTGCCAGGTGCATCGCGGCGGTTTCCCCGTCAAGAAATTCGAACCCCAAACGTGCGAATCCCGCGACGTGCCCGGCCTGTTCGTGACGGGCGAGGCGCTCGACGTGGACGGCCCGTGCGGCGGCTACAATCTGCATTGGGCCTGGGCAAGCGGCATGCTCGCGGGCCTCGCCGCCGCCGATAGCGTGATGGAGTAGCCATGCTTGAGATTTCAAACGTGCCCTTGCCGCTCGACGCGGGACTTGACGATGAACGCGGCCGCAAGCTCGTTCGTCGCGCAATATCCCGCGCGCTTGCGGTGCCGCCTTCCGAGATCGCCTCGTATCGCCTGCTCAAGCGCAGCGTCGACGCGCGCAAGCGAAACGATGTCCATTTCGTGGCAACGCTTGCCGTCGAGCTTGCGGGAGGGGCGGCAGCCGAGGCTGCGGTTCTCGATGCGGCCGCGGCGCGAAAAGGTGGCCCGCACGTGAAGGCGCACGCTCCTTACGAGCCGCTGCGCGTGCCCGATGCTGCCCGCGCCCTGACCGCCCGAAACGAGCCGCGTCCCGTCGTGGTGGGCACCGGACCTGCCGGCCTGTTCTGCGCCTGGTTTTTGGCGCGCGCCGGTTTGCGCCCCCTCGTCGTGGAGCGCGGCGCCGCCGTCGACGAGCGCCTTGCCGCGGTCGAGGCCTTCAACGCCGGCGGCCCGCTCGATGCGCGCACGAACATCCAGTTCGGAGAAGGCGGCGCGGGCACGTTTTCCGACGGCAAGCTGACCACGGGCATCAAAAGCCCCTGGGCGCGCCACGTGACGCACCTGTTTGTCGAGGCGGGCGCGCCGCGGGAAATCCTCTGGCAGGCAAAGCCCCACATCGGCACCGATATGCTCGTGGGCGTCGTGAAGGCCATCCGCGAGGACATCGTCGCCGCCGGCGGGGAAGTGCTGTTCGAAACGCAGTTGACGAACGTGTCCCTGCGCGATGGCCGCTTGGCGTCCGTCGAGCTCACCGATGCCGCAACCGGCCAGGCGCGCACCGTCCCGGCCAGCCGTCTGGTGCTCGCATGCGGCCATTCCGCGCGCGACACGTTCGAGCTTGCGCGCGACGCGGGCCTGGTCATGGAGCAGAAGCCCTTCTCGGTCGGCGTGCGCATCGAACATCCCCAGAAGCTCATCGATCGCGCGCAGTACGGACAGGCGGCGGGGCATCCGGCGCTCGGCGCGGCGGACTACAAGCTCTCGGTCCACGTCGGTGGCAAGCGGGGCGGTCGCGGCGGCCGCGATAGGCGCGCCGGTCAAAACAAGCCCGACAACCAGGGTGAACGCGGCGTCTACACCTTCTGCATGTGCCCCGGCGGGGAAGTGGTGTGCGCGGCGAGCGAGCCGGAAACCGTCGTCGTCAACGGCATGAGCCGCTTCGCCCGCGACGGGGCGAACGCCAACAGCGCCCTGCTCGTCGGCGTCGGCCCGGACGATTTTGCCGGCGACGACCCGCTCGCCGGCGTCGAGCTGCAGCGCGAACTCGAGCGCGCCGCGTACCGCGTGGCTGCGGAAGCGGGGGGCGAGCCCTACCAGGCGCCCGCCCAAACCGTTGGCGATTTCCTTGCCAAACGCGCCGGCGGCCCGAGCAAAACGGTCCGGCCGACCTATGCCCGCGGCGTCGCCTGGTGCGACCTGCACGACTGCCTGCCGCCGTTCGTCACCGACGCGATGGCGCGGGCGCTTCCCCAGCTCGACCGACGCCTGCATGGGTTCGCCGACCCCGACGCAGTCATGACCGGCGTGGAAACCCGCAGCTCAAGCCCCGTGCGCATCGTGCGCGGCTCTGACTTGCAGGCGTTCGCGGCCCCCGCGCCGGCAACGGCAACCCAGCCCGCCCCTGCCCCCCAAGGCGCTAGCGGCATCTACCCCTGCGGCGAGGGCGCCGGATACGCCGGCGGCATCATGTCGGCGGCCTGCGACGGCCTGCGCGTGGCCGATGCACTGGTTGCGCAGCTTCTTTGCGGCTAGCCGGCCGCGCCGTCCGAGCGCCGGCCGGTGCGCTATACTTGCGCCCAGCTAGAAGAAGACGTCCTGAACAGGGAAAGTCGGGTGCAACTCCCGCACGGAACCGCCACTGTGACCCGCGAAGGCCGCGGCCAGCCAGAACACCTGCCAGGAAGCGTGCAAGCGCAAGCGGCGTCATTCCGCGAGCGCGCCCTCCGCAAGGAGGCTCATCTACGTAGTGAATAGGCTGCAGCCCTGCGCCCAATGGCGGCGAAGGCTCGCCGTCCGGGCATGGATGCTGCGGCATCTTCGCTGTCTCTCTTCTGCATGTTGGTTGCCCCGAACCCTCGGGGCGCGTCGCGGCTGTCGCGGCGTTTCGGCAAACGAAAGGAAAGAAGACAGTGAAGGAAGGGAATTTGAAGGCAGCGCCCGCGCTTTCGCAGCGCGTCATCGCGGCCGTCATGGCCGTCGTGCTGTGCCTGGGGCTTGCTCCCCATGCGGCGTGGGCCCAGGCGGGCGATTCGTCCGCGTCGGCCGACCAGGCGGTGCAAAGCGTCGAATCGGGTCATGTCACGCTCGCCATCTCCTACGACAAGGATGGCGACGGCGCCTGTGAACTGGTGCTGAACAACTCTTACATCTATGATGCGGGCGCAACGCTCGGCGACTTGCTCGCGGCCGCGAAGACGGCTGGCGACATCGCCGACTACTCGTTCTCCAACAGCGGCTATGGTTCCTATATCGATACCATCACGCTCTCCGACGGCACCAGGCTTGCCCCGACCTCCGATTTCTCGAAGTACTGGGCAAGCTACAAGAACGGCACGTACGCGTCGGGTGCGACGGACTGCACCGAGGGCGACCTGCTCGACGGCGTCACCGCGTTCCAGTTCGAATACTCCGGCTATCCGGTTGCCCCCACCGAGTACGACTGGTCGAAGGCTCCCGAGCCCACGCTCGTCGACGGCGTCATCGCCGGTCGCGCCGCGCTTTCCGCCGACGCGCAAACGCTGCTCAACAACCTGAACAAGCGCTTCGTCGCCGGTGGTAAGGACGCCGCCATCACCAACGCCACCTTCGCCGCCGCCATGGGCGTGCGTGCGTACGATACCGAGGCGAACCTCGATGCCGACGCAATCATCGCCGCCCTCAACGCCGCCGATGCTGAAAAGCCGCTGCCTGCGGGTACGCTCGCGAAGTACATCACCGCGCTGACCGCCGCGCACGTCGATTGCACGCGCGTGGAGGATGCTTCCGGCGCCCGTCAGGACCTTATCGAGCAGATGGTGGCGCGCACTAAAATTGACAAGCTCGACGTCTATTCCGCCGTGGTCATGCTGCCCGTGTACTCCATGGGCTACGAGGGCATCGCGCTGAACGTGGTCACCGCCGAGCAGCTCGTCGACGTCATCCTGGCGAACCAGGCTGAAAACGGCCTGTTCGGCTACACCGGCTGGGAGGATTCCCAGACCACGGCCCAGGCCATCATCGCGCTGCTGCCCTACAAGGCGGAAAACGCCAAGGTTGCCGAGGCGATCGAGAAGGCCGAGGCGCAGCTGCTCAGCATGCAGAACGCCGACGGCGGCTTCGCCTATACGGCCGGCGACACCGAGTCGAACCTCGACGCCACGGCCGACATCGTGACGACCCTGTGCGCGCTCGGATACAACTGCGTCAACGGCAAGCAGCTCACTTCCGACAGCGGTGCCACCCCCGTGTCTTACCTGGTCTCGAAGGCCGACTCCGACCTGACCGGCTTCACCGGCGTCTCCGCGTATTCCGAGGAAATGACCGCAGCAACCGTGACCTGTGCGCTCGTTGCCGCCGCCAACTCCCTCGCGGCCGAGTGCGATGTCCACGGCTCCCTGCAGGCTGTCGCCCCTACTTTCTCTGACGTCGCGGACGACTGGTACACCGATGCGGTGTCCTTCGTCGCCAAGAAGGGCCTGATGCTCGGCTACTCCGACTCCGATGCGTTCGGCGTCGGTGCTAGCACCGATCGCGCCATGATGGCCACCATTCTGTGGCGCCTCGCCGACACGGCTTCTTCCATCGCCTACGTGCCGGTCGATTCTAAGTCCGCCAACGGCTTCGCCGATGTCGCCGATGCGCAGTACTTCACCGGTGCTGCCAACTGGGCCTGGAAAAACGAGGTCATCCACGGCGTCGAGATCGACGGTGGGCGCTACTTCCAGGCCAACCGTGCCATGACCTTCGAGGAAATGGTCACCATGCTGGCCAACTACATCGAGGGTGACGAAGCGGTTTCCAAGACCGACACCTCGGTGCTTGATCGTTTCGCCGACGCTTCGAGCGTTTCCGACTACGCCCGCACCTCCATGGCCTGGGCCGTCAACAACGGTCTGGTGAACGGCGAGGAAAACGCCGATGGCTCCCGTTCGCTGAAGTCCGACACCACGGTTGCCCGCGAGCGCGTTGCGGGCGTTCTGCTCAACGCCTACGAAGAGGGCTACCTGGCCTTTTAGCGGATGCGTTCCGAGTGGAAACGCTCCTGACGGAAGCTTTCCGCTTTGCACCGCACGATAACGTCGCGAACCCGGATCCGCTCTTTGCGGAATCCGGGTTCGTGGTTTGCTTTCGCCGCATTTCCTGCGGCGTCGTTTGATAGCATCAAGGAGGAATCGCATGCCCGACCAAATCGAGTCGAGCGAAAACGTTGCAGCGGCCCATGACGATGCGCCGGCCCGTCCCGACGACCGCATCTCGCCGGGCGTTCCCGCTGCATCCGTTGCGCCTGCAAGCGCCGCAGGCGCCGCCTGCGCCGATGACGAATCGGCTTCTTCCTCGATGCCCTCAAAGGATGTTCCCACATCCAAGAAATCCGATCGCTCGCGCCTGTACGGCGCGCTTTCGGTCGCGTTCGCCCTGGTCGCCGCCGTGGCTATTCTCGCGGGCGCGGGCTATGGGGCGGGTTTCTTCGGAAGCGGCTCCGACGTCGCCCGAGGCGGGGGAAACTCCGCAACGACGGAAAGCGCGCAGGGCTCCAACCAAAACGCGAGCGCCGCGACGTCGCCGTCGAGCTCGACGAACTCTTCCGCCGATCAGGCTTCTTCCTCGGCGGGCAGCAAGCAAACCGCAGCGGACTCGGCGTCTTCTTCCAATGAAAAGTCGTCCGGCGCCGCAGCAACTTCAGCTACCTCGTCTTCATCGTCCGAAAACACCTCATCAAGCGCCGGGTCCCCGTCAAGCGAGACGGGATCGGCTCCCTCGACCTCGACCACGCAGGGCCCCGCTGAGCTTGTGGACGTGCCGGACACCACGCCTACGGAAGACACGTCGCAAACCGATGAAAACGGCAAGATCAAGGTCACCGTTTCGGTGGACAGCTCGCGCATCGCCGCCTATGGCATCGATCCGTTCCAGGTCGAGCAGGTCGTCGAGCTCGATCCGGGCGCCTCGGTCTACGATGCGCTTTGCGCGCTCAACCTGCCCGTTTCCGGCACGTCGTATTACGTGAGCGCCATCAACGGTCTCGCGGAGCGCCAAGGGGGGCAGGGCAGCGGCTGGACCTACAGCGTCAACGGCGAGTTCCCCTCGAAGTCCTGCGGCAAGTACTTCCTTGCCGGCGGCGAGCAGATCGCGTGGATCTACTCCACCGAAAAAGACCCGACGCTCGTCATGAAATAACGCCGATGGACGTGCGCCTCTCGCCCCTCGCGGACCGCTACCATCCGGCGGTCGCCTTCCTGTTCGCCATCGTCTGCCTGTGCTTTTCCATGGCGGCGATGCAGCCGGTGTATTTGGCGCTCACGTTCGTTGGCCAAACGACGCTCGCCTGCGCGCTCAAAGGCGGCATGAAAGCCCTGCGCGGCATCTTTTGGCAGGCGCCGCTCGTGCTCGTCCTCGCAATCGCCAACCCGCTGTTCGTCTCCGTCGGCTCCACCGAGCTGTTCCGCATCGGCCTGCATGCCGTGTACCTGGAAGCGCTCGTCTTCGGGCTCGCGCAGGGCTTGCTGCTGGTGAACACGCTGCTCACGTTCTCTAACGCCGCGCACTTGCTCACTTCCGACAAGGTTCTCAGCTTGCTCGGCCGCGCCCTTCCGACCGTCTCTCTGATGATCTCGATGGTGATGCGCCTTATCCCGTCGTTTGTGCGCCGCGGGAACGAAATCGGCGACGTGCGCCGTGCCTGCACGGCGGCAGATTCGGCATTGCACCAGGTCGGCGCTCGCAAAACTGGTGCGACCGAAACGCCGAAACCCGAAGTGGCAAACGCATTTCCTGCAGAGCCCCAAAACGAATCCTTGCATGTCGGGTCGTCTCGCCCGTCTCGCTCTCGCCGCATCAAAGATCGCTTTTCCGGCGCCCTGCGCACCTCGACGGTGCTGATGGGCTGGGGGATGGAGGACTCCCTCGAAACCGCCGACGCCATGCGCGCCCGCGCTTGGAATTCCGGCGCAAGGCGGACCAGCTACCAACGGTATCGCTTCCGCCGGCGCGACGCCGTGGCCTGCGTCTTCGTCGGCGCCCTCGCGCTCGCTTCTGCGCTTTCGGCCGCCGCCGCCTGCGCGCGCTTCTCGTTTTACCCGCGCATCGACGGCTTCGCGCCGTGGTACAGCTACGCGCCCTACGCGCTGCTTCTCGCGCTTCCCCTCATCGTTGCACTTGCAAGGAGATCCCGATGATGTCAGCTATCGAACGCGCCCTTGAACTCGAGGAATTTGCATTCTCGTATCCCAGTGATGAGGAGTATGCCGCAAACGGGAACCGCGCTACGAACGAGAAAAACCTTGCGAACGAGCCGCGTCCCTTCCTCGGCCCCCTGTCCTGGGAAGTCGCCACAGGTTCGTTTTGCCTGCTCGTGGGACAGACCGGCAGCGGCAAAACCACGCTGCTGAAAAACCTCGTGCCTGCCCTCGCGCCTGCGGGGAGGCGCGAGGGCTCCATTCGCCTGTTCGGCACGCCCGCCGATACGCTCGACGCCCGCAGCGCCGCAACCACGGTCGGTTACGTGGCGCAGAACCCCGACAGCCAGCTGGTCTGCGACGCGGTGTGGCACGAACTTGCCTTCGGCCTGGAGAATCTCGGCATGCCGCAAGACGCCATGCACCGTCGCGTCGCGGAGGTTGCCCATTTCTTCGGTATGGAACCTTGGCTCCACAGCCATGTGGCCGAACTGTCCGGCGGACGCAAGCAGATCGCCGCCCTCGCCGCCGCCCTCGCGCTGCGCCCTTCGCTGCTTTTGCTCGACGAGCCCACGTCCCAGCTCGACCCCATCGCTGAACAGGCGTTTCTGCATGAATTGTTCCGCGTGAACCGCCAGCTCGGCATCACGGTCGTCGTGGCAACCCACGCGCCCGAATCCCTGGTCGACTACGCCACGCATGCCGCCTGCCTGAACGCGGGTTGCATAGAGCCCTGCAAGCTCGAGGATTTCCGCGCCCGCCCGCTCGACCTTGCCGCCCGCGCAAATGGGGCGTCGTCGCAGGTCGGCACATCGTATGACACACCTTCGGAAACCCCGAAGTCCTCGTCGGTTGCGTCACTTGCGGCGCGCCTGCGCTCAAAATTCGCCCGCGCCGCTCCCAGCAAAGGCCATGCCGCCTGCGTCGAAGGCCCCGCCGCCAACTCTTCCTCCGCGCAGCCTGCAATCGTCCTCGACGATGCCTACTTGCGCTACCGCGCCGAAGACGACTGGGTGCTGCGCGGCTTCGACCTCGCAATCGCCGAAGGCTCCATTCATGCGCTGCTCGGCGGAAACGGCTGTGGCAAGTCGACCTTGCTGCACGCCATTGCCGGCGTGCGCAAGCTCGAGCGCGGGCAGGTGCGCAACCGGCTCGCGGCCCGTCAGGCGCTGCTGCCCCAGAACCCCAAAGCGCTCCTCGTCTGCGATTCCGTTGCCGAGGAGCTTGCCGAGTGGCAGGCGACCTGCGGTTATTCCGACGACGATATAGCCGCGATGGCGCAATCCTTCGGCCTTTCCAAATCCCTGGGCACGCATCCCTTCGACCTGTCCGGCGGTCAGCAGCAGTTGCTCGCCTTGGCGAAGCTGCTGCTCACCAAGCCCTCTTTGTTGCTGCTCGACGAGCCGACGAAGGGTCTCGACCCCCAGGCGAAGCTGATTGCCGCGCAGCATATCCTCCAGGTCGCGCACTCCGGCGTGACCGTCGTCGCGGCGACGCACGACCTCTCCTTCGCCGCGCTCGTTTGCGACAAGGTCACCCTGATGTTCGACGGCGAGAACGCAGCCACGCAAACCCCTGAGGATTTCTTCGCCGACAACCTGTTCTACCAACCTATATATGATAGGTTCGCAAGCCTCTGGCTTGAGCAAGCGGGGGAGCGGCATGCCTAGCACCACCGCGAATGCCCCGCAAACGAGTAGCCGCCCAATCGCAAAGCTCCTTTCTTATATAGTAGAGGCCCTCTGCCTAATCGGCGTGCCGGCGTCGCTTGCGCTGTGCGCGATCTTCAACATCGACCAAAGCGCCCTGCTCACCCTGGTGGTTGCGCTCGCGGCGCTCGCGTCCTTCTTCGTTTCGTTCGAACGATCCCGTCCGGCGCTGCGGCAAATCATGCCGACGGTGGTGCTCGGCGCGCTCGCGGCGGCGGGCCGCATCCTCTTCGCGCCCTTTCCCGACTTCAAGCCCGTCAGCGCCATCTGCATCATCGCCGGATCGGCGTTCGGCCGCAAAAGCGGGTTCCTCGTCGGAGCCGTCGCCGCGCTTGCGAGCAACTTCTTCTTCGGCCAGGGCGCATGGACGCCGTGGCAGATGTATGCATGGGGGCTCGTCGGCTACCTCGCGGGGTGCCTGGAGCGCGCCGGCGTCCTCGGCCGCGCGCCCGCGCTGCTCGCATGCGGCTTCCTCTCGGCGATGCTCTACG
>CAVCPR010000065.1:0-14850 GCA_963604235.1 Anaerovoracaceae bacterium | reverse complement strand
GCGCGCAGGATGATCGGGCGCTGGTAGGTGCGCTCGTCGCCCATGACGCCGACGGACTTGATGTCGGGCAGCACGGCGAAGTACTGCCAGCAGCTATGCTCGCTGTTGCGCTCGCCGGTTTCCTCGAACAGGCGCTGGTTGTACGCGTCCAGCTCCTCGCGCACGATGGCGTCGGCATTCTTCAGGATCTCCAGCTTCTCCGGGGAAACGGCGCCGATGATGCGGATGGCCAAGCCCGGGCCGGGGAAGGGTTGGCGATGCACGATGTGGTCGGGAAGCCCCAGCGCCGTGCCGAGCGCGCGCACCTCGTCCTTGAAGAAGTGGTCGAGCGGCTCGATCAGGTCGAAATGCACCCCGTCGGGGAAGGGGATCAGGTTGTGGTGGCTCTTGATGGTCGACGCCTTGCCGCCGGTCTTGCGCGCGCCGGACTCGATGATGTCGGGGTAGATGGTGCCCTGCGCCAGGTAGGTCACGGGCTTGCCGTCGGCTTCAAGCTGCTGAGCGACGGTGAAGAATTCCTTCCAGAACTGCGTGCCGATGATACGGCGCTTCTCCTCCGGTTCGGTCACGCCGTCGAGCAGCTTCGCGTAGCGCTCCTCGGCGTGCACATGGATGAAGTCGACGTCGAACTGCTTGGTGAACACTTCCTCGACCTGCTCGGGCTCGCCCTTGCGCAGAAGGCCATGGTTCACGAATACGCAGGTCATCTGCTTGCCGACGGCACGCGCGCCGAGCGCCGCCACAACAGAGGAGTCCACGCCGCCGGAAAGCGCCAAGATCACGCGGTCGCTGCCGACCTTCTTGCGGAAGTCGGCCGTCATGGTTTCCACCAGGTTGTCCATGGTCCAGGTGCGCTCAAGGCCGCAAATGTTGAACAGGAAGTTCTTCAGGATTTGCTGGCCGTATTCGGAGTGCTTCACCTCGGGATGGAACTGCGTGGTGTAGATGCGGCGGGAGGCGTTCTCCATGGCGGCCACCGGGCACACGTCGGTCGATGCCACCACGGTAAAGCCCTCGGGAACGTCCTTCACCGCGTCGAAGTGGCTCATCCAAACGGTCTGCGTCTGCGGGGTGCCCTCGAACAGCGCGCCGCCCTCCACGTGCAGCTCGGCCGCGCCGTATTCGCCCACCTCGGGGTGGTGCACCGTGCCGCCGAGCGTCACGGCCGTGATCTGATGGCCGTAGCAGAAGCCGAGTACCGGCAGCCCCAGCTCGAAGATGCCCGGATCGACGCGCGGCGCATCCTCGGCGTTGACGCTCGCCGGCCCGCCCGACAGGATAATGGCCGCGGGCGCAAGCTCGCGCACTTCCTCGGCGGTGATGTCGCACGGCACGATTTCCGAGTACACGTTCAGGTCGCGCACGCGGCGGGCGATAAGCTGCCCATACTGCGCGCCGAAGTCGAACACGAGGACTTTCTGGTCGGACGTTTTGGTGCTCACGGAACGGTCCTTTCTTCGCTTGGTCGTCGCAAGGCGCCCGCAGGGGAGGGGCGCTGGGAAACCGGCGGTTTCCGCACATATATATGAGCGACATCTTACACGATGGCGCCCGCCGCGCGTGCCCGCCGCCCGTCATTTCCAACACAAAGCTATGCGTGTGTGGGGGAGAAGCGGGGAAGGGGCGGAAAGGCGCGACCGGCGCGGCGGTCAGGCACGCCCGCCGCGCGCACGCCCCGCGCTCTCCCTCTGCCGCCCCAATATCAAGCCCACGTAAAATATTCGTGCCCGGCCTCTGGTTTCCGGGGCTTATGGGCGCATCCCATGAAAACGCCCCGTCAATCGGCCATAAAATGTCGACCTTGTCCGCGCGCCATCTCGCCGCCTGGCCGGCTGGCGCACCGCATCGAACACGGGGAAGGGAAGACATGATCATCGAAGCGTTGAAGGCACTGCTGCTCGGCATCGTCGAGGGCATCACGGAATGGCTGCCCATTTCGTCGACAGGCCACATGATCATCGTCGACGACTTCGTCAAGCTGCAGGTTTCCGACCAATTCCTGGCGCTTTTCCTGGTGGTTATCCAAATCGGCGCCATCTTGGCCGTGCTCACGCTGTACTTCCATAAGCTCAATCCGCTCAGCCCGCGCAAAACCGCCGCCGAAAAGCGCAGCACGTGGCGTTTGTGGGGCATGGTGGTCATCGGCTGCATCCCGGCGGCCATCATCGGGCTTCTGTTCGACGACTGGGTCAACGAGCACTTCTATAACAAGGTCACCGTCGCGGCCATGCTCATCGTCTACGGCGTCATCTTCATCGTCATGGAGAATCGCAACCGCCGCCGCATGCAGGATGCGATGCGCGAGGTCGTCGCCATTGCCGGCGCGGCCTGCCGCGGACGCCATGCACGTCGCTCGACCGCCCCGGTGCTCAGCGACGAGGAGCTGGAAGAGGCCGCGGAGAAGCGCGTCTTCCGCATCACCGACGTCGAGGACATCGACTGGAAGACGGCCCTGAAGATCGGCTGCTTCCAGGTGCTCGCCATCATCCCCGGCACCTCGCGCTCCGGCGCCACCATCATCGGCGGCATGCTCACGGGCTGCAGCCGCACTGCCGCCGCCGAGTTCACGTTCTTCCTGGCCATCCCCATCATGTTCGGCTGGGGCCTCGTGAAGTGCATCAAGTTCTTCGCCGCCGGCCTTGCCATGACGTCCGTCGAGATCATGGTGCTCGTCATCGGCGTGGTCTCCGCGTTCGTGATGTCGGTGGTCTCCATCAAGTTCCTCATGGGCTACATCAAGAAGAACGACTTCGCCGCCTTCGGCTGGTACCGCATCATCGTCGGTTTGGTGGTGCTCGCCGTCTTTGCGCTGCAGTTCGGCGGCATTCTGTAGCTGCTGCGCCCATTCGCGGTTGACGCGGGGGCGGGCAACGCGCAAACTTGATGCGCGTGCGCCCCGTTGCGCACTCCCGAGAGGAAGACAAGAGGCGCATCGTCGTGTTTGAGCAGTTCAGCAGCATTTTCGTCCAGATGGTGGTCCTGTTCGCCGCCGTGGCCGTGGGCTACGGGTGCAAGAAGGCCCGCGTCATGGACACCGACATGGACAAGAAGCTCTCCACGCTGGTGCTGAATGCCACGCTGCCGTGTCTGATCCTCTCCTCGGTGCTTGCGGTCGACGAGTTGCCCGATCAGGCGACCATCGCGGAAATCATGGCGCTGTCGCTGCTCAGCTTCGTCATCCTCATCGCCGTGGCGTTTCTCGTCACGTTCCTTTTGCGCATCCCGTTCGGCATGCGCGGCGTGTACCGTTTCATGCTCATTTTCGGCAATACCGGCTTTATCGGCTACCCGGTTCTCTCGGCCATCTTCGGGCCGCAGACGGTCATCTACGCGGTGGTGTACAACATCCCGTTCAACCTGATCGTGTTCACGATGGGCGTGTGGCTCATCGCGTCGGACAACGAGCACGGCGTGAAGGTGCGCATGAACCCGCGCGATCTGGTGAACCCCTGCAACGTGGCCACCATCGGGTCGTGTCTGCTGGCGTTTTTCGGCATCCACTCGGTGCCCGTGCTCGGCGACGCGCTGTCCACCGTCGGCGGCTTCACCACGCCGGCCACGCTGCTTATCGTCGGGTCCTCGCTGGCGAACCTGCCGGCGGCCAAACTTGTCGGCACTCCGCGCCTATGGGCGGCGAGCCTGGTGCGCATGGTGGTCACGCCGCTGGTGATCTTCTGCGTGATGAGCCACATCTGCTCGGGGCTTTTGCTGTCCATCCTGGTGGTGCTCTCGGCCATGCCCGTCGCCACGAACGGCACCATGTTGTGCTACCAGTACAACGGCGATGCGAAGACGATGGCGCAGGGCACCTTCATCACCACGGCGCTTGCCCTGGTGACGGTGCCGCTTCTGGCGACCATCGTCGGTATGCTGTAGGGGAGCGCCGTCCGGCCGAGCCGCTCGCCCGTTGGCTTGTCCGCCGCCTCGCCCTCCGCCCGGCTGCCCTATCTGCCTTTTCAGGCGAGCTTTCCGCTTGCCGCGCCACCTTTTGCTATTATGGGGCGCACACGAGGGCCGCCATCGCGCAACGCGGCCCGTCGGCAAAACGCCGACGGGCGCGGCCATGCTCGTTACCGCTCTATTTGAAGGAAGGAAAGCCGATGTCTGACGAGAACAGCTCGCTCGAGCAGATCCAGGAACATCGCGCCAAGATCGACGAACTCGACCGCCAGATCGTCGCGCTGCTGAACAAGCGCGCCGGTCATTCGCTGGTCATTCGCGGCCTCAAGCCCGGTGCCCACATGGGTCTGTACGACCCGAAGCGCGAGGAGGAGATCTTCGAGAAGGTGGACAGCTTCAACGAAGGTCCGCTGTACAACGACAACCTCCGCGAGATCTACAGCACTATCCTGAAGGTTATGAAGGAGACCCCGTCCGCATGAGCGAACAGCACATTGAAACGAAGCTGCCGGATTACGGTGCCCGCACCGACGAGATAACCATCTACGCCGGTCCGTGCTCGGTGGAAAGCGAAGAGCAGTTCTTCGAGGTTGCCGAGTGCATCCACGATCTGGGCCTGACCTGGATCCGCGGCGGCGCGTACAAGCCCCGCACCAATCCGCACAGCTTCCAGGGCCTTGGCGAGGAAGCGCTCAAGATCATGAAGGCCGGCGGCGAAAAGTACGGCCTGAAAACCCTCACCGAGGTGATGGACTCCGAGCATTGCGAACTCGTCCATTCCTACGTGGACGGCCTGCAGGTGGGCGCGCGCAACTTCCAGAACTTCAGCCTGCTGAAGAACATCGGCAAGGTCACGCGCGACTCGCACAAGATGGTCCTGTTCAAGCGCGGTTTCGCCGGCTCCATTGCCGAATGGCTCTCCGCGTGCGACTACATCTCCATGGAGGGCAACGACAACATCGTGCTGTGCGAGCGCGGCCTGCGCACCTTCGAGACGGCCACGCGCTTCACGCTCGACATCTCCGCCGTGCCCGTCATCCACAAGCAGAGCCTCTATCCCATCTGCGTGGACGTGTCGCACCCGGCCGGCGTGCGCGACCTGGTTCCCTCGCTTGCGCGCGCGGCGGTTGCCGTGGGCGCCGACTCCATCATGATCGAGGTGCACCCCAATCCGCCGGCGGCTCTCTCCGACGGCCCGCAGCAGCTGACCCCGGCGCAGTTCCGCGACCTGGTGGCCGAGCTGCGCGACATCGCCGCGGTGTTCGGGAAGAAGATCGTCTAAGGCGAAGGGTTTGAAGCGCGGCGCGCGCCGAGCGCGGCCGCTTTCGGCTTCAGCTGCAAGATTGCGAAAAGGCGAACCGGCACGTCCGGTTCGCCTTTTCGTTTGCGTATGCGTGGACGAATGCGCGCCGCGTGGACGCGCGAGCTGGCCGCGCTCGCCTTATCTGCCGTAGGCGATGGCGGCGGTGGGGCATTTGCGAAGGCATCCGAAGCACATGAAGCAGCGCTCCTTCACCCACACCGGATGCCCCTCCGGCGTCTCGATGGCGCTGGCCAGGCAGGCGCGCTCGCAGATGCGGCAGCCGATGCAGGCGTCGGCAACGCTGAAGTTCGCCGTGTCCAGCACGTGGTCGAGGTCGCTGATGCGCGTGAACAGATGCGCCGCGCTTGCCGTTGATCCGGTGGTCTTCATGATTGACCCTCCCTTGCAATTTCCCCTTGTGGCGCCATCATGGCAAAAATCGTTTTCGTTTGCAATATGCTTCTGCGCACCTTTGGGGCGGTACAATCATCCCCCGCGCCGCAAGGCGCCAAGTGTCCCTCGCCGCAGCATCGTGTAAGGAAGCTTCATGCCCATCGACATCTCAACTTTGAATGGACCGCAACGCGCCGCCGTCGAATGCACGGAGGGGCCGCTTTTGGTTTTGGCGGGTGCCGGTTCGGGCAAGACGCGCGTGCTGACGTACCGCATCGCCCATATCCTGGAAGACCTCGACGTCGCCCCGTGGGAGATCCTGGCCATCACGTTCACCAACAAGGCCGCCGCCGAGATGCGCGAGCGCCTACAGGGCCTGGTCGGCCCGCGCACCCGCGGCATGTGGGTTTCCACCTTCCACAGCATGTGCGTGCGCATCCTGCGCGCCGACGCCGACCGCATGGGCTTCGACAAGAACTTCACCATCTACGATACCGACGACCAGAAGCGCCTGTACAAGGAAATCATGGCCGAGCTGGACATCGACCCGAAGCGCTTCCCCATAAACGCCCTGATGAATCGCATTTCCACGGCGAAAAACGAGCTGAAGGCGCCCGGACCGTTCGCCAAGGAGGCCAACGACCCGGTGGGCAAGGTCGCCGCGCGCGTCTACGAGCGCCTGCAGGATCGCCTGAAGCAGGCCAACGCCTTCGACTTCGACGACCTGCTGCTCTACGCGTACCTGCTGCTGAAGAACCACCCCGACGTGCTCGAGGCCTATCAGCTGCGCTTCCGCTACATCCTGGTGGACGAGTACCAGGACACCAACCACGCGCAGTACGAGATTTGCCGCCTGCTTGCCGCGGGGCACAACAACATCATGGTGGTCGGCGACGACGATCAGTCCATCTACAGCTGGCGCGGCGCCGACATCCGCAACATCCTGGAATTCGAGAAGGATTACCCCAGCTGCACCACCATCAAGCTGGAGCAGAACTACCGCAGCGTGGGCAACGTGCTCGCCGCGGCCAACGCCGTCATCGCCAACAACCAGCATCGCAAGGCGAAGAAGCTGTTCACCGACCAGCCCGACGGCGAGAAGATCCACGTCTACATGGCCACCGACGAGCGCGACGAGGGCCGCTGGATCGCCGGCGAGATAGAGAAGCAGCGCAGAGGCGGCCTGTCGTACAACCAGTGCGCGGTGTTCTACCGCACCAACGCGCAGTCGCGCATGCTGGAAGACATGCTGCTGCGCGCGGGCGTGCCCTACCGCATCGTCGGCGGCACGCGCTTCTTCGACCGTGCGGAAATCCGCGATGTGATGGCCTATCTCACGCTCGTCATCAACCCGGCCGACGACATCGCCGCCAAGCGCGTCATCAACACGCCGCGCCGCGGCATCGGCAAGTCGACGGTCGAGCGCGTCGAGCAGTTCGCGCGCGAGATGGGCATGACGTTCATGGAAGGCGCCGAGCTTGCCGTGGCCGACCCCGAGCTGCGCACCGCCGCGCGCCGCAGCCTGGGCGAGTTCGTGCAGCTGGTGAAGGACGCGCAGTCGTATTCCGGCGATCTGCGCAAGCTCGTCGAGGCCGTGGTGGACCGATCGGGCCTGATCGGCGCGCTTATGGCCGAGGGGACCGACGAGGCGCGCGGGCGCATCGAGAACATCCAGGAGTTTTTGTCGGTAGTCGACGAATTCGTCGACACGCATGACGAGGAGGATGCCGATTACGCCGCGCCGACGGCCGGCGACGCGGGTGCGGAGGGAGAAGCGCCCGCCGAGCCCGTGCGCGTGCTGCGCGGCGACTCGCTGGCCGACTTCCTGGAGTGGGTGCGCCTGCGCACCGATCTCGACACGCTCGGCGAGGACGGCCAGGCCGTCACGATGATGACGGTGCATGCCAGCAAGGGCCTGGAGTTCGACTGCGTGTTCGTCGCCGGCATGGAGGAGACGCTGTTCCCGCATACGAGCAGCTCAAATGACGCCGCGGGTATCGAGGAGGAGCGCCGTCTGGCCTACGTTGCCATCACGCGCGCGCGCAAGACGCTGTTCCTGACGAGCGCCTACACGCGCCAGATCTTCGGCCAGACGCAGTCCAATCCCGTGTCGCGCTTCGTGCACGAGATTCCCGCCGAGCTGCGCCAGACCATGGGCGTCGGCAGCCAGGGCTTTTCCGGCACCGGCTGGGAGAAGCGCGGAAGCCGTCGCGGCATTTCCGGCAGCGGCGTGGAGGCCGGCGGCGGGCGCGTGTTCGGCCGCTCGAGCGCAAGCTCGCCCTTCGGTCGCTCCGATCGCGAGCGTCGCGAGGCGCGCGAGGGACGAGCCGGCGGTGTGGGGTCCGGTCGCGCCGTGTCGGGCGCCTACGTGCGTCCGGGCGCGGAGAAGAAGGCGGCGGCGAAGATGACGTTTGCCGTCGGGGACGCCGTCGACCACAAGACGTTCGGGCGCGGCAAGGTCGTCAAGGTCGATGGCGACACCCTGCACGTCCGCTTCGCCAAATCCGGCCAAACGAAGAAGCTCCTCAAAGACTACGCCCCCATCGTGAAGGTGGGGTAGGGAAAATCTAGGGGCTTGTTGATTCCCGCTGTATGAACGGAAGGTTTCCGATACGTGTCCGCTCGCCGTTCGCGCTCTTGACGCGGCGCCTTTTACGTTAGGATGATTCGTTGCGAATCGCACCAACCTATTCTTGAGGAAAACGGACTGCAGGAGGACACGAATGGAAACGCTGGGGCTGACCGACATCATCGGACCCGTGATGGTCGGGCCGTCGAGCTCGCACACGGCAGGCGCCCTGCGTATCGCGTTCATGGCGCGCAAGCTTGCCGGCGATGTTCCCCGCCATGTGGAGTTCCACCTGCTGGGAAGCTTCGCGCATACGCTCACCGGGCACGGCACCGACAAGGCGATCGTGGCCGGCATGCTCGGCTTCGCCCCCGATGACCTGCGCATCCGCAACTCGTTTGCGCATGCGCGCGAGGCGGGGCTTTCCTTCGAATTCTTCTGCGAACCCGAGCGCGACGACTACGAGCACCCCAACACCATCGACATGGTCATCGACGCGGCAGACGGCTCGCGCATGAGCGTGCGCGGCGAAAGCGTCGGCGGCGGCGCGGCGGTCATTCGCAAGATCGATGGCGTGGACGTCTATATCACCGGCGAGAACCACTCGATCGTCGTGCAGCAGCATGACGAACCGGGCGTGCTCGCGCATATCTCCACGTGCCTGAGCGAGCACGGCGTGAACATCGCGACCGCCCGCATGTACCGCGAGCAGCGCGGGGATGCGGCGTGGACCGTGCTCGAAACCGATCAGCGCATCTCTGACGCCGCCCGCAAGTCCATCCTAAGCGGCGAGGCCATTCGCGGATGCCGGGTCATCCCCGCCGCGACCATCGGCGAGGCGGCGCCTGGCGTCGACGCCGAGGTGCAGGCGGCTGCGCTTGAGCGCCTGCATGCGCTCGATTTCGCCAGCGGCGCCCAGCTGATCGAGCGTTGCCATGCGCGCGGGGAGCATATCTCGGAGGTGTTTTTGGCGCGCGAGAAGGCCGTGCAGGAAAGCCGCGGGCGAGCCGACGAGACCGCCGATTACCTGCTGCATGCGCTGCGCGTCATGCGCGACGCCGCCACGCGCCCGCTCGATGTGCCGGCGCACTCGATGGGCGGGCTGCTCGGCGGCGAGGCCATGCGCCTGGCGAAGCTGCGCCACCATCCGATAAGCGTGCTCGGAGAGCCGGTCGCGAGCGCGGCCGCGTACGCGATGGCCGTGCTGGAGACGAACGCCTCGATGGGCCGCATCGTCGCCGCCCCGACCGCCGGCTCGGCCGGCGTCATTCCCGGGGTGCTTTTGAGCCTTCAGCAGGAAAAGGGCTACACCGACGAAGAGCTTGCGCGCGGGCTTGCCTGCGCCGCGGCCGTGGGCTATCTGATCACGCGCAACGCCACGGTGGCCGGTGCCGAGGGCGGCTGTCAGGCGGAAATCGGCTCGGCGGCGGCGATGGCGGCCGCGGCGGTGGTGGAACTTGCCGGGGGTACGCCCGAGCAGTGCCTCGACGCGGCGGGCAATGCGCTCACGAACATGATGGGACTCGTGTGCGACCCGGTGGCGGGTCTCGTGGAGGTCCCGTGCCAGAAGCGCAACGCGTCCGGCGCGGCGACGGCGCTGGTGAGCGCGCAGATTTCCCTTGCCGGCGTGGGAAGCCTGGTCAACTTCGACCAGACGGTCGACGCCATGTACAAGGTCGGGCGCAGCCTGCCCTTCGAGCTGCGCGAAAGCGCCCTCGGCGGGCTTGCGGCAACCCCTGACGCCTGCGCCTGGTGCGAATCCCACATGTGCGGGAAGTAGACAGCTGCGGTCATCCGCATAGCGGCTTCTTGCTGAGTGAAACCCTTGTCGAATTCCGCGCCCCATCCCCGCAGTTTGCCGCTCGCCTGCGCCGTTCGTGGCTGTTCCCTGGCATTTCGCGGCCGTCGCCTTGGTGCGCGGTATACTGTCACGTCGGCTGCAACGCTTGTTGCGGCGCAAGACGTGAAATGCAAATAGGGAAAGGCGCCGGGCGCATCCCGGCAAGAAGGAGCGATCACATGGCGGCACCCATCCTGGTGTTCGGTCACAAGAACCCCGACAACGATGCCATCAGCGCAGCAATTGGCTACGCGTACCTGAAGAACGAGCTGGCGCGCCGCGCCGGCGAAGAGGCCGTCTGCGAGGCATGCCGCCTCGGGGCTCTGCCGCCCGAGACCGAGTGGGTGCTCTCCGAGCACGGCATCGAGACCCCGCGTCTCATCGAGTCGGTTGAAGAAGGCCAGCAGGTCATCCTGGTTGACCATAACGAGCTTCTGCAGTCCGCCGACGGCCTTGACGCGGCCGAGATCGTCGAGATCGTCGACCATCATCGCCTCGGCGGCCTCGTGACCGCGCAGCCGCTGCGCTTCAACGCCAAGCCGGTCGGCTCCACCGCGGCCATCGTCGCCCGCGAGTTCGAGATCGAGGGCATCGAGATGCCCCAGGGTATCGCCGCGCTGCTGCTCGGCGCCATGCTCACCGACACCGTCATCATGAAGTCGCCCACCACCACCGACTTCGACCGCGACATCATCGCCCGCACCGCCGCCGCCCTCGGCGTCGACCCGGTGAAGTACGGCATGGACATCTTCAAGTGCCGCTCCAACCCCGCCGAGCTGCCCGTCGACAAGCTGGTGAACGCCGACGCTAAGGAGTTCGAGCTCTCCAGCGGCAACAAGGTCTACATCGGCCAGTTCGAAACGGTCGACCTGCAGGCGGTGCTCGGCCGCGAGGCGGAAATTCGCGAGGCCATCAAGGCGCTCGTTGCCGAGAAGGGCTACCAGTTCGTGCTGTTCTTCGCCACGGACATCCTCGCCGAGGGCAGCCAGTTCATCTGCGAGGGCGACACGCAGTTCGTCTCCGACGTGTTCGACGTCGACCTCAACGGCAAATCCGCCTGGATGCCCGGCGTGCTCTCCCGCAAGAAGCAGGTGGCCGCACCCATCCTGGCCCACTAAGGACCTCTGCGTCATCGACCGTCGGCGCGACTGGTACCGCGCCCGCTAGTAAAGGAGCCGCCGTGAACGCCGACCGCCTGCTGAACCTGTTCTGCGACCTGGTGCGCATCGAAAGCCCGTCTTGCCATGAAGCGGCGATGGCCGCGCGCTGCGAAGCCGAGCTTTCCGACCTCGGCTTCACGGTCGCGTACGACGATTCCGCGGAAGCGACCGGATCCGATACGGGCAACCTTATCGCACGCCGAGCGGGCGAAGTGGCGGGGGTGCTTGTCCTTTCCGCCCACATGGACACGGTCGATCCCTGCGCCGGCATCGAGCCCGTGGTTCGCGACGGCATTATATACAGTGCAGGGGAGACCATCCTGGCTGCCGACGACAAGTCGGGTATCGCGCCAATTTTCGAAGCGGTGCGCAGCCTGATCGAGCAGGGCGAGCCCCTTCCCGAGATTTGGGTGCTGCTCACCACCTGCGAGGAGCTGCACCTGCTCGGAGCGAGTGCCTTCGATGCCGCGCGCCTGCCCGAAGGCGCACCCCTCTATGTGCTCGACGCCGACGGTTCGGCCGGCACCATTATCCAGGGTGCGCCGTGCCACTACACGTTCGAGGCGACGTTTGCCGGCACGGCGGCGCACGCGGGCGTCGAGCCCGAGCGCGGCACCTCGGCGATCCTCATGGCCGCCGACGCGCTCGCGCGCATGACGCTCGGCCGCCTCGACTCCCACACCACCGCCAACGTTGGCATCATAAGCGGGGGAGGGGCCACCAACGTGGTTCCCGAGTCGTGCACGCTTTCCGGCGAATGCCGCTCGCTTTCGACCGCGCGCGCCGATGCCGTGCGCGAAGACATCACGCAGGCGCTCAATGCGGCGGCAAACCAGGCGGGCGGTTGCGTAGCCGTGACCTGGCACGTGGATTATCCCGCGGTCGTCTACGACGAGGAAGACCCGCACGTGCTGGGAATCGTTGCGGCTGCCAAGGCGGCCGGCCTCACCCCGCAGCTGCATTATTCCGGCGGTGGGGCGGACGCGAACATCCACGCCTCGCGCGGGGTGCGCGCCATCACGCTTTCCACCGGCATGGCAAACTTCCATTCCACTGAGGAATACCTGCGCATCGAGGACTTGCAGGGCACGTGCCGCCTGGTCGAGGAACTCATCAAGGGCGCTCGCCGTTAGGTTCGCCCCCGTTTCGCGCCCGAAAAAGGCGCATCGCGAACGACTTTAGAGGCCCCGAACGCCCGCACGGCGCTCGGGGCCTCAACCGTTCCCACGCCGCAACGCTCGAGTGCCGCAAGAATGCAAGAAGTTTTTTCAAAATTGTGTGCAGCCTATGGCGAAAGAGCAGGCGAAAGCTTGTTTCACCTGCGCATTTACGGTAAACTATGCATGGACACACCCGGTGGCGTGGCGTTTGACACACCCCTATGCCGCTGGTAAAGTACCAACTCGCGCCTCAAGGAGGTGCCGTGTTTTCGTGTGCGTATCAGCTGAACGCACCTGAAAACAACAGCAAGTACGGGGGAAGGTCCCCCGCCAAGGCAAAGTACAGAAGGAGAATGTTTTGCCTACTATCAACCAGCTGGTCCGCAAGGGCCGCAAGACGGCTGCCGCGAAGTCTAAGACTCCGGCGCTGAAGGGCAACCCGCAGAAGCGCGGCGTTTGCACCCGCGTGTACACGACCACCCCGAAGAAGCCGAACTCGGCTCTTCGTAAGGTTTGCCGTGTGCGCCTGGTCAACGGCATGGAAGTTACCGCCTACATCCCGGGCGAGGGCCACAACCTGCAGGAGCACTCCATGGTGCTCATCCGCGGCGGCCGTGTTAAGGACCTTCCTGGTGTCCGTTACAAGGTCATCCGCGCTGCTCTCGACTGCGCCGCCGTCGACAAGCGCAAGCAGGCTCGCAGCCGCTACGGTGCCAAGCGCCCGAAATAAGTTCACCGCTAAGTCGCGCGGGCTCGCATCAGGCATAACCGGAAGGGCCGGGAATGCCGCAGCCTAATGGGAGGGGAGTTCCTCCTAGAAGCGCGCAGGAATAAGAAGGAGTTTTACATGCCGCGTCGTGCAGCAGCCGTCCGCCGCGAAACCCAGCCGGACGCCGTTTACAACAACCGCCTTGTCACGCAGCTGATCAACAAGATCATGCTCCACGGCAAGAAGTCCACCGCCGAGGGCATCGTCTACGGTGCTTTCGAGATGGTCGCCGAGAAGACGGGCGAGGATGCCCTGACCGTCTTCAAGAAGGCCATGGACAACGTCCGCCCCACGCTCGAGGTCAAGCCCAAGCGTGTCGGTGGCGCCACCTACCAGGTGCCCATGGAGGTCAACTCCCGCCGCGCAACCACGCTGGCCATCCGCTGGATCGTGGACTTCTCCCGCAAGCGCAAGGAGCACACCATGAAGCAGCGCCTCGCCAACGAGATCATGGACGCCGCCAACAACACCGGCGCTTCCGTGAAGAAGCGTGAGGACCTGTACAAGATGGCCGAGTCCAACCGTGCGTTCTCGCACTACCGCTTCTAGGTCGTGACGGATAATGGCTAAGACTAACGACCTGTCGCTCACCCGTAACTTCGGCATCATGGCCCACATCGATGCCGGCAAGACCACCACGACCGAGCGCATCCTGTACTACACGGGCAAGACCCACAAGATCGGCGAGGTTCACGACGGCGCCGCCACCATGGACTGGATGGTCCAGGAGCAGGAGCGCGGCGTGACCATCACCGCCGCCGCCACCACGTGCTTCTGGAAGAAGGACGGTCAGGAGTACCGCTTCCAGATCATCGACACCCCCGGCCACGTGGACTTCACCGCCGAGGTTGAGCGCTCCCTGCGCGTTCTCGACGGTACCGTCGCCGTGTTCGACGCCGTCGCCGGCGTGCAGCCGCAGTCCGAGACCGTTTGGCGTCAGGCCGAGCGTTACGGCGTGCCGCGCATCGCGTTCATCAATAAGTTCGACCGCGTCGGTGCCGACTTCGAGCATGCCATCCAGACCATGAAGGATCGTCTGAAGGCCAACGCCGTCGCAGCTCAGCTGCCGATGGGCGCCGAGGACAACTTCTGGGGCGTCATCGACCTGGTCACCATGACCGCATGGGACTTCAAGGCCGACGACAAGGGCATGACCTACCCCGAGCCGATGGACGCCATCCCCGCCGAGTTCGCCGATGCCGCCGAGATCGCTCACCAGGAGCTGCTCGAGGCCGCCGCTGACTGCGACGACGAGCTCATGGAGAAGGTCCTCATGGAAGAGGAAGTCTCCGTCGAAGAGCTCAAGGCCGCTCTGCGCAAGGGCGTCATCGACTGCAAGATCAACCCCGTGTTCGTGGGCTCCGCCTACAAGAACAAGGGCGTTCAGGAACTGCTCGACGCGGTTGTCGACTACCTGCCGGCTCCTCCCGACGTTCCCGCCATCAAGGGCACCATCCCCGGCTCCGGCGACGAGGACTGCCGTCCTTCCGACCCGAAGGCGCCGTTCAGCGCCCTGGCGTTCAAGATCATGACCGACCCGTTCGTGGGCAAGCTGACCTACCTGCGCGTCTACTCCGGTTCCCTCGACGCCGGCTCCTACGTGGTCAACGCCACGAAGGACAAGAAGGAGCGCATCGGCCGTCTGCTGCAGATGCACTCCAACCAGCGCGTCGACATCGACAAGTGCTCCGCCGGCGACATCGTCGCCGTCGTGGGCCTGAAGAACACCACCACCGGTGACACGCTGTGCGACGAG
>CAVCPR010000064.1:0-15909 GCA_963604235.1 Anaerovoracaceae bacterium | reverse complement strand
GTGTTCGGCATCTCCACGCAGCACTACGCCTTCGTCGTGAACGCGTTCGTGTCGCTCGTGCGCAGCTACGACCGCGACCGCTACGAATTCTCGCTGCGCGAAACCTCGACCGCCGGCATCATCGACGACGTGCGCCTCGAGCGCAGCGAGCTGGGCGTGCTGTACCGCTGCGACTTCAACGGCAGCGTCATCTCGAACGTGGTGAAGTCGGCCGACCTGCATTTCGAGCCGCTGTTTCGCGCGAAGCCGCACGTGTTCGTCAGCCGCGAAAGCCCGCTCGCGAAAAAGGAGCGCCTGACGCTTGCCGACCTGGCGCCCTACCCGCGCCTGAGCTATGACCAGGGCATTCGCAACTCGCTGTATTTCGCGGAGGAGCTGCATATCGCCGAGGCGGTTGACAAGAGCATCGTGGTCACCGACCGCGCGACGCTGTTCAACCTGATCATCGGCCTGAATGGCTACACCATTTCAAGCGGAATCCTCTCCGAGGACTTAAACGGCAGCCAGATTATCGCCGTGCCGCTCGAAAGCGACGAGCATATGGAGCTTGGCTACGTCAAGCGCACCGACCGCCCCCTGTCCTCCATCGCCGAGCACTACCTGGAGCTGCTGCGCAGCTACGTGCGCGAATATCGCGGCGAATAGGCGCGACACTCTTCTATTCCTTTTGGCTATGGATATCGCTAGCAAACAGATAGTTTTCTAGGCTTGGGGGTTCTGGCATCCTTTCTGTCACACCAATGCAACGAAAGGATGCCCCATGGCAATCACGAACCCTCCCTACGCATACGACATCGTCGGCAGCTTCCTGCGCCCCGAATCGCTCAAGCAGGCGCGCGCCGACTTCGCCGCCGGCACCATCACCGCCGATGAGCTGACCGCCGCCGAAGACGCCGCCATCGCCGAGCTGGTCGAGAAGGAAAAGCAGGCCGGCCTGAAGGCCGTCACCGACGGCGAGTTCCGCCGCGCCATGTGGCACCTCGACTTCCTGGAGGGCCTGGAAAACGTCGAACACATCGATGCCGAAACGTGGTCCGTCGAGTTCAAGGGCCCCAAACCCAAGGGCGCGCAGCTCGTGTTCCGCGGCAAGATCGGCTTCGGCGACCACCCGTTCCTCGCCCACTTCGACAAACTGAAAGAGATTGCCGGCGATGCCCAGGCGAAGCTGACCATCCCCGCGCCCTCCATGCTGCACCTCATCCCCTGCGTGCGCGGCGCCGCCGTCTACCAGCCCATCGAGCGTTACGCCGACGAACAGGCGCTTTTCGACGACATCGTGGAAGCATATCGCGACGCCGTGCGCGCCTTCTACGACCACGGCTGCCGTTACCTGCAGTTCGACGACACCAGCTGGGGCGAGTTCTGCGACCCGGCCAAGCGCGCCGCCTACGCCGAGCAAGGCATCGACGTCGATGAGGTCGCCCGCAACTACGTCGCCATGATCAACCGCATCCTCGAGGCGAAGCCGGCGGACATGACCATCACCACGCATATCTGCCGCGGCAACTTCCGCTCCACGTGGTTCTCCTCCGGCGGCTACGAGCCCGTCGCCGAGATTCTCTTCGGCGGGGCGAACTACGACGGCTTCTTCCTGGAGTACGACTCCGACCGCTCGGGCGACTTCGCGCCGCTCGCGCACATCAAGGACCAGGTCGTGGTGTTGGGCCTGATCACCTCGAAGTTCCCCGAGTTGGAAAACGAGGACGACGTCATCGCGCGCATCAACGAGGCCGCGCAGTACGTGCCGCTTGAGCAGCTGCGCCTGTCCACGCAGTGCGGCTTCTCGTCCACCGAGGAGGGCAACGTGCTGACCGAGGACGAGCAGTGGGCGAAGATCGCCCTGGTCAAGCGCATCGCCGAGCGCGTGTGGGGCGAATAGGGCGTCGAGAAGAGACTTTCCCTTTCCCCTCGGTCACCTCGGCCAAGGCCCGTTGCACAGACTGTTGCGCATGACTGATGGAACGGGAAAGAGTCCCCCGCGGAAGATTTTCCGCGGGGGTCTCCTCATTTCGCAGGCGTATGCGCCTACGCGCAGGTCCGTCGCCTTGCACGACCGCACGCCAGCGATTAGGGCTCGCACCGTAGCTGCGGGCGCAAAGCGCCAACCGTGGCGCAGGCGATCGCAGCCTTACTTACTTAGTGCTCACCCACATGGCCGGCCGCACGCAATACGTGCCATGGTCCACATAGGCGCCGCTATCGAAGATGAAACCCTCCGTGTTGACGTCGGCGGCGGACTCACCGGCATTCACGTCGTAACCGGAGTCGCGCAGCCACCAGCACGCCGCGCCGTTGGCATCCGTGTAGGCGCCCTGGCTTGCCGCGTAATCGCTCGGCCAGCAGATAGCATCGCCATCGCGGCCGAAGTACTGCTCGGCCTCGACGATGGACAGGCAGAACAGCTTGTCCTGGGTGGCTTCGCTCCCACCCGTTGCCCAATAGGGGTTCTTGCCGTTCACCACCTCGGTAGTGAGGATCTCGCCTTTCTGAGCCGAGTCGAACGCCGCGCTCAAGAATTCGCCGTTAAGCCAGCTGCGCAAGCTGGAATCCTTCCATACGTATTCGCCTCGCTGTGCGTTGAAGGGCTTGACGTCCACGCCTTCCTGCGAGATCACCAGCGCCTTGCCATCCTCGACGGCCAGCACCTGCCAGCCGATGCTCTTGCCTTGGTAGCTGCCATAGGCGAAGGTGTCGCCCACCTTAAGGCCGCTTAAGCTGGTGGCCTGCTCCTGACCGCTTGCACATGCCGGCTTTTCAACCGTGGCGGTCTGCCCGGAGCTTTGCGCGCCCCCATCGGCGGAAGTCGTGCTTCCGCTGGAGCAGCCCGCAGCAGCGAGCCCCAAGACAAGCGCAAGAGAGGTCGCGCACAGCGCTTTGGTCGCGCGCTCAATTCGCTTATGAGCCATGTCTTGCTCCTATTCTTTTCGTTTACCTTCTCCGGCGCCCCTCGCAGAACGGAACCGACAGAGTCTAGAGGGGGGTAAAGGTTCCGCTCTGCGGGGAGCGCCGGGTTTCATTTCAAGCCCCGTACCGACAAGCGGCGGGGCCAGTTCGACATTTGAAGCTTTCAAATGCGGCTTTCCCTCGTGAATCCCTTGCCACCATCCCCTGCCGGTCGCAACCCGATATCGCAACCGGCAGGTTATGGGAGGTGCCCAGCTGCCGGATAAGGAGGGGTTTGGCATCTGGGAGGGGGAAAGCGGTAATGCTTTTTAGAACATGAGGTACATGGAATACCCGAGGATGTAGATCACGACCCTGAAGCAAACGCTGGCGGCCAGGGCGCACGCAACGCCCACGATGGAGAGGATTTTGCCCTTGCCGTCGTCTGTTCGGGCCAGGCAGGCGCAAACGATCACCAGCAGCGCCGCGACCATGCCCACCCAAAAGTACCCGGCACCGGCGCCTGCGGCCGCCACGCCTATGAGGCTGTCCACATGCTCGGGAGCGGTGGTCATGGCGGTGGGATCAGCGTAGTAACCGAAATCCCACACGTTGAGCGTGCCTAGGCTGATGGCATAAACCGCCATGCAAACCAAGCCGACGACACCGCCCCAAAGAGCCATCTTCGCACCCGTGGCGCCAAGCCCGCTCTCCTTGACCAGGCATGTCACCAGCCACAGCCCCACGCTGCCCAGCAAGGCGGCGTTACCCAGGTAGTACACGATGAGCAGCGTCCAGGCGGGGCGCGCGGGCATCAAATACGAGTGCGCGGTGGCGATGACCATGGCGACGGAAACCACCAGCGAAGCCGCGGCGATGCCCTTCGAGATCTTCTTCTTGCGGTACCAGCACGCGAACCAAATCACCATGATGATGCCCATGAGCACGCAGCCGATGAGCTCCTGGGTGATGCCGGAGGTGATGTGGCCGAATCCGTTGAAGATGCGCTCCCAATGCTGCAAGTGGGTGAAGGAACCTATGCCGCCGATCACCAGCGACACGCCCGACGCGATAAGCGTAGGGAACATGATCTTCTCGCCCTTGCCCTTGAGAAGCAGAATGGACTCCGCGCCGATCATGCCGCAGCTGATGCATACGAACAGGGTGAATATGACGAGCGGCCATTGCGTCTCCATTATTCGACACCCCCTTCCCAGTGATGCCTGCGCAATATGTAGCGATAAGCTGGTTCGTTGCCCACGCTGGGAAGCGAGTAGACGTCGGACTCGTCGAAAGGCTCCAGAAAATCGGTCATCTTTCGGTACTCGCCTTCCTGCGGGCCGCGTTCGGTTGAATTGCGGGCGCCTATGAAGGAGTCGTAGCCCTTGTCGATATCGCCCACCCAGCGCGCGTTGCCGCCGCACTGGGCCACGCAAGCGGGAAGCTCCCCTTGCACCAAACGCTGTTCGCACAAAGTGCATTTCTCAACCACGAGCTCGTCTTTGTTCAGATAGCGCACGCCGTAGGGGCAGGCCATGACGCAGAACTGGCAGCCGATGCACTTCTCCTTGTCGATCTGGATCGTGCCGTCCTCGACAACATGGGACGCCTCGGTGGGACACACCTTGACACACTCGGGATTTTTGCAGTGCTGGCAGCTCATGGTGAGGAAGTACATGTACGCATCCGGCCACTTGCCGGAGCCGTCGGGATCCAAGTTGGGCCCGATGCGCATGACCTTGTTCCAGTAGTTGCCGATCTGCACGCCGTTAAGAGCCTTGCAGGCGACAGAGCAAGCCAGGCAGCCAACGCAGCGGTTGAGATCGGTGATGATCGCTTTGTGAGTCATGGCTTTATGCTCCTTTCTCGCTGCTCAGTTTTTGATCGCGGCCCTCGTAGGTGGGAAGCCACTCTTTCAAGCGCGGGTCGTCGGACGTGTGGATGATGGGCACTCCCTTGCTGTCGCAGGGAACGGGGTTGTTGAACGGGGAATTCTCCGATGTGGCCTTGTAGATCTTGACCTGGTACGCGCGCAAGTTGGACGAGCCGCTATGCGGATCTTGCGCATGATGGTCAAGCAGCTGGTTGACCGCGGAAAGCTGGAATCCGTGACCGGCGTCCTGCACCTCCGGGTACCACCAGGTGTGCTCGAGGTTGACGACATCCTCGTCAACGCCGTAGTACAGGTCCGCAACCTCGCGGATCTTGCCCCACTCGGTCTCGATCCAAACCCAGTCACCCTGTTCGATGCCGTACTTGGCAGCGGTGACGGGGTTGATCTCGATGCGCGGAACCGGCCACATCTCACGGCACCAGGGCAGCTGGCGATGCTCGGAGTGGAAGTAGCACGGAATGCGGCGCCCCGTGGTAGCGGTGAGCGGGTACTCCTTGATACGGTCACCGTCCTTGGGGCCATGCGGGGGTTCTTTCCAGGAGGGCAGCCACCATTCCTCGGTCTCGGGGTAGGTGGTCTCCATGACGGTGGACCAGATCTCCTGCTTCATGGTTGGGGTGAACCAGCCCGGCTTCCAGTCGCCGATGCCGTTACCCGACGTGTAGTCCAAACGCGCCCACACGCGGTCACGGGCGCGAAGGGCTCCCGTTTGGTAGCGACGATAGGTGCCCCAGTTGCGCGGCTCGACGTCCTTGGCCTGCCACCAGCCGTTCTTCTGGAACTCCGCCACGTACTCGTTCCAGGTGTACTTGGGTTTGACCTCGGCCATCGGCACGCCATGACGAACTTTGGAGACCTCGCCGTTTTTGACGGTCCATTCCGTCCAGGTGAGCTCGTCGTCGGTGAACAGCTTGATGGAGTCGTCGAGCTGCCAATCGATGCTCGGCCATTCGTTGCCCGGCTCATTGTTCCACGGAACGCCCAGCTCCTTGGCCACGGCCATGACGATCTCGGGGTCGTACTTGGCCTCGGCCGGCGGCTCGACGCACTTGACGGTGGCGCCCATGGCGCCGGCGGAACCCTGCGAGGCGCGCGGCGAGTTCAGCTCGATCCAGTGCGCGACGGGCAGGATGATGTCCGCAGCGTCCGTGGAAGGCGCATGCCACAGGTTGAGGTCGACGTAGAAGTCCAAGTTGCACAGGCCCTCCCATGCGCGGGTGGTGTTGGCGAAGGCCATGAAGTTGCCCGACTCGTTCCACAGGGCGCGCAGCGGGTAGGGATCGCCGGTCACCATCGCGTCGTAACAGGTGGGGCCGTCTGACCAGTACTGCCACCAGTGCAGCAGCGGGAACTTCTCGACGCCGATCTGCTTCTCCATCAGCTCTGCCGGCGGGGTGGACGCGCCGGGCGCCCAGGCGCTGAAGCCCTGCAGGTCGCCGTCGATGGGGACGATGGTCGGCCCGCGGTTGCCGCCGGGGGTGTCCATGTTGCCCGTGATGCCCACCAGGTTGTCGAGGGCGCGGGAGTTCTGGATGGCGTTGCACGCATGCTCCTGGGCGAGCATGTACTGGATGCCGCCGTTGCCGTAGCCGGTGGAGGGGTCGATGCGCGTGGCATAGGCGGTCGCGGCCCCCTCGATCTGATCGGCCGGGATACCGGTGATCTCCTCGGCGCGCTCGAGCGAGTACTCCGCCGCCGCGGCCTTATAGTATTCCCACACGGGCTTGACCGTGACGGTGCGACCATCCTTCAGCTCGATCGTGAACTCGCCCTCCAGGGCGGGGTCGATCGCGGGATCGAACGGCAGCAGATCCGGGACCCAGCCTTGGGTCTGACCGGGAAGCAGGTTGTCCTGCGCGGCTTCCCTGCCGGTCTCGCGCGCGATGACGGAATTGTAGTTCTCGCCTTCCCAAAAGCCGCCGGTCTCGTCGATGCGGCCCTCCTGGTCGGCATTGAACCACGTGAACTTGCCGTACTCGTGCTCGATGCCCGCCTGCGCGAGCTTCTGCCAGTTGTTGTCGTACACCAAGAACTTGAAGGGGCTGCCTCCCTCCTTGATGTCGCTCTCCTTGAGCAGATGGGTCTTCATATCCCAATACGAGCCGTCGGTGCGAACCGTGGGGAATCCCGTGGGTTCCATGTCCATGCACACCAAAAACGGCGCGTTGGTCCACTTCTTGACGTAGAGATCGTCGTAGAGCTTCTTCTCGATGATCACGTTGGTCCAGGCCAGGGCCAGGGCACCGTCGGTACCTGGACGCAAATTCTGCCAGTAATCGGCTTCCTTGCCCAAATTGGCCATGCGGGGGTCGACGGAAATGTGCACGTCTGCACGCTGGGAAACGTCGACGGTGGTGCGGCACGAGTCGTCGTAGTTGGACAGCTCGGAAGCACCAGCCCACTGCACGAACACCTTGGGCCTGGTGATGGTCTCCATCCAGCTCATAGCGAACTGGGAAACCATGGTAGTGGCGAAGTGGCGCGGGCCCTTGCAGATCTGCCAGGCCTCGATATTGTTGGGCGTTTCCAGCAGATTCTTGAGGATGGATTCGGAATGCATGCACCAAATGCGCGAGGTGCCCACCTGGCATGCGATTGCCTCCCCGCCGTATTTCTTCTTGACGGCCAAAAGGCCCTCGACGGTTTCCTTGATGGCGTCGTCCCAGGAAATACGCACCCAGCCGGGATCCTCGCCCTTGGGGTTGGTGCGTTTCATGGGATAATGCAGCCGGTCGGGATGATAAGCAGCCTGAACCGAGGACTGGCTTTTCGAGCAGCAGTTGCCCATGGATTGCCAAGCCTTCTCGTCGGCTTCGATGCGGATGGCGCGCCCGTTTTGCACGATGACCTTGACGCCGCATTCCATCTTGCCGCAACCACGACAGCAAGACTTGACCTCAACGGTGTCCTGCCCGGAAATCTCCGGATAGGTTTTCTCCGCGAAAGCCGTCCCTGTGTTACCGGCAAACGCCGCCGTGGCACCAGCGATGGCTGCCGCTTTAACGAACATACGCCTGGACATGTTTAGCTTAACGCCCATATCTCCTCCCTTTCTCTCTCGTCTTTTCCACTCATCTTCGTCTGCGCGCAAAGGCAAACGCCTTGCCGCACGCCGTCGCATACGGCCTGGCGGGTTGCGCTTGCGGCAATGAGAATCCTGCTGCCTGACGGATTGCGGCGCATCGCACGGATTGCTCGATTGCGAGATTCAGGGGGTCATGAATAATCTGGATTTTTGACATCATGCGTTTTTATGATGCGATTGACCTGCGGTTTTATAACAGGTTCTATTCTGTATCAAGAATATATTGAAACAATCACCGGATTGAAGCGGCTATTTTCAAATTCGGTTCCTATAATCAAGTCGAGCTATTTCTAAAGATAGCTCGTTTAGGGGGATCCGCATCGTAGCTTGCCTGCGATGCATTTGGGGGGATTGAGCATGGAGAAGACGGGCGCCGCAAGACATTCGGAGACCTTTGACAACATTTCCCTGACGCGCATGGTCGGGTTCGCTTTCGAGCGCGTTTGGGTATTCATCATCTTCTACAGCATCATGTTCTACACGGGGTCCGATGACGTGAACCGCATCTTGGAGCTGCTCTACCTCAATCTGAGCCTGAGCATGGCCGTCATGGGAGCAAGCTTCCTGATAGCAGGCGTGATTCTCGGCTTACTGCGCAAGGTGGGTTTTCGCCCATCGCGTTGCAAGCCGTTCATGTTCGGCGCGGCGGGCCTCATGACCATCGGCGCCCTGATGCTCATCATAAGCGACCTCGACTCGATCAACGGCACCATGGTGCTCATGGTAAGCGCGTTTCTCACGGGCGTTGGCAGCGCATGCCTCATGCACTGCTTCTTCGAGAGCTTCGCCGGCGCGGGCTCCCGCACCACCGTGCTCGAGATGTCCGTCGGGGCGGGCATCGCCTTGCTCGCATCGTTTGCCCTGGTGATGCTTCCACCTATTTACGCCGACATCGTCATCGTTATCGCCCCGCCGCTGTCAGCCCTCTTCCTTTGCCGCAGTGCAGAGAGCTCCCCGAGCGTGCCGCAAGAGCACCCCGCGCCGAAAGCGCCCTTCTCGCCGCGCACGAAGCTCTTTTTCGGCAAGGCGCTCGCCGGGGCGCTGGTCATAGGCTTTATCGAAGGTTTCTACGACGGCTTCTTCGGGTATTCACCGCTTGCCGCGACGCTTTCCTACAACGGCACCCTTTTCATAGCCGGCTTCATCGCCGTCATCGCGCTGGCCATCATCAGCACGGCCGCCCCGCGCGACATGCTCTTCCATATATATCGGATATCCCTGGCTCTTTTCGCGCTGGCTTGCCTGCTTTCAGTGGCGATGGGAGATTTCGGGCTGTATTCGTCCTCGCTGTTCTTCAGCGGATACACCTGCTTCGTCCTGCTTCTCACGGCGGTGTGCGTGGAGACGAGCGAAAGCTACGAGATCAACCCCTCGCTCTTGTTCGGCGTCGCGTTCTTCGTGCTTTATCTCGGAGAGCTTTTGGGCGCCAACTGCAACGCGGTGCTGCTGCCGGCGAACATGGGCGAAGGCGCACCTGCCACCTGCTGCATCCTCTGCCTGTTTTTGCTGTTCGTGTCGAGCACCTATCTTTTCACGGAGATGGACCTGGTGACCATCGGGATCGGCGAGGTGCGCTGCGCCATCGCGGATTCAAGCGACAAGCTAGCCGAAAACGAACGCCGGGAAGATGAGGCCGGGAAGATGCACGGCCTTGCAAGCGGTCCTAAAAGCGCCGGGGCGAGCACGGATAGAAGCAGCGAGATGGCACGCGAGCACCCGCAAGGCACCATGGATCCCGCAGAGCAGGAGCTCATAAGCATTCAGGAGGCGGCGGAGCGCATCGCGCGCGATTACCATCTTTCCGCACGCGAAAGCGAGGTGCTGCCCCTGCTTTTAGCGGGACGCACCATCAACCGCATTCAGGACGCGCTGTACATCAGCGCCGGCACGGTGAGCACCCACATACGCCACATCTACCAAAAAACCGGGGTCAACCGCAAGCAGCAGCTCATCGATTTGGGCGAGCGGTATATACAGGGCACGCAGCCCGACCCCGCCGATCAGGCCGGCGGCAGGTAAGCTATGAACACGGACCGATTACAGGAATTCACCGTGGTGGTGGATGAGGGCAGCCTCACCAAGGCCGCCGCAAGACTTCACTGCACGCAATCGGCGCTGAGCAAGCACGTTGCCGCGCTCGAGCGCGAGCTGGGATGCTCGCTGCTCGAGCGCGGCGCGGAAGGCGTGCGCCCCACCGCGGCGGGAACCGTGCTCTACGGGCAAGCGGCGCGCATCCTCAAGGCGGTGCAAACCATCTACAACAGCGTGGGCTACGCGAACGCGGCGGCCAATGCGCATGCAGCCCTTCACGGCAGCGAGAACCACGCGAAGGATGCGCCGAGGACGCCGCGAGACTTGTCCTCTCCCGCAATGGGGCACCGCGCCTCCATGCTTCAAGGAGACAGCGGCGCTGCATTTTCGCGACGCTATTCGCTCGATCCTCGCGAGCTTACCTGTCTGAACTATTACCTGGACGGCCAAAGCCTCGACGAGATTGCCGGACGTCTCATGCTCACGCGCGACGAGGCCGCGCAGGTGCTTGCGGGCGTCTATCGCAAAATGAAAGCCCGCGGCAAGGAACGCCTGGAGCGCATGGTGCAGCTGCCCTAGATGCCGCGCGTGATGCGCGCACCCCTGAGGACGCACGATCCGCGGGTAATCACGGCAACTGCGGTAATCCCAGCTCAACGCTCTATTCCATTCCGGAATACCCGCTAGCGAAATATACCGAGCTGACTCATACTCATCACTGAAGCATACAGAAGCCGGGGGGCTTAGGACAGAGGGCTTCATCCAACGAAACAAAAGGATGGAGAACCCCATGGATGCTTTGACATGCACTACGGGTGCACAACTCTCACGAGCGCTTGCCGCTGCGCAGCATGGCGTCGTCGCCTTGCGCGTGCCGCCGAGCCGCGGCGCGGAAGAAGCCGTACTGGGAAAACTCGCAGCCGAGCAGGCAGCAGGCAGAAGCGTGCTGCTGCTGTGCGCCGACGAGGTGATCGCCCAGACCTACCGCAACGAGCTTGCCGCCGCTGGCGTGCCGAGCTCGATCGCGAAGCGCATCCTCACCGTGCAGGACGCCGCGCTGAGCATCATGACGAACGCCGACGTTCAGCAAGCATGCGGCCGAGGCGCGCGCATCATCGACGGCAACGAGCTCGACGTGCTCCTTGAGGACATCAAGGTCACAGGCATCAAACCCAAGCGTCTGCGCGAAATGCTCAAATTCTTCTACAACAGCATCGCCAACTGCCACGACGAAGACCCCGCTTGGCTCGTCTCCGGCGAGGAGCGGCAGGTTTACCAGGTACTCCAGGAGAACCTGGTGCAGCGCCGATCGATATTAAGCCACGAGCTTGCCGCCATGGCCTGGCGCGGTGCGACGGGCTGCGAGGCGGGCGTCGAGGGCTTCGGCGCCGACGTGGTCGTCGCTGACGGCTTCGACCTCATGAGCGCATCGAGCCAACGTCTGGCTCGCGGGCTAGCTCGTGGGCTCTTCATCGCGACCGGCAGCCAGCCCGGTGCCTCAAGCCCCGCCGAGGAGTATCCCGATCCCTCGGGTTTCGAGGTGCTTTGCGCCGATGAGCAGGCTACGCATCTTGAACTTCAACCCGCTTGCAGCACCATCCCCGCGAGCGTGCATATCGCCACCACCCCGGCAGACGAATTCGCCGCCGTCGCCCATGAGGCAGCCAAACTCATGGAGGGCGGCGCGGACGCCGCCGGCATCCTCATCGGGGCGCCGAATCGCATTTGGTGCAAAAGGATCGCCCAGAACCTCAACGCGCTCGGCATCCCGTGTTGCATCGATAGCGGGCGCGGCAAACTCAAAGGTGATCCGCGGTACCCGGAAAGCGCGGGGCAAATCGCCGCGCGGGCATTCTTCCGCCTGCAGCTTAACCCCGATGACGTGACCGCGCTGCGCACCTGGCTGGGCATCGGCGACTGGCTTTTGTGCTCGGAGCCTTTTCTGGAAATGCTCGCTTACGCCAAAACCGGCGGCATGAGCGTGCTCGAGGCCATCCGCGCGCTGCATGCCGATACCGCAAAGGCGGCCGATATGGTGCTCTTCCGCAAAGTCGATGCGCGCCTCGATGCGCTCGATGAGCTCAATGCGGCCTACGCCGAGGGCAGCAAACGAGGCATCATCGAGGCCTTCGAGCGCCACGGCATCGAATGCAACGCCGCCGCCCGCGAGCTTTTGGACAAGAGCAGCGAGACGCTGAGCGAGCAAGAGCTCGCAGGCATCGCGCTGGCCGGCGTGGGAGACGTGCCGGATCTGCCCGTGCCGGCTGGAAAGGCATCTGGCCCGTCGCTCGTCGACGCAATCCCGTCAGCCGTCGATTCGGGCTCGGCGAGGCGCGACGGCAGCGGCGCGCGAAGCTACGTCGCCATCGCGCCTTACGGGCGGTGCGTGGGCCGCAAAGCCCACCACCTGCTGCTGTGCGGCATGGTCAACGGATTCTTGCCAAGTCTTGCCGCCATCGACGATCGCTACACCATCGACGAGCGCGCCCGCGCCCGCGCGCGGGAAACGGCGTTCTTCGACTACCTCAAGGCCATCCCGACGCAAAGCCTGGGGCTGAGCCTTTTCGAGCAGGACCTGCTCGAAAACGCCGGCAAGCTCAACATGTCCACCACCCGCGTATTCATGAAAGACGGCGTGCGCCGCGCCCGCATTGCGCCGTCGCTGTTCGTGGAGCAGCTCACGCAGGGCGATAGCGCCAAGGCGTAGGCGGCGAAGAGCGCCTACGCAGCAGTCAAAGCAAAACAGCGCATTCAAGCGAAGAGAAGAAGGAGCAGCCATGAGCGATTTGGAAGTTTTCGAGATCGACGACGAGTTCGACCCGCTCGCCACCGATAGCCTGGACGACCTTGAGGAGGACAACCCCAACGACGAGTACTCCGTGCCGGTGATCCCGGACGCTGAGCGCAGCGTCGTGCCCGCGCCGGTTGAGCTCAGCCCCGCCGAGCGCATCGAGCATATGCTCAAGGGCATCCCCGGCCAGCAGTTCCGCATCCTGGCATGCGTGCAGGCATGCATGGGGAAACCGGCACAGCTCAGCCGAATCATCGAGGTGGTGGATGCCGAGTACCCGACGACCGGCAGCGTCTACGGCACCGGACGCCTGGTGCAGCTGCTGGAGGCAGCAGGCGCCATCGAGCGCATCGAGCCTCAGGAGATGGCCCCGGGCGACGGCGAGTTGTCGCAGAACGGAAGCGCAGATGAGCAAGGTGCGGCGGCCGAAGGAGAAGAGGCAGCCGGGGATGCGGGCGCGGGCAATGGCTCATCCGCGGAAGATGCCGCCCCCGCAAAACCGCTCGAGCGCCCCGCTGTCGACCCCGGGCAGGAATATGTTGAGGTGGAGCTTGCCCGCCCCTGCACCTTCGCGGCAACGCAAGCCGGCATCGATGCCGTCGAGGCAAGGCACGGCATGGAGCGGATGGAGGATCTGCTTGCGGAAGAGCCGCAGTACCTTCCCGTGTACAAGCGTCTGCTCACCATGTGCCGGACACCCCAAGGCCGCCTGGTGCAGGAGATCAACGCGGTGATCGACCCGGATCCCCTGTGCAAGGAGCCGCGGCGGTTCGCAACGTATTTCCTACGCAAGCTCGAGCTTGCGGGAGCCATACGCTTCGTTGACGCCTGGCAGACCACCGACTACGGGAAAAAGGCGCTCGAACTGGGCATCTTGACCGACGCCGACGAAGCTGGCGACCTTGGCGCCGCCGAGGCGGCCCGCGAGAAGCAGCTCGCCAAGGAAGCCAAGTTCGAGGCGGAAAAGGCCGAGCGCGAACGGTACGCCGCCGAGCTGGCAGCCAAGAAGGCGGAGGAGGCCGCCCGCGCGGTCGAGGCGGGTGAGCCGCTACCCCAGCCCGAGCGCCCCCATGGCTCCGGCGGGCCGCTCTTCGCCTTCCCCTACACCCCGCCTGCGAACGACGAGGACGATGCGCCCGAGAGCGCCTCTTCAAGCGCGCATGAGCCTCTTGCCGCCAAACCGGTGACCGACCCGGTGACCGGTTCGATATCGCAATCGAATGCCAGGCCAACCCACGAGTCCTCTCCGCAAGCGCATCGTCACGATCAGACCCCGAATCAGCCCGCCAGCATGGCCGACACCCAGCAGTAAGGAGCAACCATGGGCACTCAAGATACCAACAACGACCTCATCGCCGCCCTCGAAGGACGCGCCGCCACCTACGAGCTTCTAAGCCGCCTGTTTCGCGTCGAAGTGGACCAGGAGCTTCTCGACGATCTGCTGGCCATGAGCTTTCCGGCCAGCTGCGAAAACGAGAGCATGGCGCAAGGCTATCGGCTCATTCGCGAATACCTGAGCTCATCCGACGCCAACACCCTCACGGATCTGGCCATCGACTACGTGCGCACCTTCATCGGCAGCGGCAACGACGGCTTCAGCGCGGCATATCCCTTCGAGAGCGTCTACACCAGCCCCAAGCGCCTGCTCATGCAGGAGGCGCGCGACGAGGTGCTGGTGCTCTACCACGCCGCAGGGCTTGAGAAGCAGGACTCGTGGAAGGAGGGCGAGGACCACATCGCGCTCGAGCTGGAGTTCCTGAGCATCCTCACCAGACGCGCCATCGAAGCATTCAAAGACGGCGACGAGGAGAGGTGCGCCTACCTGCTGCTCCAGCAGCGAAACTTCATCGAGGATCATATTGAGCCGTGGTTGCCCATGATGACGCACGACATGCGCAAGTTCTCGAAAACCGGGCTCTACCAGGGATTAGGTCATCTCACCACCGGCATGATCGAGGAGGACCTGTCGTTTTTGAACGAGCTTGTGGAAGACGACGGCGAGCAGCCCGCCGTCGATGATGTGATCAAGCTCGAGGTGGACATCTCCCCCTTGAGAGACGACAGGCCCACCAAGCAGGACGTGACAGCCGCCGTGATCGCAGCCGAAGCCGCGCAAGACGCTTAAGCACGAACGAAGCCGTAAGCGCATAGGAGCATAGACGGAGATAGCGATGAAACACGTACAGGAAGAGAAAGCCGCTACGAGCAGGACGACGCAAGGTTCCCCCAAGGGCGACGCGCCCGGCGTGAGCCGCCGCGGCTTCACCATAGGGGCCGCAGGGGTATGCGCCCTGGTGGGCTTAGGGGCCGTCAAGATCGTCCCCGACCAAGAGCAGCTGCGCCCGCCGGGAGGCCAAGACGAGGAAGCCCTCATAAGCGGCTGCATCCGCTGCGGGAAATGCCGTGAGATCTGCCCGCAGAGGGCGATCGGCATCGCGCATATCGAAGAGGGCCTGATAAACGCACGCACCCCGCTCATGGATTTCAAGAGCGGCTACTGCAACTTCTGCAAGGATATCGCCGGCGGCCCGCTATGCGCCCAAGTGTGCCCGACGCACGCCATCGAGCGCATGGAGGATGCCGACGGCGTGGTCATCGGCAAGGCCGAGCTCAACCGCGATTGGTGTCTGGCCGCACGCGGCATGGGCTGCCACGAATGCGTCGACCACTGCCCGTATGACGCCATGGAAATCGGCGCGGACAGCGTGCCGGTGGTGCGCTACGACCAATGCAACGGCTGCGGCGCTTGCGAGCGCTACTGCATAAGCATGAGCTCCGGCGCACTCATCGACGGCGCCAAGGACCGCGCAATCCTGGTCAAACCCGCAAGCATCGCCAAACGGCCTGACGAGCAAGGCCGCAGCATCCGCGATTCCGTCACCTACGACGCCTAAAGGAGCGCATCATGAACAACCTTAAAAGCTATCGCCTGCGCGTTTTGGCGATGCTTGCCGTGCTCGCCATCGTGGCCGTGGGCTATTTCACCACCACGGGCATTGGCAACACCTGCGGCTTCGGGTGGGGCGACATCACGCTTTTGTGTCCCTTGGGCGCGCTCATGTCCATGCTGGCCACCAAGACCGCCATCCCCGCCGCCATAGTAAGCGTGGTGGGAGCGCTTATCATCTGCCTGGTGCTGGGGAAAGTGTTTTGCGCGTGGGTTTGCCCGGTGCATTTCCTCTCGCCCGCGAAGAGAAGTCGCCATGGACGCAAGCGCCTGTGCAC
>CAVCPR010000063.1:10955-16064 GCA_963604235.1 Anaerovoracaceae bacterium | reverse complement strand
TATTCTGTACAAGTTCTGTACAGACTCTGTACAGAACTTGTACAGAGTCGCATCCATCCCGTTTTCACCCCCCCATTCCGTCCCGGAGCAAAGGAGTCAAGCCATGGGCGCAACCAGGAAAGTCACCGCCCCGAACGGCGTTCAGTACCCGAGCATCAGCGCCATGTGCGAGGCGTACGGCGTGAAGTTGGCGACCTACTACACCCGCCGCGCGCGCGGCGTGCCGATGGCCGAGGCCCTGGAGAAGCCGGCCGACGGCGGATCCGCCGTCGGCCCCGACGGCGTTCGGTACTCGAGCGACCGGGCGATGTGCGAGGCCTACGGCGTGGATCTCGCCGATTACCGCGCCCGCCGCCGCTTCGGCTGGTCGGTGACAGACTCCCTGTTCCCCTCCCGCCGGGGACGGGAGAAGCGCAACGTGGTCGACCCCGAGGGGCGCAGGTACAGGAGCGTCGACGACATGTGCCGGGCGCACAATATCCACCCCGACGTCTACCGCGCCCGCATAAAGGAAGGGATGGGCAGGGCCGACGCGCTGTGCCGCCCCACCGAGAGGGGCAGGGAGATTTCCAAGGCGATGGCCGGCGCGAGGGCGAGGCCGTCGCGGAAACTTATAGGGCGGGGAGGCGTGCGCAAGCCGGTCGTCTGCGTCGAGACGGGGGAGGCCTTCCGGGCTTACGCCGAAGCTGCCGAGGCGGTGGGCCGGGATTATCACGGCATTTCGCGCGCCGTCAAGACGGGCGGTACGTGCGCAGGCCTCCATTGGCGGGACGCCGCCGAGCGCCCCCGTGCCGAGTCTCCGCAAAACCCCGGGGAATAGCCCCCGCAGGAGCCATGTATCCGGTGTTTCAGCCCCACTACATACGCGACATATTGAGCGGCCTCTGCGCAATATGTTGCGGTATCGTCCTTGTTGCTGTACAATTTCTGTACAGGCTGAACTGCGCTCCGGCGCCCGTTCGCGAGGAGGTGCGCCATGTGCGCGCATTGGGGACACTATCAGGGGCTGAGGGGCTTCTGCCCGGTTTGCGGCAAGCCGTCCCACGTCTGCATCAGCAAGGCCACCGGCCGATACTTCTGGATTCACGATTCGTACGGCATCGACCTGCTCGACGACTGCCACGGCGCCCGCGCCGAGAGGGCGCCCGAGATCCCGTTCCGGGACGTGCACGTGCTCATCCGCGAGGCCCGCAAGCGCGGGGCCGACTTGGCCATCACGCCCGGCGCGGCCGAGCCGCGCCCCGTCTACTGCGTCGAGACCAGGCAAACCTACCCGAGCATCAGCTCGGCCGCCAGGTCCGCGTCCCGCTGCAGCAAGAGCATCAAGGACGCGATCGCCCGCCAGGGGACCTCTGCCGGCCTCCATTGGCAATACGCCTGATTCGGCGGGGGAATCCCTCTCTTCACGGCTTTAGCGGGCATTTCGTCTTCTGCATGCAGGAATTGCCACAGCCCTAGAGCCGCCCCGATCGGGGCGGCTCTAGTCGTTTCCGATCTGCTGGCTCTGTCTTTGTAAATCGTGATAGGGCATCCCTTGATCACGATGGTTCCTAACTGCGCCCTTTCCTTGCCGCAGTGCTGACACCTGTTATTTGTCGTAGATGCAACCGGACTCATGGTCTTCTTCTTTCAGTATCTCTCTTATCATCTTAGTTGTGCGGCAAATACGCCGCGTTAGATGCGGCAAGTGCGCCGCATTTGAATGCGTCGAACGTGGCGAAGGCGCCTCGTTAGATGCGGCGTTCTCGCCGCATTCGTCATCTTCCAAACCAGGCGGATACGCCGCGTCTGAGAGACCGTCAAGCTGTGAAATCGAACCTCCGCCGGCGCCGGTCTCCTTGCGCGCCTTCGCGACCGTTTCGGCTTCTCCGTGGAAGAAGACCGCATGCGCCCGACCCTGCGGCAACCTCCTCGGCCGAGTCCGCCGGCATCCCCGGCCCGGCGAGAGAAAACCCGATGCCCCGCGCGAAAGGCGCGGGGCCGTCCTCCGTCTCGTTGAACCCCCGAGAAAAAGGAGAGAACGAGATGTATTCAGACGAGCTTCTGGCCCACGACAACTTGAGATACAAGGTCTTCGGCCGTATGTCCGAATCCGATGCTGCGGATTCCTGGTTCGACGGTATCGACCGCCGCCGCTACGGCTTCCTTTGGAACCCCTCGTTCGAACTCCTCCTCTGCTGGGGCGAGGTCGACGGGGACGATTTCCAACCGGCGGCGATCTACAAGGCCTCATACGGTGATTTGGATATTTACTTCGACATGCGCGCCGGCGCGGATGCCGGGCTGGTGGCCCAGATCCTGGCCGGGAATGACTACGCCGGCAGCCACGCGGAGGGCAACTGGGCCCGGGAAGCCGAGATGCGCACCGAATCCTGCGGATACGGGATGGCCGGCATCCGTCGCGCCTTGTGCGAGCATGGCGGCTGGCTGTTCTGCGACGACGCGTCCCGCGGCGGCATGCCGCTTGATAAAGCCATGCGCTGCTCGATGATCGCGTCTCATTTCTAGCGCCCGCTTCGCGGGCTCGCCTCCTCCGGCGCGAACACATGAGTGCATATGGAGTCGCAACGTCCCCAACGCCCCCGTGCCCGCATGGTGCAGGCAGCGGCCGAGTGATGCGCCGGGACGCCGGAGGCACCCCTGCAATACCTGAAAGGGAAGTGCCCCGCCGGAAAGCGGCGGGGCTTCTCTTTAGCCGTTCCGAGAGAAACCTAGAGGAAGGATGAGGGATGGAAACGAAGAAGACGGCCATCGAGGAGATCATTGCCGCCCGCGAGGAGAAGCGCGAGGCCATGCGCCCGCGAATCTCCCTGGAAGGCGCTGGCGGCTCGACGCACGACCGCCCCGTGACGGATGACGAGTGCAAGGCGATTAGGGAGTTCGACGAGCGCCTATGGCTCGAGGACGCGGTAGACTATTTCCTTTGCGATGACGAGGGCAAGCCCATCGACTCCCTTTTCGGAGAGGTGCGAGGGATGCTCGAGTCGAATCCTTCCCTCGTCGACGGCTACTACGAGCGCGTTTGGCGGCGTTACCTCGACGAGGGGTTCTACGATGGCGCGGAAACGGTGATAAAGAACGAGACATGGGCTTGGGTGAATTCCCCGAGCCTCCGCGAACTCCGCGTCCAAGTCAACGAGCGCGGGCAGTAGACCCGCGCATTCGTCTTCCAAGGCGCAGTCTTCCGTCCCCACGTTCACGAAAAGGAAACCGCAACGAGAAAGGAAACCGCAATGAGAGTCAAGACCACCGAAACCACACGCCACGTGCGCTACTACACCGACGCAGGCGGCATCAAGATCGGCAACGACACCTTCGCCTTCATCGTGCCGAACGGCGACGGCGACGGCTTCCACGAATACGTCGTCTACGAGGACGACTCCGAGTTCGACGCTCGCCGCGAGCGCGAGGACGAGGGCAAGCACTGGACAGACCAGTGGCGGCTCTTCACGTCCTTCATAAACTCGGAGAACGCCTGGATCACCGGAGGCGAGGTTCTGTCGCCTGGGCGCTGGGGCGCCTGGTACCGCGACGGCGACATCGCCATCGAGCGCTGGGACTAGCACCGCACACGCACGCGAACGACAAAGCAAGCAAACTCGCCGTCATCGACGCCGTCAACCGGACTCTGTCGCAGAAAAAGGCTGCCTGTCGGCTAAAACCCATCTGCCCCGGCGCGAAGTCGCCGGGGCCTTGTCTTTCCCCGTCGTGAACCCCCGATGAAAGGAGCTTGAAATGGCCAATAGATACTATAGCGTGAGCCGCCCCGTCTCGATTGGAACCTATCCGAAGCCCGAGGGCAACGAGGTGCTCGAGATCTGCAACTTCGACGAGCGCCGCGCGGTTCCCGCGATCGGGCGCGAGGCATGGGGATGGGTCGAGTACTCGTCTCCCCTCGACGAGTCGCTGGCGAGCGCCTACGAGCTGGTGTCGGAGCAGGAGCTCCCGCCATACGTCGCCCTCGCGGGCCGTCGGGATTACAGCGTCCTGCCTGCGGAAGTCCTCGAAGGCGCGGGGCTTGCCGTGAGCGCGACGGGCGTGATGGTGCTCGACGAATCGGGAGACGTCCACGAGCTATACCGGGCCGCGCAGTACGGCGAGATGCGCATGGCCGAGGCCGTGCTCGAGGCTTACGGCGCAAAACCCCTTAAGCCCGCCATCAGGGCTTACCGCGACAGGGACGGCGAGGCGGCCTAGAGCTGAACTCGCCGCGTTAGCCGCTGTAAAACCTGTACAGAATCTGTACAGACTGCTATAATCTCTGTACAGATTCTGTACAACGTTCCTCTCCAGTGCAGAGCGAAAGGAAAGACATGATCGTATCACTCATCAACCTGAAGGGCGGGGTCGGCAAGACGACCTCCGCCATCGCTTTGGCGACCGCCGCCTGCCGCGACGGCCTCGACGTGGAGGTGGTGGACTGCGACGCGCAGTCCAGCGCCTCCCTCTGGGCGATGACCGCCGAGGACGCGGGCGACTCGCTGCCCTTCGAGGTCACCGCCGGCAACCTCGCCAACGTCCGCCGCGCGGGGCGTTCCTGGAAAGGCGACGAGTCGAAATGGCTCTTCGTCGACTGCCCGCCCCACGGCCAGATCGTCGACGAGGCAATGAAGGCCGCCGACCTCGTCGTCATCCCGTCCGGGACGGGCACCGCCGACATGGCGAAGACCGTGGAGACCGCCCGCACCCTCGAGGGCGCCGGCGTTTTCTACGCGATTGTGCTGACTCAGGTGGTGGCGAACACGCTGACCCTCGCCGCCGCGGTGAGCGAGCTTGCGGCCGGGCAGCTGAGCTATTACGACGACCATATCCGCCGCCGCGAGGGACTGAAGGCGTTTTTCGGCAACAGCTTCGGCGACGACCTGTTCGGATACGAGAAGATCTGGGGCAGCATCAAGGCCGACCTGCTCGATGCCGGCGGAAGCGGGGAAGAGGAAGGGGAGGAAGAGTAATGGCGACCAAAAAACCCCAGCGGCGCGTCGCGGCGCCTAAAAAGGCGTCGCCGACGCTCATGGGCAACCAGGATACGGCAACCAGGGGCGACACGGGCTCGACCCGCAAGAGCGCCCAGATGACCTTTTGGGTGACGCCCGAACACCGCGACGCCAT
>CAVCPR010000063.1:0-10630 GCA_963604235.1 Anaerovoracaceae bacterium | reverse complement strand
CGCCAACGTTTGTAGAGGTACACCGTCTCCCCATTCACCTCGTAAGGTTCGGACGAGTAGCGCTTCTTGTCGCCCCCGCGCGGCTTCCTCTTGATGCAGAGAGGGTATTCGAGCCTAAGGTGACGTCTTGACTCCTCGCTGCTCAGCGCGATGTACAGGCCGTAGGGGTCGTCGATGAGCCATAAGATCGCCCTCTCCACGTCGGGGTCGATTTCCGCTTTGCCGGGCCTTTCGCCCGGCGTCCCGGCCCCAAGCCCCGCAGGCGTCCGCCGCGACGTCGGGCGAGGGGCTTCGTCTCGAGCCCGCTCCGCCGGCCCCCCTGCGACGCTCGCGGGGGCCGCAGTTTCGGGAGCCGCCCCGCCGCCTACGTCGAACCCTTTTTCGCATCCGCCCAGTATCCGCCCGAATACGCATTCCGGCGAGCCGGCGAACGGCGTGAGCGCGCAGGCCGCGTGCGGCACGAGGCCCGTCTCATGCGCCCAGCTGCTCAATCGCTCCTCCCAGCCATCGGAGGCCGCCCCCCGCCCACAGAGCAGGACCACGGCATCCACCCGCGCCCCGTCCGCGCCAGCGACGCAATGGGCGTACTTCTCTCGGCAGCGCTCGAGAAGGCGGCGGGAGTGGCTTGCCGGGGCCCACTTCGAATCCGCTGCGACGATTCTCGTCGGCGAGCCCTCCGAGGAGGCCCGGACGGCGAAGTCGGGCGTCCAGAAGGAGTCGGGGTTTCCTCCTGCGGCGGTGGACCTGTGGAGCCCGAGCCCCGACTCGTCGCGCGCGTCGCCGTAGATCACCGGCTGGAACCACACCTCGACCGTCTCCCCGCCCCGCGCGAGCCTGTAGTAATTCGCGACGACGTGCTCGTTTTGGAAATGCTCGTTGCGCAGCGTGTAGCGGATGCGCCTCGTCTCGGCGGCGGAGAAGCCTTTCGAGAGCAGATACGACAGCATCTCCTCGAGGCAGAACAGCTCGTAGAGGCGCGGCATGCTGTCCGCGCACAGCAAAGCGGCCTCGCGGGCGGTGTCGACCGTCCTGCGCCCGTCCCACTCGACCATCGCGGAATAGAGCTTTGCATACAGGTTTATCTCCTGGAAGGGCTTGCTGCGCCGCGGCAGCGCGAAGCGCGGGGGCGTCTTCGTCCCCCACGCGCGCTCCAGCTCGCGCGCGCAGCGCCTGGCGCGCGCCGCGACGCCTTCGGCGGCCGCCTGCCGCCTCCTGGCGAGCGCCGCCTGCTCGGAGAGGATCAGCTGCGCCGGGATGTGCCCGTCGCCCGCCGCGAGCGCGGGCAGGCGCGATATATCTCCCTCGATGTCGCGGGCGATGCCGCCCACCGACCGCGCGAACGCCGACGCCTGCCGGGCGACGTCGCCGGCGAGCGAGGCCACGGCCGCGTTCTCCTCGATGTCGCAGACGGTCTGCGGCCGCATGGTGGACACGTTCGAGACAACCCATTCGCCGGCGCGTCCCTTGGCGAGGCTCGACGGGTTGCGGGCAAGCCAGGCCGCCTCGTGCCGCCCCGCCCGCCGGGCGCGGCTCGCGCGCACGACGGCCTCGGATTGCCGGGTGCGCGCGAACGGTCGGGATTTGAGCGCGGGCAGGGCGTGCTCGACGGCGGCGATGGTCTTCTCCGCGAGGGCGAGGAAGCTCTCCGACGGCTCGCCTCGCTCCGCACGGGTCTCGCCGTCGAGCTCCGGCGAGGACATGAGCTCCACGGCGCCCGCCGCGCGCGTCGAGCGAAGGGCGCGGAGCATCCCCGTGACGTGGTCGCGGAGTTCGGGGATCGTGCAGGAACACGCGACGGGGGGCGTGCGCAACCGCGTCCGCCTCCCGTCGCCGAAGGCGAGCTCCACGTCCACGGAGGCCATGCCGTATGCGAGCCTGAACGGCTTGCCCCCCTCGCACTGCGTCGGCAGCTCGTAGCGGCGCCACGGCAGGCCGCAGGCCTCCCATGGCGTCCCGGCGCCGTCGAGCGCGAAGCTCTCGGGGGCGAGGCCGGGGAACGTGACGGTCGCGACGGCGCCGCCGATGCCGTGCGTCGCTATGAGGGAGAACCGGTATTCCCTGCGGTCGACGAGCACGGGATTCGCGATTATCTGCCCCGCGTCCCATTCTTGTTTCAGCCTCAGGACGAACGGCTCGCTCTGCTCGTCGCTGTCGACGAGCAGAGCGAAGAGGGCGTCCTTCGGCGCTCTCTCCTCGCCCGCGCCGCGCGGCCTCGGGCGCGTCTTAGGCGAAGAACTGGTAGAAGCCATTTGCCTCGCCCGCCTTGATCATCCGCTCGACGTGGGCGCGCGTCCTCGGCAGGCCGGCGACGCCGCCGACGGCCTCGAGAAGCGCGCGCACCTCCTCCTCCCCGCCGTGGATGGAGGGGAGGATTTTCTGCGACACCGCGAAATCCACCGGGTCGCCGCTGGTCGCGGCGGCCTTGGTGTTCATGATCTCGTCGGCGGAGGCGATGTAGCGCTTCATCATGAGCTGGCTGCGCGCGCTGACGGGAAGGCCGTTCTCGTCGCAAGCCGCGAGGACCTCGCGCAGTTTCGCCATGCTCGCGGCCTTCGGCTTGGCGCCGGGGCGCGCGAAGGTCTTGCGGAGCGCGGTGAAGCTGTACGCCGGCAAGTCCCCGAAATCCGCCGCGCAGGGCGCCGCCCCGTCGCTCTCGATGTCGAAGGCCGCCGAGGAGAGCATGATGACCCAGCTGCGGTCGAGGAAGCGCGGGGACAGCTCCTCTGTCGTGTGGTCGAAATTGACGGTCGCGACGAATCTCAGCCAGCCGGGCGCGCGGAACGTCTGTCCGCCGCCGAGGGACAGGGGCATGGCGGAGTCGTCGGGCTTGTCGCACGCGAGGAGGAACGGCGACCAGTAATGCTCGACGGGGCTCAGGTTCGCCTCGTCGAGGAGCATGAGGTAGGGGGCGTGCTCGCCATCGTCGCCGGCCTCCGCGTCGAGCGAGGCGAAGGCGGCGAAGGCGTCGGCATGTCCCGGCTCGACGCGGCCGGTGAAGGGGCTGTAGTAGCCGACGAAGTCCTCGTAGCCGCGCCATCCGCGCTCCACGCTGATCTCGCAGAAGCGCCGCGCGCCTGGCTGCACGAGGCCGAGAGCGCCCGCGAGAAGCCCCGCGAGCGAGGTCTTGCCCGTGCCGGGCAGGCCGGCGAGCGTCGTGATTCGCGATTGCGTGAGGCATATCAGGAGGTTGGCGATCTCGTTTTTCGAGAAGTCGCGCCCGCCCTTGGCGCAAACGGAGTTCCAGACCCGCTCGACGATCGCCTGGGCGGAGAACTCCTCGTCGACCGCCACGAGGGCGCATGTCCCGGCCTCGGCGGCCGTGCAGGGGACGGCCGGCGCCGTATTCTCGGCCTGCGCATCCTCGGCGGTCCCGCCGGCGTCGCTCGAAAGCGACTCGACGATCTGCCGGATGGCGGCGGATTTGAGGATTTCCTCGCTGACCGCGCCCTCCGACGAGAAGTCGCTGACGACTTTGCGCACGGCGTCCGAGGCCGCGTACTCGCTGCGCCGCAGCTCGTTTATGCGTGCATCGAGGTTGTTGATTTCTCCTCGCCGCGCCTGGATTTCCGAGTTCACGGTCTCGAGCTCCGCGCCGGCCTCGTCGATGGCCTGCTTCTTCATCTCTTCGACGGTCTGCTTCGCCTTGGCTATCGCGGCTTCCGTCTCGTCGAGGCGGGCCTGCGCCTTGTCGGCCTCCTTCTCCGCTGCCTCCATCTTGCGCTGCGCGGCGATGATTCGGTCGGCGGCCGCTCCCTCCGCGGCCTCCACGCGGCGCTTCACCTCTCCGTTCTCGGAGACGAGGTTGTAGAAGGTGGGGAAGTTCTCCTCCGAGAGCATTATCGAGGCCAGCTCATCGGGGTCGACCCCCGCGACCGCCTCCACGCGCTGGGCGTCGGTGAGGTCGGCCCACGATTCGGTCTTGTCGACCAGCTCGGCCATGCGCGCGCGCCTCTCCGGGGACATGGCGACCTTCGCCTCTGCCTCCTGCGCGCCGCCGGCGGCTTCCTTCAGCTTCTTTATGTCGGCGCGCGTCAAGTCGGGGAGAGTGCTCTTCGCGACGCGCGCGAGCGCGTCGCGAAGCTCGTCTTCGGGCATCCAGTCGTAACAGGCGGCGCTCTTCGCCTTCGCGATCGAGCTCAGCTCGTCGACGTCGACGAACTGGGCGAAGATGAAGTCGTTCTCGTCGTTGATCTCGATGTTGAACGCGAATTCCTCTTGGTCTATCGCGTAGACGAAGCTGTCGAACGAGCGCGACGGCTTCAGGCTCCATCCGCCGAGGCGGTCGGGGGACTGTTGGGCCTCGAACGGCCCGTAGAGGAGTTTCTTGCCGGCGTTCGCCTGCGCGACCATGATATAGCGCGTCGTCGGTTCCGCCTGGTCGGAGCAGGGATACACGCTCTTGTCTCGGGGCTTCGAGAAGTCGATGCGCCCGCCCTCGAGGTTGACGACCTGCACGAATCTGTAGGAGACGTCGAAGGAGTCGAACGCCGTGAACTCGACCATCGACGCGCCGGGCTGGCGCGCCGGGTCGATGAGGCCGTTCAGCTCGTGGGGCTCCTCGCCGGCCTCCCATCGGGTGTTCGTCTGGAAGCCGACCTCGTTGATCTTCATGACGACGAGCTTGCCGGCCGCGCTTTGCAGTTTCCTTTTCGTGGGCGCGCCGCCCACGACGCTCAGCGGCAGGCACCCTGCGGAGGGCAGCGCCTCCCGCTCGATTGGCGAGATTTTCTCGCCCTCGATGACGAAACGGGGCCAGGCGAACACGCGCCCCGTGTTCGGCGCCCCGTAATCGACGTAGGCCACCAATGTCTTTTTGACCAAATCGTCCAATAATCCAATTGATTTTTTACTGACGTGGTAACTCATTACGCAAGTCCTCTCTCTTCGCGCTGGCGCGCTCAATACGGCTGAACCGAATGCCATCCGCCCCCGCCCTCGCGGGTTTGCCCGATGGCATACCCGATTATAGCATCCTGCGTATCGCTGTTTGTTTTCAACGCCCCTGTTTTCTGCGATAAACAGGGGCGTTCCATGCTGTTGTCGGCGGTTTCCCCATGCGCGGAAAGCCATATCGCGGGGGCTTTTCCGGGAGGTTTCGAGGCTCGGGTTCGCGCTTGCCGGCCAAAGGACGGCCGCCCTGGCCCGGCTGCGCCGCAGGCATTCGCGAAACCCTCTCTCAAGTGCCGCAGGCGAAACGCCTGCGGCCCCTTCTCTTGCCTGAGTTCGATGCAGATACACCGGCGACCGGGAAACCGTCCGTCCCGCGCGGCGCGCGCCACGGCGCGAGACGTCGTGGGACGTCGCGGGGAAACGGGAGCCGTGCCGAAGACGACAGGGACGCGACGGCGCTGCGCGCGTCATATCCTTCGCCTACCTTCCACTCGGCGGCGAATCAGCGAAGAGAGGAGGCGAGAGGTGTATCTGCCGAACGTGAACGAGGCGGTTGCCTGCTGGATAAGGGAGAGCGGCGCGACGCATGCCGACCTGGCGCATGCCGTCGGCATAGGCGACACCACCCTTCGCGACAAGCGGACCGGGCGCAGCGACTTCACCGCGGGCGAATTGCTCGCGATAGCCCGGATAACGGGAGTCCCCGCGCCGATCCTGATCGCGGACGTCAGGCCCGGCAGGCCCGCGAAAGGAGAGACGCCCATCCCACGGGGGACGGGAAAACGAAAGGAGCACCCCTAATGAGCGCAGGATGCGATTTTTACGACAAGGACGCCGAGGAACTGGTCGGGATCGACGAGATCAGGAAGCGCTACGGCATTCCGAGATACTTCACGGTCGCCGAGCTTTCCCGCATGTTCGGGATCTCGACCTCTGCCATCTACCGCGACATCGACAACGGAAGCCTCCGCGCGCAGGTGCCCAAGGGCTCCAAGCGCGGGTATCGGGTCTGCGAGGACGACATCGCGTCATGGATGCGAGACCGGATGGAGTACGTCGGCTGAGGTACGCGTCGTGGAGGACGCGTAGGCGTCCTTACCGTCCGGCAACGCCTGGTTGACGCTTGATCCCCCTCGCTTGCGCGGCCGCCGCGCGGCTGCGCATCATCGCCGCCGAAAAACGCCCGCTCCCGCCCGGCGCGGTAAAACTACAGGTTCGCGCCGCCGGGAGGCGGGCGCGCGTGAGAAGGCGAGAGACGGACCCCCGCTGCGAGCGGGGGAGCAAAGGGACGGTGATGCCGATGATCGACGTGGGCAAGGAAAGGCGCGAGCTCGGATGCGAGAGCGCCTACACGGTTGGCGAGGTCGCGAGGATATTCTCGATTTCCCGCTCGACGGTCTACAGGGAGATAGCCGCCGGGCGCCTCGCGGCCACCAAGCCCGCCGGCGCGAGCCGCGGGTACAGGATCCGCAAAGATGACGTGAGGAAGTGGATGAGGGAGAACGCCAGGTTCATTGCCGTATAAGGCACTGAAGGCGTATCCAGGCCGTGCGCCGCGCCGAAACGCGCGGCGCTCCCACCTTGACGAAAGCCGGGAGAAAGGCAAAGAGCAGGCTTTCCGCACCGACGCGACGTCGAGGGCGGCAATGCGGTTGTCCGCCGGAAACGGCGGCCCGAACTCCCTTGTTTCCTTGCTCTAACTAGTAAGTCAAGGGTAATATAGTCAAGCACGGGCGTCTTCCACATCGCGTCCCGAGGTTCACAGCGAGGTAGGCTTATGGATGTTTTGACATGCATGGTATCGGAATTTTCGTACCGCGAGAAGCCGCAGGGGCCGCAGGTCGCCCGCCTGCGGAAGTCCTTCGTCCCCTACGAGGGGACGGTGGAGGCCCTTGCCGGGCGCATCGCGCACGGCCATCCCTTCATGTGCTCCGTCGTGGAAGGCGGTTTTCGGGCCGAGAACTGGAAAAGCCAGGAGCTCTTGGCCCTCGACTTCGACAACAAGGAGTCGTTCCTTCCGAGTTCGCAGGCCTTGAAGCGCGCGGCCGGGCACGGGATACCTGCGGCCATCTGCTACGAGACCTACGGCTCCGAGCCGGGACATGAGCGATACCGCCTCGTGTTCGTGCTCGACGAACGCGTGGAGGACGCGCAGCTCGCGCGGTCCCTGCAGCGACGCCTGCTCAACCTCTTCCCGGAAGCCGACCAGGCGTGCAGCGACTTGTCCCGGATGTTTTACGGCACGAGCAAGAAGGTGGTGGCGGCGCTATCCGCCCGCGCCCCGCTGTCCGCGCTGTCTTCCCTGCCCGACCCGGCCGAGAGGGAGCAGGCCGAATCCCCCGAGCTGCACCGCTGCCGCACGCCTCTCGATTCCGCCGCCATGCCCGCCGACTGGGTCGACCTCGAGAAATTGAAGGCCGAGGCCGATTTGCTCGGGATGGCGACCATGCTGACGGATTCCCGGACGTTTCGGATAGGGGAGGTCGTCTACTTCCCCGGGCAGTGCCCCGTCTGCGGGCACCGGGACTGCTTCAGATACTTCGGGAACAACACGTGGCATTGCTTCGGCGCGTCCAACCATACGGGCTTCGCCGGCGGCAGCGTCATCGACTTCGTGATGGCCGTCAACGGCCTGCCTAACGACTCCGAGGGCTTCAAGTGCGCCCTTTCCCTGCTGGCGCCCGAATGATGCGGCGCGGATCATGGAAGAAGGTCCTCGTCCCGCCGGCAGAAACCCCGGCGCGCGGTCGGACGGGAAATACAGGAACGAGAAGAGGAGGGAGCACGAGATGTCGGATTCGTTCGCGGCTTGCGCGGCCCGCGCAGTCCACGCCTTGCCGAAGGCCTGGCCTGACGGGCAGGGGAAGGCCAAGCGAAAACCCCGTTTCAACGAGGCCGGCCGGCCGTTCGCGCGAAACGCCGCGTCCGGCGCCGCGCTGGGCGGCTGTTGCGCCGAGGTCTACGCGTGGCTCGATGCGCATTGCGACGCGCGCGGGTGCGTCAAGGCCGACCCCGCCGCCATAGCCAGTCGCATCTGCAGGTCGACGCCCTACGTGAACAGGGGGTTGAAGGGGCTCGAGTCGACGGGCCGGATAAAACGCTTCGGCTCGCGGGGCAAGACCCGGATACGCGTCTATCTCTGCGACGAGCCGGTCCGAACCCGCGAACCCGATGCCCGATACCGAGAAAAAGGAGCGAGAAAATGACGACGATGGAACACGGGAAACCCCGCGTCCTGCGCACGAGGGAGGAGCTGAACGGCGAGCTGGCGAGGTTCGCGCAAGCCCGCCTCGCCGAGGCCGACAACTCCGGGAAGCCCTGCGAGATGGCTTTCGGCGGACAACTGATCCCCCGCGGCCGATTCGCGCGCTGGACATGCTCCGAATGCTCGGCGATGTCCTTCCGCCCCGTCCAGCTCGGCGCGCCGCCCTTCTGCCAGGCGTGCGGCGCGAGGTGCCGGGCCGTGAAATCCTGTACAGATTCTGTACAGGATTGATGACCAAGCTAAAAGAAACCCTCGAGGCGCTGCATGCCCCGGCCGAAAAGCCCGGGGCGTCCGCTTAGATAAAGGAAAACCCAACCGAAAGGAACGAGAAATGATCAACTCCATCACCATCCAGGGCAACCTCACCCGCGACGCCGAGATCCGCACTACGCAGGCCGGCGGCGTTATCGGCAACCTCTCGATCGCCGTGAACGACCGCCGCCGCAGCAAGGAGGGCGAGTGGGAGGAGCGCCCGAGCTTCTTCGACGCCAAGCTCTTCGGACCTCGCGCCGAGAAGCTGTCTCCCTACTTGACGAAGGGCAAGCGCGTGACCATCCAGGGCAAGCTTCGCCAGGACCGCTGGGACGACAAGGAGACCGGCCAGCCGCGAAGCGCCGTCTACATCGTGGTGGACGAGCTCGAGTTCGCGTCTTCCCGCAACGCCGGCTCCGAGCAGGCGCGAGGCACGCAGGCGCAGCAGCAGGCCCCCGCGCCCGTCTACGTGCAGCAGCCTCAAGCCGGCCCGGAGCCCATCGAGGTCGTGGCCGAGTACATCGAGGGGGACGCTGCGGGCAACCCCGGCGAATACGTCGAAGACGCATACGCCGAATCCCCCGCGGAGGTCACCGAGTTTACCTACCAGGAAATCCCGGGCTGGGGACGCTAGACGTCCAGGGCCGGCGGGCCTCAGGCCCCGCCGCCCGGAAGCCCCGGGCAGGCAACCCCCGATAAAGGAAAGCCGGAAGGCCCGAAACCCCGAAAACCCCCGTCCGCGCCCCGAAACGGGCGCGGGCATAGACAAAGCCAGGCGAAGCCTCGATGAGATGGCGGGCAGAAGGGTCCGCGAGAGGCAAACAGGAAAGAAAGGAATCCTCATGTCAGCAGCGAACAACGTGGTGTTTATCGGCCGTCCTACTCGCGACGCCGAGCTCAAGACGGACACTTTGGCGACTTTCGCGATCGCGGTCAACAAGACCTACCGCGACAAGAGCGGCGAGCGCCGAGATCAGGTCGACTTCTTCGACATGATCCTGGGCGGCTCGCGCGCCAAGGCCCTCTATCAATACATCAAGAAGGGGCGCCTGCTGGGCTTCCGCTGCGAGGCTCGCAACAACTCCTTCGTCGACATGAACGGGAACAAGCGCACGCAGATCCAGTTCGTAGTGCTCGACGTCGAGTTCATCCCGGTCTCGACCGGCCAGGGCCAAGCCCATGCCCAGTCCCAGCCCGCGCAGCTGCCCGCCGCGAAGGTCGCGCCCTCTCCCGAGGCGATGGAGACCCCCGCGGCCCAGTTCGCCGCCGCCCCCTACGCCGACGACGACATCCCGTTTTAGGCCGTAGGGCAGGTTGACGGGGATGAACATCCGGATAACCGACGGGCAGGGACGCTGCCGAATGCTCGAGATGGTCCTCTCGCGCACACCGAGGGACACCGCCCTCAACATCGCGAGGCGCTGCTGCGTCCAGCCCGCGAGCAAGATCGAATGGTGGGAGCTGCGCTTCGGGGAGCCGGGCGGCGAGCCGCGGCTCGTGAAGCGCTGCGCCTGCGTCGATAAGGGCGGCGACGTCTGGCTGGAAGACGAGAACGGCTCCGGCGTGACCCTCGTCGGGAGCCTGCACGGACGCGCGAAACGCAAGGGAAGAGGAGGAGAGTAGCATGCCTGTGAGATACGGGATGGTGGGCGGAAAGAAGTTCGACGGGGTGCAGAAGTGCGCCTGGGAGGGCGCGGAGACGCGCCGATGCCCGAAATGCGGATTCCTGCGCCGCGCGGCGATGTTCACCGAGGACTCGCGCTGGTGCCGGGAGTGCACCGATCACGCCAGGGAGGAGCGCCGGGCGCGCGCCGCCCGGCGAGCCGCGAGCACCAAGCTCGCCGCCCCGCGCCCGCCGCGCGCGGGGCGGCCGCCTGCTCCGGCCACCGCAGCCGCGCCGGCGAAGCCCGCGAGGACATTCCCGTCAGTCGACGAGAAGGCCGTCTTCACCCCGGCGGATGCGGAGATCTACGGTTGGGTGAGGGAGCACTGCGGCGAGGGATGCGCGATTCGCAAAAGCCCGCAGGTCATAGCCGCCGCGACCGGATACAGCGTCTCGACGGTGCGCAGCACCCTGCATCTCCTCTCCGAGGCCGGCAGGGTTTCGTGCGAGGGGAGGGGGGAGGCGACCTTGATCACCGTGACGCCCTGCGAGGCCCCTTTGCGGATTCGGTCGCATCGCACGGCGTCGTAGGCCGGGCGAAAAGCCCGTCCTTCTTCTTT
>CAVCPR010000062.1:0-16064 GCA_963604235.1 Anaerovoracaceae bacterium | reverse complement strand
GAACGGCCCGGGCGACGACGCGCGGGCGAGGCCGGGGCGTCGGAGCCGGCGTTTTCCTGCGGAGCGGCCGGAGCCGAAGCGTCAGCTGCAGCCGGCGTTTCGGCAACGGGCTTCTTCCGCGGACGGCCAGGGCGGCGCTTCGCGGGGGCGGCGTCGGATGCGGGCGCCGCCTGTTCGGCCTGCGAAGCCTCGCTCACGGTCATTTCGTCACTCATGCGTTAGCAACCTTCTCCCAGTCCTTCATGAAGGTGTCCAGGCCGCGGTCGGTCAGCGGGTGCAGGACCATCTTCTTCAGGACGGCGAAGGGAACGGTGGCGATGTCGGCGCCCATGAGCGCGGCCTGCGTCACATGGTTGGCGCTGCGCACGGATGCGGCGATGATCTCGACCTGCTCGCCGTTGACGGTGTTCGGCGTGAAATCGTAGTTGTTGATGGCGGTGACGATGTTGCTCACCTGCTCCAGGCCGTCCTCGGAGATGTCGTCGAAGCGGCCGATGAAGGGGCTGATGTAGCGGGCGCCGGCGCGCGCGGCGAGCAGCGCCTGCGGCACGGAGAAGCACAGCGTCATGTTGACCGGAATGCCCTCGGCGGCGAGCGTGTGCGTGGCGGCGAGGCCCTCGACCATGGTGGGAACCTTCACGACGATGTTCGGCGCGATCTCGGCGAGCTTGCGGCCGTCGGCGACGATCTCGTCGCGCGTCATGGCGACGGACTCGGCGGACACCGGGCAGTCGGGGCCGACGATGTCGCAGATGCGCTTCATGTGGTTGTGGAAGTCGTCGAGCTTGCCGCCGATCTTGGCGTACAGAGAGGGGTTGGTGGTCACGCCCGCGAGCGCGCCCCAGCTTGCAGCTTCCTCGATTTCGGCCAGGTCAGCCGTGTCCAGAAAGAACTTCACCCTTATTCCTCCTTGTAAAATTGGGTTTTGCCCCCATACGCGCGAAGCGAACGCCGTTGGAGATGCGCGGGGGGACGATCGATATGAAGGGTTTCTTCCGTGGAATGGAAAAGAACTGCGGCAAGCGTAGCGCAAACCAGCCAACCGCGCAAGCGCAAAAGACCAGATAACTATTCGAAGAGCACGAGGTGGCGAAGTGGGCGGAATCACGCTGCAAAGCGGTGGTGCCGAGGCAGCAAGATAGCGGCGAAATGGCGGCAAAACACTTGCGAGGAAACGACCCGAGAACAGCGAAACGAGATACTCACCGCTCCCGGTGCGGTTAAATATTCTGCATCAAACTCGAGCTTTTGCGCGATTTCGCACGGCAGGAGCGACAGTATTTTTCGAAAACGCCAGCAATCGCAGACGGCATTTCGAGCGAACGGCAGTATTCCCTACGTCACTTTCACGTAGCCGGTTGCTCTTGCGGCTCCGACTTTCGTTATCTCCCCCGCTTCGAGCATTCGCTTCAGCTCGCGTCCTATGGTCACGTCGCTGATATCGGGGCAATCCTCGCGAATGTCCGCCTTCGTTACCTTCCCAATCCTACGATCGAACACGGCACGCACCCGGTCGGCCTTCGTCGCCGACGCCGCCCCGTCGATCCTCGCGAACAGCTCGCGATAGGAGGAAAGGATGACGCCGAGCATGTAGCGCACGAACGGTGCTTCGTCGTTTTCGCCGCGCTCCCAGCCGACAGAACTCGCGGCGAGCGCCTCGTAATAGGACTCCTTGGTTTGCTCGATGGCTTTCTCGATGCTGATGTAGCGCGGAATCCCATACCCGCACCTCTCAAGAAGCAAAACCGTGATAAGCCTGCTCAGGCGGCCATTCCCGTCGTTGAACGGATGGATGCTCACGAAGTCGAGCACGAAACGGATCGACAAAAGCAGTGGATCGAACAACTCTGAGGAAACTGCCTGCCGATACGTGCTGCAGAGATCATCGACCGCCTGCGGCGTCAATGCAGCAGGCGTGGGAGTGAACCGCACGTACGTGGTTCCATCGGGCCTTCGAGCGATGATTTGATTGTCGGAGTCCTTCCATGCGCCCCCATAGGAGTACCCGGTGTACGCCATGAGGTCGCGATGAAGCTGCAAGATGACCGATGGAGTCACCTGGATGTAATCATGCTGGTCGTGAATGAGGCCGAGCACGTCGCGATAACCGGCGATTTCCTCTTCGTTGCGGTTGCGAGGGCGAATTTTCTCGACCATGAGCTCTTTGAGGCGCGCCTGCGTGGTGACGATACCCTCGAGTTTATTGGAAGACTCCGTACTTGCGTATTTTGCCTGCTCGATGAGGGATTCGAGGACGTCGGGCTTTGCGGAGCCGAGCGCAACCTGACGACCCTTGCATTCCCTAATGGCCAAGAGCATGTTGACGATTTCCAGATCCCGAAGGCACTCAGGTGCCACCGTATAGTCGAATCGATGCACAATCCACCTTGTTGGTCGAGTATCTATAGCATCATAATGCCAAATGATATAGATACTTGCAAGATGAAGAGATAGGGCGATGGTGCTTTCTCGGGTGGGCCGATGGGTCCGTTGCCCGCCGACCTGCGGGACGGGCGGCCAGGCGAACCGAGAACGATAGGGGCAGACCACCTGGCAGGTTTCCGGAGTTTCTGTATCCCCGTGCACGCAAATGAGGCTCCGCTGGCAGGGTTCCCGAGTTTCCGAACCTGCGTGCAGGGGATTTGATACAGAAAGCCGGAGAACCCGCCATCAAATCACCGAAACCCGTGCACGGCGCTACAGGAACTTCGGAAACCCGACACGGAAGCCCGAAATCGCTGCACGGAGGCTCGGAAACTCGGAGAACCCACCGCTGCGGTAATTGCGTCTCGAAAGCTGGCGTCACAACTCCGTTTGGGAAGATAGGCTGCATCAGAAGCCGAAAGCGATGCATAAATCTAGTTCGCTAGTGTATATCTTTAGATATCTTGCCTGATAAATGATTCCCGAAATGCATACTATTTGGCAAAATACGGCTTTCGATACCGCCCGCCCGAGCAAGCGGAGCATCGTGCGCCACCGCCGCCGCATGCCGATTCCGGTCTAACGCGCAACTTATTCGAAACTTGCCAGGGTCCGGAAGAAGCAGGTGGCTTCGCCGGTGTGGCAGGCGGGGCCGGCCGGATGCACGAGGGCCAGCAGCGTGTCGGCGTCGCAGTCGTAGCGCAGCTCGGTGATTTTCTGCGTATTCCCGCTGGTCGCGCCCTTGTGCCACAGCTCATGACGGCTGCGGCTCCAGAACACCGTCTCGCCGCGCTCGAGCGTAAGCGCCAGGCTTTCGGCGTTCATCCACGCCATCATGAGCACCTCGCGCGTATCCGCGTCCTGCACGATGCAGGGGATAAGGCCGGCATCGTTGTACTTGAGCTCAGGAATCTCCACGTTCATGAGGGGTCCTTTCGAGTGAAAGCGCGCATTCTCAACCGCCGATGCGCAGGGTTGCCAGGGGGAGAACAACCGGCATCGGCTGCAAGGCCAATAACGGAACTACAGACGACAACGCCCCGGCAAACGCCCGTTCTCGGCGCAGAGGCTACAGCCGCACGGGGATGCCTTGGGCGCGCATGTATTCCTTCACTTGACGCACCGTCAACTCGCCGAAGTGGAAGACGCTGGCCGCGAGCACCGCGTCGGCCTCGCCCTCGATGATGCCCTCGGCGAAGTGCTCCAGCTTGCCCACGCCGCCCGAGGCGATGACCGGGATATCCACCGCGCGCGCAACCGCGCGGGTGAGCGCGCAGTCGAAGCCGTCCTTGCTGCCGTCGCGATCCATGCTGGTCAGCAGGATCTCGCCCGCGCCGCGGCGCGCCGCCTCGGCGGCCCATTCAACCGCATCGATGCCCGTCGCCGTGCGCCCGCCGTGCACGTAGACCTCCCACTTGTTGGGATTGCCCGCGCACTGCTTCGCATCGATGGCGCACAGGATCGCCTGGGTGCCGAACGCGGCAGCCGCTTCCGTGATGAGTTCGGGATTCGCCACGGCGGCGCTGTTGACCGACACCTTGTCGGCGCCGGCCGCGATCATGCGGCGAATGTCGGCGACGCTGCGGAAGCCGCCGCCCACGCAGTACGGCAGGTGCAGGTTGGCGCTCGCGCGGCTGGCCAGGTCGACCGTGGTTTCGCGCTTGTCGCTCGTGGCGGTGATGTCGAGGAAGATCACTTCGTCGGCGCGCTGCTCGTCGTAGCGCTGCGCCAGCTCGATGGGGTCGCCCGCGTCGCGCAGGTTCACGAAGTTGACGCCCTTGACCACGCGCCCGTCCTTGACGTCCATGCAGGGGATAACTCGTTTAGCAAGCATGCGAAGCCTCCTTGCAGGCCGCGACGCCCTCGGCGACGTCGAGCGTCCCCTCGTAGACGGCGCGTCCGGTGATAACGCCCTCGATGCTTTGCGCCACCTGGGCCAAGTTCCTGATATCGGCCACGCTCGCCACGCCGCCCGAGGCGATGACGGGATGCCCGAACGCCTCGGCCATGGCCACGTAGGCCGCGGGATCGACGCCGGTCTGCATGCCGTCGCGAGCAATGTCGGTGTACACCACGTGCATAAAACCGGCCTGCCCCATCGCGTGAGCCAGGTCGGTCGCGGCAACGCCCGAACCCTCGATCCAACCGGAAACGGCCACTTCCCCGCCCTTGGCGTCGATGCCGGCGGTCAGACGGTCGCCGCCCACCGCGGCGACGGCGGCGCGGGCCAAGTCGGGGTCGTTCACGAGCGCGGTTCCGAGCACCATGCGCGCCGCGCCCACGTCCGCCAGGCGCTTGAGCGTATCCAGGCTGCGGATGCCGCCGCCGATTTCGACCGACAGCGACGTCTCGCGCACGATGCGCTCGACGATGGCGATGTTGGCGGGCTCGCCCGTGCGCGCGCCGTCGAGATCGACCACGTGCACCCAGGTGGCGCCGGCCTCCTCGAAAACGCGCGCCTGCGCCACGGGGTCGTCGTTGTAAACGGTGACCTGGGCATAGTCGCCTTTCGCCAGGCGAACGGCCTTGCCGCCCAGGATGTCGATTGCCGGAAGCAGATACATGGCTTCCCTCCTAATTTGACGCGGACGGCCTTGCCACCGCCGCGAGGTCGACGAAATTGCGCAGCACCTGCGCCCCGGCATCCGAGCTCTTCTCGGGATGGAACTGCAGGCCGAAGACGTTGCCGCGCTGCACGGCGCACGGGAACGCGACGCTGTGCGTGGTCGTGGCCACGGCGGCGACGGTCGCCGGGGCGATATAGCTGTGCGTGAAGTAGAAATAGGTTCCGGAGGGGATGCCGGCGAACAGGGGGCACGGCGAAGCCGGCGCGGCCGCAGCCGCGACGTCGCCTTCGCCCGCGCCCGCAGCGACGAACTCGACCGTGTTCCAACCGACATGCGGAACCTTGAAGGCGCGTCCCTCGGCGTCAACCGACGGCATGCGGTCCACGCAGCCCTCGAGGATGCCCAGGCCGCGCGGGTTTCCCGCGGCGGGCGCGCCCTCGGTCCCCTCCGCGAACAGCAAGTGCAAACCCAGGCAGATGCCCAAAAACGGCACGCCGGCCGCCACGCGCGAGCGGATGGCGTCCATCTGCCCCAGCTCGTTCATAGTGGCGACGGCATCCGCAAACGCCCCGACACCGGGAAGCACGATGGCGTCGGCGGCCGCGATCTCGGCGGCATCGTCGGTGATGCGGGCGTCGCCGCCGACGGCACGCAAACCGCGCTCGACGGAGAGCAGGTTGCCCTTCTTATAGTCAACGACAGCGATCATAAGAACCTTTCCAGTAATCGGTACTCGCAAAAGCGAGCGCAGGTGCGGAAGCGGAAGCGAAAGCGAAAGCCGGCGCAAGCCCGCTCGGCAACGCCAACAAACCGCCCCGACGGGAACGCTACCAGCCCCGCAAGAAAATCCGGAGCGCCCGAGCGGCGCCCCCCCTACAGCATGCCCTTCGTCGAGGGCAGCGCATCGCCTGCGCGCGGATCGGGCTCGCAGGCCTGGCGCATCGCGCGCGCGACGGCCTTGAACATGCCCTCGACGACATGATGCGTGTTCTCGCCCGCAAGCTCGCGAATGTGCAGCGTCACGCCCGCGTTGGCGGCGAACGCGATGAAGAACTCCTTCGCCAGCGTCGCGTCGAACGCGCCCACCATCACCGGCGGCACCTGCGCGTCCCAGAACAGCGCGCCGCGCCCGGAGATGTCGACCGCCACCTGGATGAGCGCCTCGTCCATGGGCAGCGCGATGTCGCCGAAACGCCTGATGCCGCGCTTGTCGCCCAGAGCCTGCGCGAACGCCTGCCCCATGACGATGCCCACGTCCTCGACGGTGTGGTGCCCGTCAACCTCGAGATCGCCCTTGGCGCTCACCGACAGGTCGAACAGGCCGTGGCGGCCGAACGCCGTCAGCATGTGGTCGAAGAACCCGATGCCCGTTTCGACGTCGGTGGTGCCGGCGCCGTCGAGATCGAGCGACAGATCGATGTCGGTCTCCTTCGTCGTGCGGCAGATGCGCGCAACGCGCTCACTCATGTGAATCACCTTTCTCGCAGATGCGGATGCGCCCGGCACGCGACCGGCGCGGCCCCGCGGACGCGCCCCAGACCAGGGGCATTCGCACCCTTCCCCAGCAGCTTCTATTCCGCCGCGATCTCGCGCAGGGCGCCCAGGAAGCGATCATTCTCCTCGGGGCTGCCGATGGAGACGCGCAGGCACATCTCCAGCTGCGGCGCATGGCTGAAGTCGCGCACCAGGATGCCGCGGTCATAGAGCTTCTGCCACGCCACGTCGGCGCCGTCCATGCGGAACAGGATGTAGTTCGCGTGCGACGGGTACGCGGTAACGCCCTCGATCTTCTGCAGTTCCTCGAACACGCGCGTGCGCTCGTCGATGATCTGCATGATGCTGTGCTCGAACTTCGCGCGGTTGCGATACACGACGCGCGCGATGGCCTGCGAGACGGCGTCGACCGAATACGGCTGGCGCACCTTGATGAACTCGCGGATGACCTCGGCATTTCCCAGCAGGTAGCCCATGCGCACGCCCGCGAGCGAGAACGCCTTGGAAAACGTCCGCAGGATGATGAGGTTCTTGTGCTGCGCCAGATACGGGCGCATGGTGCCGCGCGAGAACTCGAAGTAGGCCTCGTCGACCATGACGAGCGCGTCGGTGGCGTCGAGCAGCTTCAGCACGAAGCGGTCGTCGGCAAGGTCGCCCGTGGGGTTGTTCGGACTGGTCACGATGACGTAGTCGATATCGCCCTGCGCCACGCGCGCGAGCACCGCCTCCTCGTCGATGGAGTAATCGGCGCGGCGCGGGACGTTGACCACCTCGGTGTTCGTCAGCTGCGCGTTGTTCTCGTACACCGAGAACGTCGGCGGCATGTTGAGGAACTTGCGCCCCGGGCCTCCGTAGGCCAGCGCGATGTTGAACAGCAGCTCGTCGCCGCCGTTGCCCAAAAGCACCTGGTCGCGGTCAAGTCCGTTCGCCGCGGCGATCATGTCGCGCAGCTCGTTGGCCAAAGGATCGGGATAGCGGTTGAAGGCGACCTTGTTCAGCTCGCGCTTCACTTCCTGGCGAATTTCCGCGGCGATGTCGGAAGGGTTCTCGTTCGCCGACAGGTACGCCTCGGCCGGCAGGTATTTCGGGTCGTAAGGCGTGATGTCGGCCAGCTGCGGCGCCGATGCGCGAACGCTATTCATCCGCGCCCTCCAAGCCATAGATGTTGCCGGTCTCCACCAGGTTCTTGCGCAGCTCGACGCTGCGGGCGTGCGCCCACAGGCCCTCGTGACGGGCGATGGCGATCACCGCGTCGGCATCGTTGGCAAGCGAGGCCGCCGAGTACTGGATGACGCTCGAGTGCTTGATGAACTCGTCGGTGGAAAGCGGGCTGGCGTAGCGCGCGGTGCCGCCGGTGGGCAGCGTGTGGTTCGGGCCGGCCACGTAGTCGCCGATGGCCTCCGGGGTCCACTCGCCCACGAAGATGGCGCCGGCGTTGCGAATGGCGCCGAGCTGCTCCATCGCGCCGTCGAAGTGCAGCTCGAGGTGCTCGGGCGCGATGACGTTGACGGACTGGATGGCCTGCGCCATGGAGTCGCAGATGACGACGAGGCCCTGATCGGCGAGGGATGCCGTGGTGATTTCCGCACGCGTGGACTGCTTCATGTGGCCCTCGATGGCGGCCTCGACCGCGTCGGCGTAGGCCTCGTCGAAGGTGACCAGGTAGCAGCTTGCCAGCGGGTCATGCTCGGCCTGCGCCATGAGGTCGATGGCGACCATCGCCGGGTCGGCCGTCTCATCGGCGACGACGCACACCTCGGAGGGGCCGGCGATCATGTCGATGCCCACGTCGCCGGAGACGATCTTCTTCGCGGCGGCCACGAACGCATTGCCCGGGCCGGTGATCTTCGCGACCGGCTCGATGGATTCCGTGCCGTACGCGAGCGCGGCCACGGCCTGCGCGCCGCCGACGGTGTAGATCTCCGTGACGCCGGCCAGGCGGCATGCCTCGAGCACGACCGGGTCGATGGTGCCGTCCTTGGTGGGCGGGGTGACGCACACGATGCGCTCGACGCCGGCGACGGCGGCGGGCAGGGCGTTCATGAGCACGGTCGAGGGATACAGCGCGCGGCCGCCCGGAACGTAGATGCCGACGCTTTCGAGCGGGGTGACCTTCGCGCCGACGAGCGCGCCGTCCTCGCGCACGCTGAACCAGGACTGCTTGACCTGGCGCTCATGGAATTCGCGAATCTGCTTGGCGGCCTTCACGAGCGCGGCCTCGGTGGCGGCGTCCACCTGCTCGGCCGCGGCGGCGATGGCCTCGGCCGGCACGCGGAAGTCATCGATTTCGACGCCGTCGAATTTCGCGGTCAGCTCGCGCAGGGCCGCGTCGCCCTGCTCGCGCACCTGCTCGATGATGCTCGTCGCGGCGGCCATCGCCTTCGCGTTGAACGCGCCCGTGCGCTTGAGGTGCTTGTTGGAGAACTGCTCGTCTGTATTGAGAATGACGCGACGCATGATTCCTTCTTTCTGATTGCCGTGTCCGTTTTGCTTCGTTAAGGGTTCGCACGGCGCCGCCCGCCTTGGTGCGAGCGGCGTCGAATCATTTGCTTCACCTGCGATTTCGCAAGTTTACCATGCCGGGGCGGTTATTGCTTTTCGGCTGGGCCCTCGTCGGTTGCCGCCAGCGTTCCGCCCGCGCCCGTCGGCGATTGCACGCCGCCGGCGATGACCGTGGCCTCCCACTTGCCTGCCGCGGCGCCGGCGCGCATGCGCTCGGCCAGCTCCACCACGCGCCCATCGGTTGCCAGAGAGCAGGAGTTCGCGAAGAAGCGGGCCGTCGAGGAAAGCACGTCCTCGACGATGACCAGGTTATTCTCGCGCAGCGTGGTGCCGGTGGCCGTGATGTCGACGATGCGCTCGGCCAATCCCGTCAATGGTGCCAGCTCGATGTTGCCGTGAAGTTTCACGATCTCGACCTGGGTGCCCGTCTTCGCATAATGTGCACGCGTGATGTTGGGGTACTTCGTGGCAATGCGGATGGAGCCTAAGCGGCGGTAGTGCTCGGCGGTCGCCTCGGCGGCGCCGGCGGGCTCGGCCACGATGAAGCGGCAGGCGCCGAACTTCAAATCGGCGAGCTCCACCACGTCGGGCTGGGCTTCAAGCAGGGAATCCTCGCCGCAGATGCCGCAGTCGGCCGCGCCGAGCTCCACGAACGCAGGGGCGTCGGAGGGGCGCACGATGATGTACTCGACGCCGGGGTTGCGGATGATCAGCTGGCGGCCGGGGTTCGCCAGGCCCGTGACGTCGAGGCCGCAGGCCGCGAGGCACGCGATGGCGTCGGCGTTGAGCGACCCCTTCGGCACCGCGATGCGCAGCGGGCGCTCGTCGGGCGCGGCGGCGGGGTCGGCGAGATCGGCCCCTGCACGGGCGGCGCGTTCGTCGGACAGCGCGGCGGCGGCCATGGCGCGCTCCAGGAAGAACGCGAAACCGGCAGCCGGGCGATCCTCGCCGTAGGCGCCGATGGTGTTGTCGTAGCGCCCGCCCGAGCCGAGCGGGGCGCCCATGCCCGGCGCGTAGGCCTCGAACACGATGCCGGTGTAGTAATCGAACGAACTCATGACCGAGAAATCGATCTGGATGCTCTCGGCAAGGCCCTGCTCGGCCAGCAGGTCGCAGGCCTGCGTGAGGCTGTCGAGCCCGTCCTCGCAGCCGAGCGGCGCCACGAGCGCACGCACCTCGTCGATGGCCGCGCGGCCGCCGCGGATGCGCGCCAAACGCCCGATGGCCTGCGCGAATACCGGCGGCACGCCCTGCGACCCCTCGGGCGCGGTCAGCTCGTCGAGCGTGACGAAGTTGGAGGCGTGGTAGGCGTCGAGCACGGCCTGGCGCCATGCGGGAGTCGCCCCGCTTGCGGCCAGGAGCGCACGCAGCACGCCCACCGAGGCGAGCGCGATCTTGAACGTGCGCACGCCCGCGAGCTGCAGCGACTCGGCCAGAAGCCCCACGACCTCGGCGTCGGCGGCCGCCGTGGCGTCGCCGATGAGCTCGACGCCCATCTGCGTGGTCTCGCGCGGCTCGGCCTGGGTTTGCCCTTCCACCTCGCGGAACACGCGCTGCATGTAGCGGAAGCGGAACGGGCCGGGCTGGCCGGCCAGGCGCGTGGCGCACATGCGGGCGATCTGCAGCGTGACGTCGGGGCGCATGGTCAGAAGGTCGCCGCGCGCATCGAAGAACTTGAACGGCATGCCCGGCAGACGACCGCCGGCGGCCATGACATCCATCACCTCGAGCGTGGGCGTCTCAACGGGCAGGTAGCCCTTGCCCGCCATGTTCGCCAGCACCGCGCCGGCGGCCTGCTCGCGCAGCACCGCCTCGTCGGTCAGCACGTCGCGGAATCCCGACGGCGTCACGTAATTCATCCTTCTCATCCCGCCTTTCGCGTAGGTTGGTTTTAGGGGTGCGCCCACGGTGCGCGTTACGCGTGGGCGCGGGGCGCGGCTTGCACCGCGTAGCTCTCGTCGCACGGCTTGCTCCGCCGCGCGCTGCTTACGTTTCGCCGCGCCGCTCGCGCGGCGCGCCTTTCGATGGTTGCCACTTTAGCACAGTAGAGTGATAAAGCAACCCGTTTTCTTTCAGAGCATACTAAGCGCACAAGGCCGACGCCGCAAACGAAAGTCGATTTCCGCACGCGGCAGTCGGCAAAAGAAAGCGAGCCCGGCGCAATGCCGGGCTCGCTTCGCCAGTCCCATCTCGTCAGCCAAGGCCAGCTAGACAGGTCTCACCGGCGCCTTCCGCCAGCCGGATCCCGCCTGCTCCCCCGCTTCGCCAGCTCCTATTTCGCCGTGTCGTTCACTTCGGCGTCTATGGCTTCCTCGAAGTATTCCTTCACCGGGCCGGTGCCGAAGGTCTGCACCTCCTCGAGGTGCCAGCAATCGGTCGCGGGCAGGCCGGGGATATTCTCGGCCACGAACACCGGGTCCTTGCCGGCGGCGCGCTGCTCGGAGTAGTCCTTCAGCGCCGCGAGCGCCCACTTGCCCAAAAGCAGGATGGCGATCAGGTTCATCAGCGCCATGAGGCCCATGAAGATGTCGGCGAGGTTCCATGCCAAATCGAAGCTGTTCACCGCGCCGAAGAAGATGATGACCAAACACGCCAGGCGGAAGATGATGAGCGCCGCCTTGCTGTCGTTCTTGATGAAGCGGAAGTTGCTCTCGGCGTAGAAGTAGTTACCGATGAGGCTGGAGTACGCGAACATGAAAATGGCGAACGTGATGAAGTGGATGCCGATCGGGCCCACGGAGTTGTTCACGGCCATTTGCACGAGCGGCATGCCGTTGAGCGTCTCGGCAGTGGCGGGGTCCTGCACGTAGAACACGAGCACCATCATCGCCGAGCACGTGCAGATGAGCAGCGTGTCGATGTAGACGGACAGGCTCTGCACCAGGCCCTGCTTGCAGGGATGCGACACGCTCGCGGTGGCGGCGGCGTTCGGGGCCGAGCCCATGCCGGCCTCGTTGGAGTACAGGCCGCGCTTGATGCCCAGCATGACCACCGAGCCGGCAAACCCGCCGAAGATGGAATCGACGTCGAACGCGCTTTGGAACATGAGGCCGAACACGGCGGGAAGCCACGTGATGTTGGCGATCGTGGTCCACAGCGCGATGGCGATGTAGGCAAGCGCCATGACCGGCACGATGAGCGACGTGATGACGCTGATGCGCTTCGTGCCGCCGAAGATGACGCCGGCGGTGAACACCACGAGTCCCAAGCCCGCCGCAATGGCGACGCCGTTGGTCTGGTAGTCGGGGATGTAGTACTCGAGCGCGCTGCAGGCGTTGAAGGCCTGCAGGCCGTTGAAGCCGAACGCGAAGCACAGGATGAGCAGCACGCTGAACAGCACGCCGAGCTTGCGGCTGCCGAGCGCCTGATGGATGTAGTAGGCCGGGCCGCCGCGGAATTCGCCGTCCAGCCCGCGCACCTTCCAGATCTGCGCGAGCGTCGACTCGATAAACGCCGAAGCCGCGCCGATGATGGACATGAGCCACATCCAGAACACCGCGCCCGGGCCGCCCGTGGCGATGGCCGTGGCCACGCCCGCGATGTTGCCCGTGCCCACGCGGGAGGCGGTGGAAACCATCAACGCCTGGAACGACGAGATGGAGCGCTCGCCTTCGACATGCTTCTTCTCGGTGAGCTGGCGGAACATGTCGCCGATGAAGCGGATTTGCACGCCGCGCGTGCGGATGGTGAAGTAGATGCCCACCGTGACCAGCAATATCAGCAGGATATAGGTGTACATGAAGGTGTCAATTTCGCCGGTGAGCTCGATGAGCCACGTGTTGAAGTCCATTCTTTCCCCTTTTCGCAATGGTGGACCGAAACCGTGAAGGCGCCGGCCCGCACGTGCGTCGGGCTGCTCGGAATCGCCGGGAATGGGCTTCGCCACCTGCGCGTTGGTGCTCGGCCTCATGAGAATTCACGGAAGCACCACTATACCGCATCCCGTAACAAGAACGAAACATGAAAGATGCGGCCGCTCGAACGAAGTTGGGCCACGAAGGCGAAGGCGGACGCGGGCGCGCTGGGGCGGTTTCGGCAACAAGCAGTCGGCAGCCGAAAATGTGGAAGCCGACCATCATTTTCCCCACTTTGCCCATGAGGGCCGCAACTACCGTTAAAAGCTCTATGATGGTCACTCACCGATTTTCGACGTTTGGATGTATGGAGGACAAACTTGCTTTCCGAACGATTTCTGACGAACTTGGTCAAGGGGATGACCAAGAAGCACCTTGATTTGAAGCCGACCGACGAGCACTTCTTCCCGGAGCCGAAGCCCGGCATGAAGTACATGCTCTACCTGCACGTACCGTTCTGCCAGGTGCTTTGCCCCTACTGCAGCTTCAACCGCTACGTGTTCCGCGAGGACATCGCGCGCCCGTACTTTCAAAACCTGCGCCGCGAGATGATGATGCTCAAGGAGCGCGGCTGGGATTTCGAGACGCTGTACTTCGGCGGCGGCACCCCGACCATCCTGCTCGACGAGCTGTGCGAGACCATCGACTTGGCGCGCGACAACTTCCATATCAAGGAAGTGGGCGTGGAGACCAACCCGAACCACCTGGTCGAGCCCTATCTGTCCGAGCTGCAGGGCCGCGTGCAGCGCCTGAGCGTGGGCGTGCAGAGCTTCAACAACGACCTGCTCAAGCAGATGGACCGCTACAAGAAGTACGGCAGCGGCGAGGAGATCTTCGAGCGCATCGGGCAGGCCGCGCCCTACTTCGACTCCATCAACGTGGACATGATCTTCAACTTCCCGAGCCAGACCGAGGACATCCTCATCAACGACCTGGAGAAGATCGTCACCTGCGGCGCGCGCCAGACCACGTTCAGCCCGCTGTACGTGTCCAACGCCACCACCCGCAAGATGGAGAAGTCGCTCGGCAACATGGACTATGACCGGGAATTCCGCTACTACCGCATCCTCGACGAGGTGCTGACCGGCGGCGACAAGCCCTTCTTCAGCCGCGACACCATCTGGACTTTCAACCGCTTAAACGGCGAGGGCGTGCACGACCATGACCTGTACGCCGAGGAGCTGCAGGTGGCCTACAACGAGTATCCCGCAATCGGGTCGGGGTCGATCACGCACCTTAACGGCGCGCTGTACGTGAACACGTTCAGCCTCGCCGAGTACAACGAGGCCATCGAGGCCGGGCACATGTCCATCATGGGCAAGTGCGTCATGTCCAAGCGCGACCTGGCGCGCTATTACTTCCTGCTGCACCTGTACCAACTGCGCCTGGACAAGCGCGATTTCGAGAAGCAGTTCGGCTGCAGCATGGAGCACCTGCTGCCCGCCGAGATGGCGTTCTACCGCGCGCACGGCGCCTTCGAGGTGGACAACGATCGCGAGCTGACGCTGACCTGCATGGGCCGCTACCTGACGCTGGTGCTGTACCGCCAGTTCCTTTCCGGCATGAACAACCTGCGTGACCAGGCGCGCGATGCGCTCGACGGCGTCGAGCACGACCTGCTGTTCGGCGACGAGACGAACTGCTCGGCCTGCTTGTAAGGAACGCGAGGCCGACGGCAGACTGCCGGCGGCCAGTAGGTTGCCGGCGGCGAGGCGGCCGGCAATCAAAACCAACCCGCAAAAGCGGCACCTCAAGGGGGTGCCGCTTTTGCTTTGGGGCCCTCGCCCCTTAAGGCAGCGCCGGCGCAAAGGAAAAGTCGTCGGATTCCGCCTCCGTCAATTCGTCCAAACAAAATGTCATATACAGCGGCGCATACGTGACGCGTCCCTCCTGCGAGAGATTGTTCCGCGACAGCACCATAGCTTCCGGAATTCTGTACTCGCGAAGATCCAGCAGATGGTCCAGCGCCGCATGCGCCCGCACCCTTTTGCCCGACTTCACCTCGATGGGCACCACCTTACCGCCCTTCCCCTCCATGAGGAAATCCACCTCGCCAACCCGTTTCGCCTGGTAATACCACAGAGAAATGCCCAGAGCGGCGAGCTCTTGGGCAACCACGTTCTCGTACACGCCGCCGAAATTCGGATCCTTCCAATCAAGGTAAATCGAGCGCGCCGCACTTTGCGGGTAGCGCGACACCAGCATGCCCGTGTCAGACTGGTACAGCTTGAACTTCGAAACCTGCTCCGTGCGTTTCAGCGGGCAGCGGGCCTCCGTCGCCTGGTGAACCTGAAGGCCGACGCCCGCATTCACCAGCCACAAAAAGTCGTGGTGAAACGAATCCATGCGCGCAGCCTGGCGCAGCGACGACAACTTGAAGCGACGCGTGTCGCCTTCGAGCTGCACGGGAATTTGGTCGAAAATCGCACGAACCTCGAAGGAGCGGCTCCCCGCATATTTGCCGATGTCCTGGGCATATTGCTGTACCAGCAATGTTTGCATCGCACGCACTTCTGCGAGTGAGTAGCCGGAATCCACGTACTTCTGAACCACCTCGGGCATACCGCCGGCCACCATGTAGGCGCGATAGTTGCGCATCATGATGTCGTGCAGATACCCCTCCACCGAAGAGCGCGAACGCAAGCATTCACGAATCTGATCGAGAAAGCGCTGCTCAATGCCGATCGCCCAGCAAAACTCCTCGAAGTCCATCGGATGCATGACCAGTTGGTCGACATAGCCCACGGGAAACGACGATATTCCCTTGAACTCGGTGCCTAACATCGAGCCCGAGAAGATGAACGAGTAGCGTCCGTCCTCTGTCAGGGCCGTCATGAGCGTGACGATTTCGGGGTACTCCTGTATCTCGTCGATGAAAATAAGGGTGTCGCCCTCGATAAGCGGCTGGTCGGAAAGCAAAGCGACGCGGTTGACGAAATCGAGCGCATCCATAGCGCCGGCCAGGGCCTCTTTCGCGGTTTTGTCCAGCAGCAAGTTCGCCTCAAAATAGCAGGCGTATTCTGTTTTCCCGAATTCGCGGATTGCGTAGCTTTTACCAATCTGGCGCGCACCGGTCACAAGCATGGCCTTTTGCGAAGCGCCTTTCCAGTCCATCAGCCGTTTTGTTACTTTACGACGCAACATCGGCAACCTCCACTGCACGAATCGGGAAATAAGATAGGCCTATTATTGCACGAATCGGGAAATAGGATTGAGGCATCTA